>NZ_AP022573.1:1502229-1802674 GCF_010729105.1 Mycobacterium saskatchewanense
CCGTGGTGCCATTGGTGGAGACTGCCGAAGGGATAGTCAACGCCTCGGACATCGCCGCCGGCCCAAACGTCGCCACACTCGCGTTCGGCAGCCTGGATTACGCGCTCGACCTCGGTCTTCACGGCCGCCGCGACGAAGACGTCTTCCTGTTCCCGCGATCCGTTCTCGTGCTGGCCTGCCGGGTGGCCGGGCTCGCCGCACCAATCGACGGCGTCACCGCTGCAATAACGGACACCGAGGCTGTCCGACGGGACAGCAACCGCGCGGCGGCACTCGGGTTCGGCGGAAAACAGTGCATCCACCCCAATCAGGTCGGCGCTGTCAACACCGCTTTCACCCCGTCAGCCGGGGCGATCGACCACGCACAGCGGATCGTCGATGCAGCGCGGGCCGCCCACGGCTCGGCCGTGCAACTCGACGGCCAAATGATCGACAAACCCCGCATAGAGCAGGCCTACCGAGTCCTGGCTGCCGCTGCAGGAATGGCCGGCCGCTCGCAAAACAAGTTGAGCGAAAAGGAAACCGCATCATGACCATCCAGCTGACCAACAGTGCCGACACTCCACAACGCGCCGAGCTGCGCGCCGCGGTCCGCCACCTGTGTGGACAATTTGATGAAGAATACTGGCGCGAACGGGACATCAACCGCGAATATCCCGAAGAGTTCGTGGACACGTTGACCAAGGCGGGCTACCTCGCTGCCCTCATTCCCACCGAGTTCGGCGGGCTGGGCCTGGGCTTGGCCGAAGCCGGCATCATCCTCGAAGAGGTAAACCGTTCCGGCGGACATTCGGCGGCCTGCCACGCTCAGATGTACACCATGGGCGCCCTGCTGCGGCACGGCACCACCACACAGAAGCAGCGCTACCTGCCCGAGATCGCCAGCGGAAACCTGAGGCTACAGGCGTTTTCGATCACCGAGCCCGAAGCCGGCTCGAACACACCCGACATCATCACCTTCGCGGCCAAAGACGGCGACGACTACGTGGTCACCGGGCACAAGAACTGGACGAGCCGCATTGAACAATCGGACCTCCTGATGCTGCTCGCACGCACCGAGAACCGGCCCCAAGACCCAGCGCAACGCGCCGACGGGATCAGCCTCTTCCTGGTCGACCTCCGGGAAATCCGCGCCAACGCACCACAGACACTGGTCGTCGACCCCGTACGGACCATGTTCAACTACGCCACGAACCAGGTTTGGTACAACCAGATGCGCATCCCCGCGTCGGCCCTGATCGGCGAGGAAGGCAAAGGTTTTCGTTACGTCATTGACGGCTGGAACGCCGAAAGGATCCTGCTGGCGTCCGAAGCCGTCGGTGACGGCTACTGGTTCCTCGATACCGCCATCCAATACGCCAACACCCGCTCCGTCTTCGGCCACGCCATCGGTGCCAACCAGGGCGTGCAGTTCCCGCTGGCCCGTGCCTACACCCAGGTGCTCGCCGCGGACATGATGCGCAACCGTGCCGCCGATCTGTTCGACGCCGGTGAGCCCTGTGGCGCCGAAGCCAACGCCGCGAAATTCGTTGCTTCCGAGGCGAGTTGGCAAGCGGCCAATATCTGTCTCGACGTCCACGGCGGCTACGGATTCGTGGACAAATACAACGTGGAGCGCAAATTCCGCGAAACGCGAGTCTATCAGGTCGCGCCCGTGAACAACAACATGATCCTGGCCTTCCTTGGACAGCACGTCCTGGGCCTGCCCCGCTCCTACTGAACAGAAGGGAGAGTCGTCCCGTGAAGAAGAAGTACTCGCCTAGCGCAGCGACCGACATGCTGAAATTCGTTCCTCCGCGGGCAAACATCCTCGTGCCGATCGGATTCGGCGAGCCGCCCACGCTGGTCGGCACTCTCGAGCAGCACGCCGATGAGCTCGACCGGGTCCGTATTCACCAGATGGACGCGTTTATCGAGCGCCGTTATATTCGCGGCGAATTCGGGGATCACCTGCGACACGTCAGTTACTACCTCGGACCGGGCACCCGGCAGGCCTATTGGGACGGACATGTCGAACTGGTGCCCAACCACTTCTCTGAGGTGCCGATGATTTTGCGCCGCAACGTGAAACCCGACCTGGTCATCGCGGCGGCCAATGGCCCCGACGCGCGCGGCTACTTCAGCCTGGGCACCAACGCCGACTACGTGGCCTCATTCCTCGACGAAGTGCCGGTCTTTCTCGAAACCACCACCGCGCAGCCGTTCACGTATGGAAGCAACCACATCCACATCAGCAAGGTAGCCGGATGGATCAACACCGACGTGCCTATGCCAGCAATCACCAAGCGTCCCAGCGACCCTCGTGACAAGACGATCGCCCAGTTCGTCGCCGAACGGGTGCCTGACGGCAGTTGCCTCCAGGTTGGCGTAGGAAGCATTCCCGATGCCCTGCTCTCGGAGCTCGTCGAGCACAACAACCTTGGCGTCCACACAGAGTGCTTCTCCGACGGGCTGATGGAACTGGTCGAGTCCGGTGCTGCGACAGGGGCGCTGAAACGCCATCACCGCAGCAAGCACGTGGCCGCATTCGCGGTCGGGTCGACTCAACTCCTCTCCTGGCTGCACCACAACAGGGCCGTGGAGATGCTGCCCGTCGAATGGACCAACGACCCCCGGGTGATCGCCGAAGAACCCAACTTCATCTCGATCAACGCCACCACCGAAGTCGACCTCATGGGCCAGGCGGCCAGCGAGACGATCGCCGGCCGGTACTGGTCGTCCTCGGGAGGCCAGGCGGACTTCGCCCGCGGCGCAATGTATTCGCCGAACGGGCGGGCATTTCTGGTGCTGCACGCCACGACGAGCTCCGGAATCGGACGTATCCGCGCCCAACTCAGCCCCGGCAGCGTGGTGACCACCCTGAAAAACACGATCGACCACGTCGTGACCGAGTACGGAGTGGCGACATTGCGAGGAGCATCACTGAGCGAACGAGCGCACAGGCTGATCGCCATCGCTCACCCCGATCACCGCGACCGACTACGGTTCGACGCCCGCAAGGCGGGACTGCTGCACTGACGAAAACACGAATTTGAGAGTGGTCAGGAAGAGCTGTGGAGACCAGGCACAAAAACCGGAACCTCAAAAAGGTCGTGGGTGGGATATGGCTGCCGACGGTGGTCCTGGCCGTGGTCCTGGTCACCGGCTACGGGATCGGCATGGTTCGACGCAATTCTGAGGCCATTAGCCATCCGCCCTCGCCCAGCTCATTACCCCCGACAATCGTCGAAATCAATCCTAAGGATGTCACCTATGAGGTGTTCGGAACTCTCGACAGCGGCGGGAAAGTGGCCTACGCGGATCTCAATAGCCGGCCGATCGAAGTAGTCTTGACCTCGCTTCCGTGGTCGCACTCGGAAACGACAACGTCGCCTTCGGCCACGCTGAGCCTCGTCGCCCAGGTCGACGGCAATTCGGTGGGTTGTCGGATTATTGTCAATAATGAGGTCCGTGACGAGCACTCAGTCTCCCATAAGGGTGCCGCCGTAGCTTGCACGGTGGCCGCAGCGTGAGCACTGAAATGCTCGTTCGCGAGAATCGCGGGGAACGTTCGAAGTCGCCCCGCGTCGCGAGACTTTTACGGACCCTGGCGATTCCGATCATCGTCTTTTGGGTGCTGGTCGGTGTGGCTACCAACCTGTTCGTGCCCTCTCTCGAGGAGACCACGAAGGCCAACGCCGGGGCCATGATCCCCCGCGACGCCCCGTCGTCGCAGGCAGCGATTCTCAGCGGCAACGCGTTTCAGGAATCCAAATACACGAGTGTCGCGGTGATTCTCCTGGAAAGCCAAGGACGCAAACTCAACGACGGCGATCACCGCTATTACAACGAGTTGGTGGCCCGACTCGTGCGCGATACAAGGCACGTGCAGTCAATCCAGAACCTTTGGGCCAAGCCGGTGACGATGTCGGGGCAGCAGAGCGCCGACGGCGAGGTCGCAACGGTCACGATCCGCCCAGTCGGCGACCAGGGCGACGCCACCGCGAATCAATCGGTGCAGGCGATTCGAGACACCGTGGCCAAGCTGCCGAAACCGAGCGGGCTGAATACCTACGTGACCGGGCCCGCTCCACTTGCCGCGGACACCCTGCACGCGGCGGATGAGAGCATGGGCACGCTGACAATCGTCACAATCGTCATCATCATCGCACTGCTGCTGATCGCCTACCGCTCGATCACGAGGGCGCTTATTCCCCTGATGGGGGTGCTGGTCATATTGGCGGCGGCCCGCGGCATCGTCTCGCTTCTCGTTCAGCACCACCTTATCGGGATCTCCTCATTCGCCGCCAACATGTTGGTGGCGCTCGTCCTAGGCGCCACAACGGATTACAGCATTTTCTTTGTTGGTCGATACCAAGAAGCGCGTCAATCAGGGCAAGACCGCGAAAGCGCTTACTACACGTCCGTCGGCAACGTTTCGCACGTAATCCTGGGATCGGGTCTGGCGATCACCGGGGCAACGCTATGCCTCACCCTCACCCATCTGGACTACTTCCGCACCCTCGGACCGCCATGCGCGGTGTCCATGATCGTCGCCGTTGTCGCTGCCCTCACCCTCGGCCCCGCTATCCTCACGGTCAGTAGCAAGGTCAAGTGGTTGGCGCTGGGAGCCCAAAGACCAAACCCCGCTTGGCGCAGGCTCGGCACCGCCATCGCCCGCTGGCCGGGCGCAATGATTGCGGTGGCCGCTCTCGTCATCCCGCTGTGCGTTTTAGGCCTCACGGCATACAAGGTGAGTTACAACGACCGAGATTTCGCGCCCACAAGCGTCGAATCCAGCGTCGGGTATTCCGTCGCGGACAGGCACTTCCCAAAGAGTCACATGTCGACTGACGCCGTCTACGTGCAGTCGGATCATGACATGCGCAATACCACCGACATGATCGCCCTGGACCGGATCACCAAGAGCATTTATCGGGTCCCGGGCATCTCAATGGTGCAAAGCGTCACCCGACCGAACGGTCGACCGCTCGAACACGCTTCGCTCCCGTACGCCATGGGCTCCGTGGGAACCAAGATTGGCGAGAATATCGGCTTCCTACGCGATCGCATAGCGGATCTCGACGCCCTCGCAGCCACAATGGGCGACGTGGTCGACTCCACCACACGCATGGAAGAGCTGACAACCAAACTGGGAATCGGGACCCACATATCGCGCCAATCCGCGGATCAACTGCTAGCCATTACGCAGGACGCTCGAGACAAGCTGGCAAATTTCGACGACTTCTTCCGGCCTTTGCGCAGCTACTTTTACTGGGAGAGACACTGCTTCGACATCCCCATCTGCTGGGCTCTTCGATCGATCAACGAAACCATAGACAACGTCGATCAGATGAGCCAAGAATTCGCCAACACGGTGAAAGGCCTCACTGTTATCGACACGGTGACCCCGCAGTTGGTCACCGAGCTGCATGAAACGGTGAAGAACATGACGACCATGCAAGCCTTGACCCTCGCCATGCAAAGTACGATGCATGCGCTTATCCCCCAGTTGGACAGCGTTATTCGCCCGATGGTCGACATGGCCCAGGCGTTCGACAACGCTAAGAATGACGACTTTTTCTTCCTCCCGCCGGACGCGTTCGAAACGCCAGACTTCAAGGCCAATCTTGACTTCTTCATGACCGCCGATGGCAAAGGCGCCCGCATCATGCTCTACCACAAGGGCGAGGCGATGAGCCCGGAGGGAATCAAGCAGGTGGAAAGCGCCTCGGCCGCCGCGGAAGAAGCTCTGAAGGGAACGTCTTTATCAAGCGCGAAACTATACATGGCCGGCGCTGCATCGAACTATCGCGACGTACAGGATTATTCGGCAAACGACATCATCATCATGATGTTTGCCACCTTTGCGTTGGTCTTCGTAATCGTCTTACTGGTCACGAGAGCATTTGTCGGATCGGTTGTCGTGCTCGTCACCGTGATGCTTTCCTTCGCCGCTGCCTACGGGTTGTCCGCCTTCATCTGGGAAGACCTCGTCGGCATCCAACTGCATTGGCTGACGTTGCCGATCGCATTCATCGTCCTTGTCGCGGTCGGTTGCGACTACAACCTGCTCTTACTTTCGCGCTACGAAGAGGAAATCGGTGCGGGAGTAAGGACCGGTCTAATCCGGGCGATGGCCGGCTCTGGCGGCGTGGTGGTCACAGCGGCGTTCGTGTTCGCATTCACCATGCTGGCGCTTCTCTCGAGTGACGTCGTGAACATCGGCCAATCAGGCTCGACTATCTGCATCGGGTTGATTCTCGACATGATGATCGTGCGTTTGTTCCTCGTCATGCCACTCGCGCGCCTTCTTGGCACCTGGTTTTGGTGGCCCCGCAGGACTTTCGTGAATAAACGGTGACTCGGCGAAACTGGCCACCAGCAACAGCTCGGAAGCGAAGCGGGCGTGGCCGTCTTCAGTCCGCCGTCGCCCCAGATCGGATGTGGCATCCGCCTTCTCGGCCGTCGAATTGCGGACGCACACGTTTATCGCCGAACGCGGTTTGGCTCGTTGAGGGAGTTCCGCAAGGCGCGCAGGGCATGGTGCAGCCGGCACTTCACAACAGGTTCGGTGACGTCCAGGTCGGCGGCGATCTGGTGCGTCGCCCATCCGAGGAAATACGCCCGGTGGATCATCTTGCGCTGCGATGGGTGCAACCGAGCCAAAGCTTCGGTGATCAGCACGCGGTCGAAGAGCTGCCCTGACTCGTCGGCGCGGGACGCATCCGTTCGCTTGAGCTTGCCAGTCTCAGCTCGCGCCCTCATGACTTCGATGCGCCGTTCATGACGGGGTCTCCGACGTCCGCGGCCCGATGGGTGACACCGGGCGAGCGTGCAAGCCGGTCAATGGGTCGACGTCGCCGTCGGCCGTCGCTTGGTTCTCCAGCAGGTAGGTGAGGATGAAGTCGTGCGAGGTCGCCAGATGCTCGCGGACCAGCTGGGCGGCCAGGGCAGCGTCGCCGCCCTCGACAGCGGCGAGGATGGCGAGATGTTCGGACACGAGGTGCTCGGTCTGCCCGATCACCTCGAGATGGACATACAGATAGCGGTCGGTGAGACCACGCAATCGTTCGACCAGCTCGATCATCCGCGGTCGGTTCGCGCGCTTGTACACCGCCGCGTGGAAGGCGGCGTTGGCGGTCAGCCACACGCGGGGGTCGGCATGTTGTTCCATGACTTCCAACTGCTTACGCATCGTAAGCAGGTCTGCCCGACCCACATTGGGAACGGCAATGCGGGTGGCGAGCGGCTCGACCGCCTCGCGTAGCTCGTACAGCTCTTGCAACTCACCGACCGACATCCCGGTCACCGCGGCGGTGGCGTTCGACATGGGACGCACAAGCCCCTCACCGGCGAGGATTTGCAGTGCGTCGCGCACCGGAATGCGGCTCACGCCGAACCGGGCGGCAACGCTGTGCTGCGAAAGCCCCGAGCCCGGGGGGATGTCCCCCTGCAGGATTTCGAGGCGCAGCTGCGAAGCCACCCGTTCGGCCGCCGTCTCGTATGCCATTGCGCCTCCCTGTATACCAGCAATGGCGATTGTATATAGCATTGCCCTTAGCTGCGACTTGGGGTCGGAGCGACTGAAGCGCCCGCACCCCGGAAGCGGGAGGGGTGTGAGATTCGGCCCGGCTTTGCCGACGCCGGGTCAGGCGTGGCGCCCGGCTACCGGCCGGCCTTGAGCGCGAGATCGATGGCGTACTGATTGACGAAGGTGCCCGCCGTCGGGTCGCCCTTACCGCACGTCCCGTCGGACTCGCCGGGGCGCTTGATCCACAGGTAGGCGTCGGCGTGCGCCCCCGCGGTGGCCGCGGTGGGCGGGACACCCAGCGCACGCCCGCTGGGGTTGCACCAGTTGAGCTCGGAATCGGGCGCGGGCCCGACGCCGTTGCGCGACGTGTCGATGACGTAGTGTGAGCCGTTCGTCAGCCCCGAAATGGCTTCGCCGTAACCGATTTCGTCCTCGGTGGTGAAGAAGTTGGCGGTGTTGACGCTGAAGCCCCGCGCGTGGCCGATGCCGGCCTGGTTGAGCCTGGCGGCCATGTCCTCCGGGGTGTGCCAACGCAGGTGGCCGGCGTCGACGTACACGGCCGCGTTCGGGTCCCGGCTCAACGTGTCGACGGCGTAGTGGATCAGGTCGTAGCGCTCCTGGCGCTGGTCGCCAGACAGGCAGTCGGCCATGGCGAGCGCGTCGGGTTCGACGACGATCGCGACCCGCGAGGCGCCCAGGTCCGACGCGATGCCGTCGACCCACGAGCGGTAATCCGCCGCCGATCCCATGCCGCCCGCGGCGAAGCTGCCGCAGTCGCGGTGCGGGATCCCGTACAGCGACAAAACCGGGATGGCGCCGGCGGCGTTTGCGTCACCGGTGTACTTGCCGACCGCGGAAGCCGAAGACCCCGGGACGATCCAGTACGCCTGCGGCGTGTTGGCAACGGCGGCCAGCTGGGGACTCGGCGGGTCGGTGCTCTGCGCGGCGCGCATGGCCGCCGACGTGGGGTTGACGTAGAACGGCGCCCCGGCCAACGGATTGGCGTCGCTGGCCAAGCGCACCGCGGGGGCGGGGCGGACCGGCGTCGGACCGGTGGGCAGAGCCGTGCTCGCAGCGGCGGCGACTGACAGGAATGGGGCGATCCACCGTGCGACTGCACGAGCAGCTGAGAACGTCACCTCAGGAAAACTAGTATCCCCGCAGATCGAGCGCCAACTGCCCGCTACGTAGAGATGCGGGCCGGGCGGCGGCGCGGGTTGGCACTGCGCCATGAATGCACCGCGGCGATGGCCGTCTTGAGCCCGCGGCGGCGCCCCGTCACGCCGTCCGTCGCAGCATAGCCCGGCTCGAGTTGGGCGAACATTCGCTCGCTGCGGGTCTCCGGCGCGTCGTCGGCGGTGTCGCGCAGGTAGGAGTTCGGCAACGACAGCTTGGCGATGGTGCGCCACGTCTTGCCGTACTGCACCAAGAACGGGCCGGTGGTGTAGGGCAGGTCGTACTTCTCGCACAACGCGCGCACCCGCACCGAGACGTCGTGCAGCCGGTTACTCGGCAGGTCGGGGAACAAGTGGTGCTCGATCTGGTGGCACAGGTTGCCGCTCAGGAACCGCAGCACGGGCCCCGCGTCGAAGTTGGCGCTGCCCAGCATCTGCCGCAGATACCACTGCCCCTTGGTCTCGCCGATCATGTCGGTCTTCGTGAACTTCTCGGCGCCATCGGGAAAGTGGCCGCAGAAGATCACCGCGTTCGCCCAGACATTGCGGATTACGTTGGCCACCGCGTTGGCCGTCAGCGTCGACTTGTAGGTCGCCGCCGGCGACAGCGACGTCAGCGCCGGGAACGCGACGTAGTCCTTGACCACCTGGCGGCCGGCCTTGACCAGAAATTCGCGGGTCCGCACGGCGATGACGTCACGTTCGGGCCCCGGCTCGAGCAGCTTCTCCAGGTCGACCGTCTGCAAGCCGATCCCCCACTCGAACCCGAGCGCGAGGAGGGCGTTGAACAGCAGGTTGCCGACGTTGTAGCGCTCCCACGGCTGGTCGCGCGTCACGCGCAGGACGAAGTAGCCGACGTCGTCGTCCATGTCGAGGATGTTGGTGTACTTGTGGTGCTGATTGTTGTGGGCGGAGATCCAATGTTTCGACGCCGCACTCATGTCCCACTCCCACGTCGTCGAGTGGATCTCGGGATCATTCATCCAGTTCCACTGGCCGTGCATGACGTTGTGACCGATCTCCATGTTCTCGATGATCTTGGCCAGGCCCAGGGTCACGATGCCCGCCCACCACGCCGAGCGTTTCGAGCTGCCGGCCAGCACGAGCCGGCCGGCGAGTTCGAGGGCACGCTGCGCGGCGATGGTGCGGCGGATGTAGCGCGCGTCGCGCTCGCCGAGCGAGTCCTCGACGTCTCGCCGGATCGCGTCCAGCTCGACGGCCAGACTCTCGATGTCGGCGTCCGTCAGGTGGGCGAAGGCTGGAACGTCGGTGATCGCCATGGTTTCCTCCCCTTAAGCCTTGTGCGGACCTCAGCGCCGAGATGCCGTCAACGATTCAACGACGCCGACGATTTCAACGTTCCGCCCGGGCGGCGGACTTACGAGATACATAGGTCCGAGATCGATTGCGCCCCAACCGGGTTCGTGACCCGGCACAATAACGCCACGAGATGAGCGGCAGCTCAGTACAACATAAGCGCTAGTTGAGTGTCAGCGCCGGCAGCCACGTCGGCGTGTCCCCCACCCGCCACCCTATGGGTCGCGGTCGTTACCGCGCCGATCGCCGGCGTGGCGTACGGTGCGCGGCCAGCACGTCGGCGTTCGCCAGCGTCTGCGCTTGAGCGGCCAGCGTGGAGGCCCTGTTGGCGTAGGCGATCACTTCAGCGTCGTCTGTTCCTTCGGTGCCGTGCGCCGCCGCCAGGTACCGTTTCGCGTCGTCGAAGCGGGTTTTGGCGTCGGTCCCGATGCTTTGTTGGTGCCGGGCGACGTAGTCCGAGATTTGGCGCACTCGGGCGTCGGCGGTGGCCAACGCCCGCGTCGACGTATCGTCGCCGGCTTCGACGTCCGGTTGCCCGGCGCCTCGATGGCCCCGCCGCGCGGCGCGCCGGCGATGGAGCACGAAGAGCGCCAGGACCGCGGCCACCGCGACGACGGCACCGATCGCGATGAGCAACCAGATCCGTTTCGACGAGCCCGCCGGATGATCCGGCCCCGCCGCCGCTTGATTTAGCCCGTCGGCCGCCGCGACCGCGGCACCGCTCCAGTCTTTGGTGGCCACCGCCGGGTCGATCCGCCTGGTCCGCAAACTGCCCACCTCGGCGGCGGTGAGGCCTTGGATCCCCGGCGGCACGCTGAACGCGTACAGCTTGGTGTTGATGGCCACGGCCAGCAGCACGTCGTGATCACCCATCCCGCTGGCGCCACGGGTCTTGTCGGCCCAGTTGTCGGGTCGGAATCGCGAGAAATTGTCGACGTAGACCACCCACAGCCGGATGCCTTGGTCGCGGTAGAGCCGGTCGATCGCCGAGCTGACCGCCGCCCGTTGGGGATCCGTCAGCGCGCCGGAGTTGTCGGTGATGTGGTCGGTCAGCGTCGACGGCGGTTGCGCGCCGGCGGGGGTTGTCAGCAGCAGGCCCGCGGTGAGGATCGCCAGGACCACACCGCAGAGGCGAGCGACGCGCATACGGGCAATGTAGCGGTTGATGTACGGGGCAGGGCGATGGCCGCGGCCGAAATGATCGCGCCGAGGCAAACGCTGGCCCCCGGCGACCCGCGCTGGCAGGGTGGCGATTCGTGCGGGTGTGGCTGAGTGGCTAGGCAGCGGCCTGCAAAGCCGTATACACGGGTTCGAGTCCCGTCACTCGCTCTTGGGGGTCAGGGCAGGGCGTTCGGAGTCACGAGAAACTTCTCTCCGGTCGCCCGCCTGACGTACGCCGTGAAGGCGTCGGGGGCGAGCATGCCGGCGAGGGACACCTCGCGGGTGTAGCTGCTCGCGAATGTCGTCATGAGTTCCGCGGCCACCCGGGCCCGCAGCCGGCCGAAGGTCTCGGCGCCCGCGCTCTGCAGGAAGTAGGTGAGCAGCCACCCGCCGACACCCCACGCCATGCCGAACTTCCGGTCGAGCACGGTCGGACCGGTGTCGAGGGAGCCGTAGATGTAGACCTGCTTGTGGGTGCTGGACCCGTAGCGCGAGTACTCCGTGGCGGTCGCGTTGGCCGCCTTCTCCATGCCGTTGAGGATTTGGCTCGCCAGCGTGCCGCCACCCGTGGCGTCGAACGCGAGCGTCGCCGATGTCTCCTTGAGAGCCTCGAGGAGGTCGGCCTCGAACGAGGGTGCCGTCGAGTTCAGGACGTGGGTGGCGCCGAGCGACCTCAGCAGCTCTTCCTGCTCGGGCTTGCGGACGATGTTGACCAGGGGGATGCCGTCCTTCAGGCAGATCTTGACCAGCATTTGTCCGAGGTTCGACGCCGCGGCGGTGTGGACGAGGGCCGAATGGCCTTCGCGGCGCATGGTCTCCGTCATTCCGAGCGCCGTCATCGGGTTGACGAACGACGACGCGCCGTCGCGCGCCGTGGCCCCTTCGGGCAGGACCAGGCAGGCGGACGCGTCGACCGCGCGGTATTGCGAGTACATCGCGCCACCGGCGATCGCCACCGTCTTGCCGAGCAGGGCTTGGGCCGCGTCGGAGGAACCCGCGGCCACCACCGTTCCCGCCCCCTCGTTGCCCACCGGGAGCGACTGGTCGAGTCGGGCCGCGAGCCCCGGCAGCGTCTCCTTGGCGACGGGGGCGGTGACGACCGGACGTTCGGGCGTGCCCGCGACCGTCGCCTTGGTCAGGTCCGCGCTGGCGATGAGCAGGCCCAGGTCCGACGGGTTGATCGGCGAGGCTTCGACGCGGACCAGTACTTCGTTGTGGTTTGGGGTGGGAACCGCAACGTCGCGCAGCGAGAGTTCGAGCGTGCCGTCCGACGTCACCAACGAACGCAGCTCGAGGGCGGTGTCAGGCAAGTCTGCGGTCATGGCGGTGCCTCGTTTCGGTTGCCGGTGCTTTTAGCTTCTCAACGCGCGACGCGGTCATCCATCTTCCGGGTCGACGTAAAACCACCGGCCGGCGCGGCGCTCGAATCGGCTGCGCTCGTGCAGGCTGCCGGCGCGGCCCTCGGCCTCGAACCGGGCGGTGAACTCCACCTCACCGCGGTCGTCGTCGGGACCGCCCGCGACGGTGTCTTCGACTTCGAGTCCCGCCCAGGTGAGGGCCGGGTCGATGGTCACGTCGGCCGGCCTGGTGCGCGGGTGCCACGTGCGGAACAAGTAGTCGGCGTCGCCGCATGCGAAGGCCGAATACCGCGACCGCATCAATTCCTCGGCCGTGCGGGCCTGGCGCTCGCCGTGGTGGAGCGGTTGGCAACACTCGCGGTAGCTGACGCCGCTGCCGCACGGGCATGGCGGTGCGAGGAATTCGTTCACGTCATGAGCGTGACAGAGGAATCTTGCGGCGGTGCGAGGGCATTTTTCCCGGCCGGATCGGTGCTCACCGTCGATTGCAGATCGGCGGTGCAGTGGGGTTGAGGACTTGGGTGGTCAATTCCCGATCGGAGGCCGCGGGTTACCGGTCAGCGGAGGTATCGGCCCCTCACCCGCCTCGGGAGCCACTGGCTCAGGGTCCCCCTTGGGCCTGGACTCGGGGGCGTCGGTAGCGTTTTTCGGCGCGTCATCCTCGTGGCGTTGGTTCATCGCTGTCTCCTTCGTTGGCGATGCGGAACTCATACCCACGTTTGCATTATCGCCACAACCTTTTGGCGTGGAATTTCGGCCGCACCCGTACCACGACACGCATTGGCCGACACCGGCGAATTGATCAGTAGTTTCGCTTGGAACGCCGGACGGGCACATGACCCCTGACTCGGACCTCGACTGCGGCTCCCGCCCCGACCTCTTTGACGGTGAATATGTATAGATCGCCCAACGGGCTGCCAAGGATCGGTTCCGCCTCCTCCTCGACATACCACAGCGCGCCAGGCTGGTTGCAAGGCGGCTTTATTGCCCTGTTTTCGTCGACGAGCCATTTCACCCCTGGGTCGTTGGGCGGGAACTCGATGTTGTCACCCCGCTTGATCTCCTCAGCGCGAATGGCGTCAAAGTTCGTATCCATGGTCACCGGTATGAGGTTAGTCGTGCACGCTCGACGCTTACAGATCGCGATATACGTCGACCCGGCGAGACCGGCCGCCTGAGCGGACCTGTCATCTTTCGCGAAGGATCACGACCAGGCAGCGCGCGAATGCACCTCGAATGACGCGCGGCGGTGTCCGGTCGGTGCCCTGTCGGATTGGAACCAAAGGCAAAGGTGAGCGCAGCGGGATTTCGTCATGAGTCGGGGATGAGGAGCGGCACTACAGTTTCCTAACAGGTTGATACCGATTGATGCAGAGCAGTTTTGGGCCCACATATTGAGGCACGATGTGCCCAGCGCAAAGTGTCGGCGTAAAGATGCGAGGAACAGCCCCGCACGTCCATGCGCACAACAGGGAGAGCCATGAAATCCATGAAGTCCATTGCCGTCAGCGCGGCTGCACTGGCCGTCGTTGGCGGTGGCGCCGCCGGGCTGGCATCCAGCGCATTGGGCATTGCGCCTGCGGGCCCGCCTCAAGTTCACCTGGCCTCAGTCGGTGTGCCGGTACCACAGGCCCCCCAGCCCGCGTCGACGATGATCCTGCCGACCCCCGACCAGTTAACCGACATCCTCAACAACCTTTCGAATCCGGGCGTGTCGTATAGGACCAAAGATGGTCTCGTCGAAGGCGGCATCGGGTCCGGCGAGGGCCATGAGATGGATCACGAGCTGAGAGTGGCCTACCGGAACGGGCAGCTCCCGTTGTCGTTTGTCGTCTCCAACATCCAACAGAACGGTCCGACTACGGTCATGTCCAATGTGGCCGTCTCGGGGCCAAAGCTGTCGGCACCGGTTACGAAGCCCTTGATGTTTGTCAATCAAAACGGTCACTGGGTGTTGTCGAGCCCTTCCGCGACCATGCTGGTGCAGGCCGTCGCCGGGAACTGAGTCCAGCTTTCCGCGCGAGCAGCCCGACGGGGGGCCGCTGTTCAGAGTCGGTTGATGATTGACGTCTCCGTTCGGTGATCGCGCGGCTGGTGCGCGCGGCAGTCTTGAACAGATCGTCGCCGATGAAAAAGCGCAGTAGGTCACCGTGGGCGTGGACGTCGCAGCGACCGCCGGCGTAGTGCGCGCCGACGCAGCCCTGCTGCCAGGCGACACTGACCACGCCATTGGTGATCGCCCGGCGGTCGACCCACTCTGCGCCGGCGCGATCGTCATCCGAGAAGGCCCGGTGCCGACGCTCCCGGATCAGCCAAGGCAGGCTCGGCGCGTCTCGTGAAACTGCGGCGGGATCAAGCCGAAGGACCACGTCTGTATGGCGCGGACCTGCTGTCGGTAGGCGTGGGCCGCTATGGCGTTGGGGGACTTCAACTTCTCCCTCGGCGTCAACTTCGGCTGAGTTCGCCGCCGGATCCCCCACCCGGGCCCATCCCGGTTGACAGGTGCCCGCCTGCGCCGGACGGTGCCGCGGCCGCGGGGATGGCGTTGTCGATGAGGACGGCTGCGATGGCTGCGGCAGTGGCGAAGGTTTTGGTGTTGAGGACTCGGTTGCGGGCCGAAGCGCCATCCAAGAGCAACGCCAATTGTTCGCCCAGCTGTTCGGGATTGGCGGCGCCGGCCTCGCGGGCGGTTTCGGTGAGCCGCGCGGCAAAAGCCTTCTTGTAGTCGCGGGCGTGGGCGCGTGCCGGGTGGCCCGCGTCGTGGATTTCGACGGCCGCCGCGATGAACGGGCACAGAGGCGCGTCAATGTCGAAGGCGGCGAGAAGCCGTTCGCGAGGTGTCAGATCGGTGCGGTCGAACACCTCGGGCAGGACGTCGGGATCGAATCGGCGTAAATGTTCGGCGATCAGCTCATCCTTGCCGGTGAAGTGCTGGTAGAAGGTGCGCTTGGACACCTGGGCAACCGCGCAGAGCTGGTCCAGGCCGGTGCCGTTGATGCCTTGATCGCGGAACAGTTGTCGGGAGGCGGCCAGGATGCGCTCTCGCGCGCCCCTGCCGCGGCGCAGGCCTCGCGGCCCCTTCTCCAGCTCCGTCATACGCCCAGCGTACCGGTATTCGGTACGGATCGGTGTGCATAGCTTGCGCGCCGCATTGCCATCCGTTACGTTAAGCACACGGATCGGTGTACATAATCTCGGCACCTTCGAACGGATGGAGTGATCGTGGGAAAACTCGATGGCAAGGTCGCTGTGATCACCGGCGCGACAAGCGGTATGGCGCTGGCCGGCGCCAAGTTGTTCGTTGACGAAGGAGCGCACGTCTTCATCTCGGGCCGACGAAAAGACGCGCTGGACCAGGCCGTCGAACAGATCGGGCGGAACGTGACTGGCGTGCAGGGCGATTCGTCCGACTTCGACGATCTGGACCGTCTGTTCGACACGGTCAAGAAGGAAAAGGGCGCGATTGACGTGTTGTGGGCGAGCGCCGGGGTGGGCAGGCAGAACAAGCTCGGTGAGATCACCGAAGAGGACTTCCATGACGCCTTCTGGCTGAACGCCCGCGGCACGCTGTTCACGGTGCAGAAGGCGCTCCCGCTGTTTAACGATGGCGGCTCAATCTTGATGACCGGATCGAACGCTTCCCTTAGGGGCTATCCCAATTGGAGTGTGTACGCGGGAAGCAAGGCCGTGCTGCCCGCCTACGCACGCGTGTGGGTGTCGGAGTTGCGGGACAGGAAGATCCGGGTGAACGTGCTGACCCCCGGCCAGGTCGTCTCACCGATGTTGGAAGAGGTGATGGACGAGGAGATGAAGGCGCAGTTCGAGTCGGTGATCCCACGGCGAGAGATGGGCCGCCCTGAGGAGATCGCGTCGGCTGCCTTGTTCCTCGCCTCCGAGGACTCGAGCTATGTCAATGGAATGGAGCTGGTGGTCGACGGCGGTACCACACTGATCTAGTGAGCGACAACGGCGTTCATGTCTACTACACGTCGCGCACCGGACCGCGACCACCAGCGCAGAACGGTCCCGGCTCTCCGGCTCCCGGAAATCCGTTGTGTCGTATGCATTTTCGGGTCATCGAGTAGCCGCGCCCTGAAGGGCGACCACCCCGGTCCCGACGACCCGGCACACCAACACGAACGGGTGTTTGCACCAGCCGGGTCACACTACGTGCAACAAAGGACATAAGGGAGTATCCATGACCACGTTCGCCCCGCACCGCGACGCGGTGGAATTCTTCGTCGACTGCATGCACGGCGGCGCAGACAAAGACGCTCTTTCCGGAATTCTCGCCGAGGACGTGGTGCTGTACGGCCCGCTCGGCGATGAGCCAGTCACCGGCCGCGAAGCAGTCCTGGAAGCCATGCGGACGGTCGGCGCGGTGGCGGCCGACCTCACCTACAAGGAGGTCCTCAGCGGTAAGACGCACCACGCCGCATACTTTCGGCTGCAGATCGAAGACACCGTGGTCGACGGGATGGACTACATCCTGCTTGACGCGGACGGCAAGGTCGCCAAGGTGACCATATGGTGGCGCCCGCTGCCGTCCGGCGTCCAAATGCAGGGGCGCCTTGCGGGTCTCCTCGGCATGCAGCCCTGGGAACTCCGCACCGACACGGAGACGGTGAAGCCCGATCCCCCGGCGGGCAGGTAGTTACCGCACCGGACGGGCCACTGTCGCCGACACCTCCGGAACGGCCATTTCAGGCCGAACCTGGCCGAACCCCAACTTCACCCACGCCACCGGCTCCCGGGGACGAACGAGACAAAGCGGAAGACCGAGACCTCGGAAGAGAGCACAGCATGAAGAGCATCAGCATCATCGGCACCGGGGACATGGCTCGCGCCATCGGCGCGCTGGCGGTAGCCGGCGGCAACACCGTCGAGATCATCGGCCGCGACCAGTCCAAGTCCACTGAACTCGCGACGGCTCTCGGCGGCGGCGCCAGGACGGGAGATTTCGGCACCGCGCCGGCCGGGGACATCGTGATCGTGGCCGTGAGGTACGCCGATGTCGTGCCGGTTGTCGCCCAGTACGGAAACGCGCTGGCCGGCAAGGTCATCGTGGACATCAGCAACCCCTTCAATTCCGAGGCCGACGGGCTGGCCATCCCCGATGACACCTCGATCGCACAGGAGGTCGCCAGGGCGGCCCCGGCCGGCGCCAGCGTGGTGAAGGCCTTCAACACCGTCTTCGGTCATGTCCTGAAGGAGGGTCGGACGCTCGATGTGTTCTTCGCTGGCGACGATGCGCAGGCCAAGGCACATGTATCGGAGTTCATCGCGAGTATCGGGCTGCGCCCCCTGGACGTCGGAGGCTTGAACATGGCGCACTGGTTGGAAGGAACAGGCCTGGTCCTCATGGGTCTCGCCCGTCACGGCGTGGGCCAATGGGATATCACCCTCGGCGCCAACGGCTTTGACGACTGAGCCGCACCCCGCGGGCTAGTCCAAGCAGTGGGCGAACGGGGGCGCTGCGCACCCTCGAAGTGCAAGGCTTGACGGCCTTACAGCCAATAGTCAGGACACCTGTCGATCGGCCTTCAGTCCGGCTGTTGCTGAGGATCGCCGAAGGTGGTCATTCCTGCGAGCCGACTGGTTGACGCGAATTCCGCTGATCAAAGGAAGTGTCAAGGATCAGCCGAAACCGCTGTCAGGCATCACCCGAAGGCGACATGTCACGCATCAGCCGACGTCATACATATTCATGGTGAGGCTGTTCATGGTGGGGCTGTTCAGGTGGGGCGGGCGGGGCTCGAACCCGCGACCGACGGATTTGCAAAAGGTCGATCTCGCCATGTCCGGAAGATGCGCAATTGTTCTATGCAACAACGGATTAGACGTGCCGATGATCCCGCCAAAACCGAGCGGATCGGGTCATTTCTCAATCATTCGCGATGAATAAACGATGACTGCTGCGCCACCGTAAGCATGCTCTGCAACTGCGGCAGCGGCCATATCGCAGGCGAGGACCGACCTACGTGCTCCTCATCTCCACTTCGCGTATATCGGAACTAAACGTCTACAGCTGATATTATCTGTAGACGTTCTGTATCACGCCGCTGATGACAGGGGGTGCCTGGTGGAGGCCCTGACGCCACGCACTGCGGGCCAGGTCGGCCTGTCGCGCAGCGCGCTCTACCGTGGCGCCCGTGCGGGTCGGTTGGAGCGCATCGCCCGCGGTATCTATCTGCCCGCGGGTGTGTCGGTGGCCGACTGCGATCAGATCGAGGCCACAACCCGCCGCCCCGATGCGACGATCTGCCTAACCTCGGCGCTCGCCCACTACGACCTGACCGACGCAATCCCCACTGCGCCGGACGTCGCGATCCCACGGGGGTCGAGGACTCCCGCGAGCACGGCTACGATCGCATGGCATCAATTCGACCGGACCACATTCCACATCGGACGCGAAGAGATCGCGATCCCGGGATCGGATCAGACAATCGGGATCTACTCGCCCGAGCGGTCGATCGCGGACGCGTTCCGGCTGCGCGGCGAGGTCGGATACGAGTTGGCGCGCGATGCGCTGCGCGAATGGCTGCGTCGGGGCGGCGAACCAGCGCGGCTGATCGACATTGCTACACGCCTACCGCGGACGAAGTCCCCAGTCCAGCGGGCATTGGAGATGCTCGGGTGACTACCGGCGACGCTGTGTTTCGCCGGGTCCAATTGGTCGCCCGCTCCGCGGCGGCAAAGGACGGGACGGCCGCACCGACGCATGGGTACATGATCCGGCACACCCTCGAATCGTTGATCGACTCACCCGCAGCTCCCATGCAGGCGACTTCGTCCTCAACGGTGGCTTGTGCTCGCCGCCTACGCGGTGCGTCGCCCGACGAAGGACGCCGACACCAAACACCGTCAGGCGCGACGTCACCGCGGCCACCTCGCCCGCCACCACTGCGAATTGTGCTGTGCAAAACTCTGATTCCAACCGGCAGTTCGAGACCAGCCGGCAGAAGATCAAGAACGTGACGACGCGGACTAGTTGCGCTCCTGACGACGTGTCAAGCCGGTAGGATCGCGCAGATAGCGACAGCTAGACATGAGTAAGAATCGGGGCACATGAAAAGCACTCCCAGTACGATCAGTGTCGCAGAATATTGCGAAGCGATGATGCGTTCCGACATCATCGCCAACCACGATTATCAGCGAAGCGATAAAGTGTGGCCTCCGCAAGCTCAATCGTACCTCATTGAAACCATACTTCTGGGTTACCCGATGCCCAAACTCGCGTTGAACCAGGTACTGGACTTGAAAAGTAAAAGAACAATCCGCGAGATCGTAGACGGCCAACAGCGAAGTCGGGCAATTTTTGACTTCTACAATAACAAGCTGCGCTTATCTTCTGTAATTGATTTATCCGAAGCACGTAGCCATGCTTTTGATGACTTACCCGATGAGCTGAAAGCAAGATTCCTCGAATATGCGCTCTCGTATGACTTGTTTACTTCGACAACGAGTGCGGAAGTTCGCGAAGTGTTCCGCCGCATGAACCTATACACGATTCCGCTTAATCCCGAGGAACAACGCCACGCCGTTTATCAGGGAAGTTTCAAGCTATTCGTACAACGAATCAGCTCTCGCTATGATTCAACCCTTAGAACTATCGGGGTCTTAACTGATAAACAGCTGGTGCGCATGCAGGATACCAAGCTATTTACCGAAGTAACTCATGCCCTCGTCAACGGCATCCAGACGACGTCAAAAGCCAAACTTGACACGATTTATAGGCAATTCGATCGAGCGTTCCCGCAGGCAGAAGAGCTCACGGTGGCGATTGAGCAGGCTCTAGATACCGTGATCGCCCTCACTGATATACACAACACATCGATTATGAAGTCGTATGAGTTCTACGCCTTGCTGCTCGCGATTATCCATACCCACACGCCGCAATCCCAACTACAAGCCTATGTCAAGCTCGATCACCCAGTAAAGATCGACCGAAATGCAGCGTTAACCAACTTATCGATCCTGGCGGATGTTCTCGACAACGGAGATTCTGCACATGAGTATAAAGAATTTGTCGACGCCTCTTCGAGTCGCACTAATGTGGCGAGCCAACGACAATTGCGGTTTGTTTGGTTCTGCCGTGCGCTGATGCAGCCAACGCTCTGAAATGCACGTCGAATGTGACTTAGGAGTGTTGGCATCCAAACTCTCGCAGCGCGTAGCGAGATTGCGGCAGGCCCTGAATAGCCAAAGCAATAGCTACGACGCCAAAAAAGGCGTCTATTTGGGTTATATTGTCATTGAGGCCGCTAACGCATGGAGTCTCTATGCCAGGTCCGCGTTGGTTTCCTCTGCACTCGGCGCGCGAACCGTTAGCGGTTACCGGGTTACATCTTCGCGCGGCCGTTGGCCGTCAGAAGCCGATATTATCGTCGATGCAACGTTGATTGCTAAACCGTGGCTGGGAAGAAATGGCCGTCCCAGCTCAATCGCCCGGCGTGATGAGCCCGCGTGGCACGATGCCTATCTCCTGCAGTCGATGTGGGCCGGACTGCAGTTGTCGAACGCGCAATCGATTTCCCAGGCACTTTCTCTCGGCGCCACATTCTACGCAGATCTTCCTCCCACCCGAAATTTCTTCGCGCACAAGAATAAAGACACCGCATCGACTGTCGTAGACATCGCCCGCCGGTATGGAATTTCGCCAATCATTCCTTTTACTGCGCGGCGACGATCGGTGCCAGACTTGGTGACTAGTGTTCCTACCGGAAGGCCGCAGTCGGTGATCGCCGAGTGGCTGGACGAGCTGGAAACGACCGCTGAATTGATGGCGATGTAGCGTCTCTACACGCGTGAACTGCTAGAATAGGACCAACTTGACATCGCTGAATGTGAGGAAATAGACGGCAATGCGGAGCCCGAAGCTAGCCGGACAATTATCCCGCACCCAGTATTATAGATACTATGCTGGCTACTCAAATGGCTTTGTCGAAGACATGCTCAGTAGTTTAACATTTAAAGAAAAAGAACTAATCTTGGACCCATGGAATGGCTCTGGGACCACTACAAAAATTGCGTCGCTGATGGGTATCGATTCTGTCGGGTTCGATATAAACCCAGCTGCAGTCGTCTTGGGACGAGCGCGTCTACTCGGTTCAGAAGTGTCTGGAAGTATTGAACCCATCGCAGCGGAAGTAATCAAAATTTCCGAGCGTCTAGAATTCAGGCGCTCAGGAGACCCTTTAGGGATGTGGTTTGGCACATCTACCGTTGCTACACTTCGGCGAATTGAGCGTTCGATCGTTCGGCTCCTAGTTGATGAGTCCGCCGAGCCCAATGCGTACTTTCCAGAAATCCAACAACAGATTTCAAGTTTGGCTGCGAGTTTTTACATGTTGCTCTTTCGGACTGTTCGGAAACTGGTTGAATGTTACATCCCTTCGAATCCGACATGGATCAAAAGTCCCAGCGGTAAAAAGCTTGGAATCCCGAGGCTACGCCTTTACGAATTGTTCAAGGCTGAGGCATCTCGGTTCGCTCGTGAACTTTCACAGCCAAGACAATTAACGCTGGACGAGCAACAGGGAGAAGCAAAGGCTCATGTAGGTGTGGCTGCGTCTTCTCAGCTTCCGCTTGCAGATGAATCAGTATCGGCCGTTCTCTCGTCGCCGCCGTACTGCACTCGAATTGATTATGTTAAAGCAACGTTGCCCGAGCTTGCTTTATTAGGGTTATCCGCAGAGGAGGTTCGATCTCTGCGCGATAGAATGATCGGAACTCCGACAATCACGCACCGTAGTATGGACGACTTCGCATCCAGGGTTGGTGTTTCAGCTATGCAATTCCTTGACCAAGTCGCGGCGCATGAATCCCGGGCTTCAGCCACCTATTATAAAACGTACTATGAGCAGTATTTCGGTGGAATGTCGGAGTCACTCGTCGAGATTCGCCGGGTTCTTGCTCGCGGTAGCCGCGCTATACTTGTCGTACAAGACTCGTATTACAAGGAGATTCATCTAGATTTAGCGGAAGTGATTGGAACGATGAGCGTCAATTTAGGATGGCGCGATTGGCAGCGGATTGATTTTGTTGCGCCGCGCACGATGGCGTCGATCAACCCGGCGAGTCGACGCTACCGATCCGTATTCAAAACGGTAGAGAGCGCGCTTATCCTGCGCAAATAATGCCCGACTGAGCGTCGCCCCGTTCGGGTCTAAAATCGTGCAAAGTATCTCATACGGCCACTGACAGTTAATCGGTTCTTGCGGAAATGGAATGTAGTCGACGGCACAGGGCATGCCCTTTCCAGGGTTGTGATGCCAATAATCTAATTGCTCACGCGCTCGGTTGCACCGTAGATTGCCCCACCAATGGTTTTGCCGACCGCGGGGTTCCGTCATTTTATGGAAGAAATACTCACTTCGTCCGAGTACCAACACAATTCCAGGAGGGCTAGCAACTTCAGTGTGAGTAGCTCTATGAGTCAAAAGCCCTGGCTACCGTAGGAATGTCGCCGCCCGTTCGCTCAACTGCCCAAATGTCCTGCGCTCAAACGTCGTCGGCCGTGCATGCCGGCGAACCAACCGCTGGCTGTGTGTCAGGGCGGCGTTATAGACCTAAGTCGTAGCCGACGCCCTTGCGTCGGCTACGGTCAACGCGCCGGTCGATTGGGACTATCTCGCTAACGGTGTTTCCGGCGGTTTCCATCAGTAGGTTTCGGCTGCCGGGAATCGGTCGGCGAAGGTGATCGCGAACGCGTTTAGGGCAGGTTTCCACCGCATCGTCCATCGTGCCCTGCCGGCACCGGTCGGGTCCAGTGATCGGGTGACCAGATAGAGGCACTTGAGCGCGGCCTGCTCGGAGGGGAAGTGTCCGCGGGCCTTGATCGCGCGGCGGTAGCGGGCGTTGAGGGACTCGATCGCATTGGTACCCGGTATGAAATGGGGTGGAGGCCCACGTGGTTCTGTCTTGCCTGGTCAGACGTACTAGGCATACGGTGCGACCGTCCGGAACAGGGGCCTTCGGGGAACACGTATGGGCAGGCCGTTCTTGCTCGATGGGCTGCGAGCCCGTGTTAGTAGTTGGCCGCCCTGCGACTTGTCCGGCTGCGCTGCGAGCGCGTATCCGTAGGTGTCGTTCCGTCCCAGCGGTTCCCCGGCCAAGTGATCAGCACGGAAGGGAGAACCAGGCGGTGGTCAGATATGTCGGCATGGATGTGCACCGCGAGTTCGCGCAGCTGGCGGTGGTCGAGGACGGGATCCTCCGCGACGAAGGCAAGATCGGAGTGACGCCAGAAGCATTGCGGGCGTGGGCGTCTGAACTACGCCCGGATGATGAGGTGGCGTTGGAGGCCACCGGAAACAGCGATGCGATCGCTACTCTGCTCACACCGCTGGTGGCCCGTGTGGTGGTGTCGAACCCGTCGAAGACGCGGGCGATCGCCGAGGCGAAGGTGAAAACCGACAAGGTCGATGCGCGGATCTTGGCGCAGTTGCTGGCAGCGGATTTTCTGCCACCGGTGTGGCTGCCCGACGATCGGACCCGCAGTCTGCGCCGGCAGGTGATGCGTCGTGCTCACGTGGTGCGTCAACGGACTCGGCTGAAGAATCAGGTGCACGCGATCCTGGCCCGTAACCTCGCACCGACGCCGCCGGTGTCGGATTTGTTTGGCAAGACCGGTCGGCACTGGCTCTCGCGTCAGCCGTTACCTGCCGATGAACGCGCCAGCGTGCAGGCGTTGTTGCGTCAGTTGGACTTTCACGCCCATGAACTGTGCACGGTCGGATCAGCAAAGCCGGCCGCGCCCATGTGCGTGGTGTGCTGGTGGAGGCGGCCTGGTCGGCCAGTCGCGCACCAGGGCCCTTGCGTGCGTTCTATCAGCGCATCAAATCCCGACGCGGATTTCAGACCGCGATCGTGGCCACCGCCCGCAAGATGACGGTGCTCGCATGGCATTTGGTGACCAAGGACCAGGACTACGCCTTCGCTCGACCAGGGCTGGTCACCCACAAGCGCCGAAAGCTCGAACTGGCCGCCGGGGCGCCGTCACGCCGCGGCAACTACCGCCAGCCCGGCGCGGCCTATAACAGCAAGCACCGCCGCGACGAAGAGAACGCGGTCGTCGAACAGGCCGAACGTGCCTACGAAGTCCTCGTCGCCCACTGGCAACCCCGCAAACCCGCCACCAATCACCGCTCACCTTGACGATTTCATCCGTCGAGCAGATCACCCGCCGGATCTCCACGTCGTAATCCAGGAACGGAATGAACTCGTCCCAGGCGTTGTCCCACAGGCGGACCACCGCCGGGGAGCGCTGCCCCCATTTCTCGGACAACTCGTCGAATGCTGTGCGGGCCGCGGTAGCGTTGACCGCGGTGTAGATCGGTTTCACATCACGCTTGATCTCATCCCAGTACTTACGGGAGGTGAGCCGAAACGTGTTGCGCAGCAGATGGATGATGCAGGTCTGCACGATCGCGGCCGGCCACACGTTGCCGACCACCTCCGGCAGGCCCTTCAGCCCGTCGCAGACGACGAAGAAGGTGTCCCGGATGCCGCGGTTACGCAGATCGGTGAGCACGCTCATCCAGAATTTCGCGCCCTCCCCGCCGGTGCCGGCCCACAAGCCGAGGATGTCGCGTTCCCCAGCCAGGGTGACCCCGATGGCCGCGTAGAACGGCCGGTTGGCGACCTGGCCATCGCGGACTTTGACCACGATCGCGTCGATGAAGATCGCCGCGTAGGTTTCATCCAGAGGCCGCACCGCCCAATCGTTCATCTCCTCGATGACCTTGTCGGTGATCCGGCTGATCGTCTCCTTGGACACCGACGCCCCGTAGATTTCGGCGAAGTGCGCTGAAATCTCACCGGTGGTCAGGCCTTTGGCGTACAACGACAAGACCACCTCGTCGACCCCGGACAGCCGGCGTTGACGCTTCTTGACGATCTGGGGCTCGAACGTCGATGCCCGATCGCGCGGCACGTCGAGTTCGACCGCACCGGTAGTGTCGGTCAGCACCGTCTTGGTGCGGGTGCCGTTGCGGACGTTGCCCGTCCCCGCCTCGGGCGGGTCGTGTTTCTCATACCCGAGGTGCTCGGTCATCTCCTCATTGAGCGCGGTCTCGAGGACGGTCTTGGTCAGCTGTTTGAGCAGCCCGTCGGGACCGGTCAGCGACAGGCCCTGTTCCTGGGCCAGTCGGACCAGTTCGACCGCAGCCTTCTGCTCTGCAGACTGCTCAGCCGCCTTCTTCTTCGCCACATCGTCCAGTGTCGTCATCACGGCACCTCTCTCGCCGAGCATCGCTCAGCGTGTCAGTGCCGGAAACACCGTTATTTCCACAGTCCTGTCCCAGAGCCAGCCCAAAGGCGCGGTCGCGCTCACCGCCGACCAGCTGCGCGAACTCCTCACCAAGCTGCAGACGTCTGACTTCTGTAAGAAGCACGACCTCGTCGATCCGATCACCTTGCTCATCGCCACCGGCCTTCGGCGCTCAGAGCTCCTCGGCCTGCGCTGGGTCGACTTCGACGAGAAGGCGAGCATGCTCGCCATCACCGGCAAGGTCATCCGCGTACCCGGTGAGGGCCTGCTGCGCGTCGACGAGACCAAGTCGGCCGCCGGCCGGCGAACCATCCCGCTACCCAAGTTCGCCGTCGACGTGCTCCGCAAGCGCCGGCAGCTGCCCTATCTCGGCGGGCAAGTAGTTATTTTCCCCTCGACGGCCGGGACGCTTCGCGACCCCAACAACTTCGGCAAGGAGTGGCGCACGGCGCGAGAAGAACTGGGGGTGGCCGAGGTGACCACCCACAGCTTCCGCAAGACTGTGGCGACCCTCATCGACGACGAAGGGCTCTCGGCCCGAATCGGCGCCGATCATCTCGGCCACAGTCACGTCAGCATGACCCAGGACCGCTACATGACCCGGGGACGAATCCACACTCAGGTAGCGGACCTGCTGGACCGCGCCGTCCTCATAAACGATGAATAAACGATGACTTGGCGGCACTGATCTTGAAAAACAGCCTCTGAAGTGGGGCGGGCGGGGCTCGAACCCGCGACCAACGGATTATGAGTCCGCGGCTCTAACCAACTGAGCTACCGCCCCTGGCGCAGACGCGCACGCTGCGTTCCGACGTTGAGCAATTTACCCTGCGGCGCCTCCGGCTTCGGAACCGCAGCGCGTCCGGTCACCGAGCCAGGGCGCGGGAATCACCAGGCGGCTCGTGGTACAAGCCCTCTAGACGCATGGAGTCGGATCGGGCCGGCAAGCCGCGAATAAACGGCGGTGCGGGAGTCGCTCAAATCGCCCAGCCACGGCGGAGATCAAGCCATTTCTATTGCCGGAGACTAAGACGCCAAATTGACCACACAGCCTCGGCCGCGCGAACGTGTTCTCCCGATACCGACGCTGCCCGCCTTCACGCGACAGCGCGTCCAGCGTTCCGCGCCGAAAATTCGTACGCTGCAGTCGCGTGCGCGTTCCGGTAGCTGCACCCGGTGGCGGAGTCGAGCGGCCGCGCTCGTGGACGCGCCCTCCACCAGGTGTTCCGTGACCACAGGTCGCTTGAAGCGCTCGCCTTCATCCGAAACAAAAGAGTATTTTTCGTTTACTCGCCCGTTACGTCCACTGCTGGCATCGCGATCACATTCGGCGCACACTACGCACTTAATGCGCGCGCATTACCAAAGGTCAATGATGCCTGAAAGGAAATGTGTAATGGGCAGAATACCGGTCGGTCGCCGATCCATTGATGTGCGTGTCGCCTTCGCGGCGCTCGCCATCGTGGCGATGGCCTCAGCACCCGTGGTGGCCTTCGCCGAGTCAATTCACCCGGTCAAAACCACCGTAAATGCCGATCCTGATTCCGACTACGAGTGGTACTACGTGCCCGAGGGCGGCGGCGGGGGTGGCGGCGGCTAACTAGCAAGCAGATGCGCGCTCAAGCGGGCCTCAGCCGGAAGATCCGGATTTCCCGAGGGGCGCACTGCTCGCGGTAGTTCTCGTAGCCGGCGTAGGAGTCGACGGCGGTGGCCCAGGCGGCGGCGCGCTCGTCACCGGTCAGCAGCTCGGCCCGGTACGGCCTGGTCTCGCCCTTGAACTCGAGCGTGCATTCCGGATGGGCCAGCAGATTGGCGCTCCACGCGGGGTGCTTCTCGCGCCCGTAGTTCGACGCGATGGCCAGCAATCCCTTGCCGTCGTCGATCAGCGCGAGCGGCTGCGAGCGCGGCTGGCCGGACTTGGCGCCGGTCGTCGTGACCATGCCGACCTTGTCAATCCCCATGGTGCTCAGGCGCCCGTTGGACCGGGGTACCAGCGTCTTGTCCAGCACAGGCGCCAAGCGTGACCCGAGGACGTAGCCCACGCGGCTCATGGCGAAGCGCTCGAACAGCACCTCGTCCCACCGCAACCGCCGGCCACGAAGAGGGCTGAATCGTCTCAAGGCCACGTCCGCATCCTAGGCACGATCAGCTGAACACCGTCTGCCCGTCGGCGCCGATCAGGTACCGCTCAGTACCTTCCTCGACGCGCGGGGCGTCGGCGCCCAGCGAGACGGCGATTTTATTGCTGGCATTGCGCATGATGTCGAAGGTGAGCTCTACGGCCTCGGCCTCCGAGAATCCCGAGCGCACCTCGGCGACATCATCGGCGACGAGGTGCGCAGGGGTCCAAATTAACCCATCGGCGTAGCGAAGCGCTGCTTTAGCGCGGCCGTCGAGCACGCCGGATGTCTGGAAATGCTCGATCTCGCCGTACAGCGACTCCGATCCGCCGACGTCCAGCGCGGTGCCCTCGCGCAGCGATTTGCACAGCCGGCAGTTGTGCTGGGCGGCGCCGCGCAGCCGCACCAGCTCAGAGGTGACCGGGTCGAGCGACCGCATCCGCGCCACCGCCGGGAGGAAGTCGTCGAACAGCAGGCCGGACGGCTCGGTGGTGTGGTCCCACACGATCGGGCCGCCCACCCAGCCGAGGTGCTCCGCGCCGACGCCGAGGGCTTCGAACCCGGCCCGCACCCGCGGCACGAAGTCGGCGATGAACATGAGCACCACCACGCCGAAGGTGCTGTTGCCCAATTCCTTGAACAACCGGGACCGCTGCTCGCCGGTGATGGCCGAGACGTCGGCGCTGAATTGCTCGGCGAATTCGGCGATGACGGCCTCGGCCTGCGACTCGGGCTCGCCGGCCTCGACGGGAGCGGGCAACGGCGGCAACGACATCGTCTGCGCGCACACCTGTCGCACCAGCGCCGAGACGCGCCCGTCGCCCGGGGACAACTCCACCAACCGCGTCAGCATTTCTCACACGCTAGGACGCACCCACGCGCAAGGCAATCGGCTACTGCGCCTGGCTCACCGACGACATGTGGAAGTCGGGGATCCGCAGCGACGGCATGGCCGCCCGCGTCACCCAGTCGCCCCATTCCCGCGGCAACGTGGGCTCGCTGGACCCGGCCTCGGTGGCCCGCCGCAGCAGGTCGAGCGGGCTTTCGTTGAACCGGAAGTTGTTTACGGCCGCGGTCACCTCGCCGTCCTCGACGAGGTACACCCCGTCGCGGGTCAGTCCCGTCAGCAGCAGCGTCGTGGGATCGACCTCGCGGATGTACCACAGCGTGGTCAGCAGCAGGCCGCGCTCGGTGGCCGCGATCATGTCGGCCAGGTCGGCCGACCCGCCGGTCATCACCAGGTTGTCGGCGGCGACGGCGACGGTGGCGTCGAACTTCGCGGCGGTGGCGCGCGGGTAGGCCAGCGCGTTGATCACCCCATTGCGGATCCAGTCCACCTGACCGATCTCCATGCCGTTGTCGAACACCGACACCGTCTCCGATGAGCTGTTCACCGCGACGAACGGCGTGCACGCCAGGCCCGGCGCCATCGGATCGGAGAACAGCGTCAGCGGCAGGTCGGTGAGTCGCTCCCCCACCCGGGTGCCGCCGCCCGGCGCCGAGAACGCGGTGCGGCCCTCCTGCGCGGCGCGCCCCGACATCGACCAGCCGAGGTAGATCATCATGTCGGCCACCGTGGACGGCGGCATGATCGTCTCGTAGCGGCCCGCGGGCAGCTCGACGCGGCGCTCCGCCCAGCCCAGCCGCATCGAGAGGTCTTCGAGCAGCGAATCCGTGGGCACGTCAACGAAATCGGGCGTACCGACGCCCGCCCAGGCGCTCGCGTCGCCGCGCTTCGCGTTGATCTCGACACCGCCGGTGGGCTGCGTGTAGCGCCGGCGCAGACCGGTCGAGGACGCCAGGAACGTCGTCGAAACGCTATGGTGCGCAAAGCCGTACAGCCGGCTGGGGCCGGCGAAGCCCCGGCTCAGGGAATCGACGACGTCACCGAACACCAACGGGCCGGTTCCGGGCACCGGCGCGTCCCAATCGACGGGCGTCCCGGCGTCGGCCAGCAGCGGTGCGGCATCGCCGGCCTCCGGCGCGGAGCGCGCCGCGTCCTGCGAGGCCGCCACCAGGCCGGGGACCACCCGCGGATCCACCTCGGCGGACACCACCGTGCCGATCTGCGCCGTATCACCGCGCCGCACAACGGAAATCACCGCTATGCTGCGGTTCACCGAAACCCCGTTGGTGGTCATCGAATTGCCGGCCCAGCGCAACGTGGCCTCGACCCGGTCGGTGACCAGCACCATGGTCTCACTGGCGCCGCCGAGTTTGGCCGCCTCCTCCAGCACGAGGTTGACGACGTGTTGCGGAGTGATCATCGGCCGCCCTCGGTCCGGGTGTTGAGCACGTTGACGCCGCGGAACAATGCCGACGGGCAGCCGTGGCTGACCGGGGCGACCTGCCCGGGCTGGGCCTTGCCGCAGTTGAACGCACCACCCAACCGCCAGGTCGACGGGCCGCCCACGGCTTCCATGGAGTTCCAGAAGTCGGTGGTGGTGGCCTGGTAGGCGACGTCACGCAGCTGGCCGTCCAGGCGGCCGTCACGGATGCGGAAGAACCGCTGACCGGTGAACTGAAAGTTGTAGCGCTGCATGTCGATCGACCACGACTTGTCGCCCACGATGTAGATGCCGTCCTCGACCCGGCCGATCAGGTCCGCGGTGCTGATGTCTTCGGGCGCCGGCTGCAGCGACACGTTGGCCATCCGCTGGATCGGCACGTGGTGCGGCGAGTCGGCGTACGAGCAGCCGTTCGACCGCGCCTGCCCCAGCCGCGGCGCGAACACCCGGTCCAGCTGGTAGCCGACGAAGATCCCGTCGCGCACCAGGTCCCAGCTCTGCGCAGCCACGCCCTCGTCGTCGTAACCGATGCTGGCCAGGCCGTGTTCGACGGTGCGGTCGGCGGTCACGTTCATGACCGGCGAGCCGTAGCGCATGGTGCCCAGCTTGTCGGGCGTAGCGAACGAGGTGCCGGCGTAGGCGGCCTCATAACCGATCGCGCGGTCGTATTCGGTTGCATGGCCGATCGATTCGTGAATGGTCAGCCACAGGTTGCTCGGGTCGATCACCAGGTCGGTGGGCCCCGCCGTCACGCTGGGCGCCTTCACCTTCTCGGCGAGGAACGTCGGCAGCTGGGCGAGCTCGTCAGTCCAGTTCCACACCTCGTCGCCGGCCAGCGCCTCCCAGCCGCGGCCCATCGGCGGCGCCAGAGTGCGCATGGAGTCGAAGGTGCCCGCCGCGGCGTCGACGGTCACCGCCTCCAGCGACGGCAGCACCCGCACCCGCTGCTGGGTGATCGACGACCCGAACGTGTCGGCGTAGAACGTCTGCTCCTTGACGGCGTGCAGCCCGGCCGATACGTGGTCGATGCCGTCGGCGCCCAACAGCCGCCCGGAGTACTCCTCGAGCACGGCGATCTTCTCGGTCGCGGGGATGCCGAACGGGTCGATCCGATAGTCCGACACCCAGGTGGCGTCGGCGTACACCGGCTCGGGGGCCAGCTCGACGCGCTCGTTGTTGAGCGACGCCAGCGTGCTCGCCACCTGCACCGCACGGCGCGCGGTCTCCGCGGCGACCGACGGCGCCAGCTCCGCGTGGGAGGCGAATCCCCAGGTTCCGTTCACGATCACCCGCACCGCCAAGCCGACCTCACGGCTGACGACCGCGGTCTCCAGCTCCCCGTCGCGCAGCTGGACGGTCTCGGTGCTGATGCGGTGTATGCGCAGGTCGGCATGGCTGGCCCCAGCCGCGGTGGCCGCCGAGAGTGCGGCCTCGGCGAGCTGCAGGCGCGGCAGGTCCAGGAAGTCAGGATCGATCCCCTGGTTCGGTGTCACGGCTCCACCGTAACCATCGCGCGTTACGGCCCGCTTTAATACCTCCATGGCCGGCGCCGCCCGACAGCCCCGCTCCCCCGCGCTGGGCTACGCCTTGCTGGCGCCCAGCCTGTTCGGCGTGCTGGCCTTTCTGCTGCTGCCGATCCTGGTCGTGATCTGGCTCAGCCTCTGCCGATGGGACCTGCTCGGCCCCCTGCACTATGTGGGTTTCGCCAACTGGCGCTCGGTGCTGACCGACGCCGGCTTCGGCAACTCGCTACTCGTCACGACCGGGTTCGTGGCCATCGTGGTCCCGGCGCAGACGGTCCTGGGGTTGCTGGCCGCGACGATGCTGGCCCGGCAGCTCCCGGGCACCGGCCTGTTCCGCACGCTGTACGTGCTGCCGTGGATCTGCGCGCCCCTGGCCATCGCGGTGCTGTGGCGGTGGATCCTGGCCCCCACCGACGGCGCCGTGAGCACCGTGCTGGGACACAGCATCGAATGGCTGTCCGATCCCAGCTTCGCGCTGCCGCTCGTCTCGGCCGTCGTCGTCTGGACCAACGTCGGCTACGTCTCGCTGTCGTTCCTCGCCGGGCTGCTCGCCATCCCCGACGACATCCACGCCGCCGCCCGCACCGACGGCGCCACCGCCTGGCAGCGGTTCCGGCGCATCACGCTGCCCATGCTGCGGCCGACCACGTTCTTCGTCCTGGTCACCGGGATCGTCAGCGCCGCACAGGTTTTCGACACGGTTTACGCGCTGACGGGCGGCGGCCCGGGCGGCAGCACCGACCTGGTGGCGCACCGCATCTACGCCGAGGCGTTCGGGGCGGCGGCGATCGGGCGGGCGTCGGTGATGGCGGTGGTGCTGTTCGTCATCCTGATCGGTGTCACGGCCATGCAACAGCTCTATTTCCGGCGGCGGATCAGCTATGACCTCACCTAGCCGGATCTCGAACGCTCTGATCTACGCCGGGCTGATTATCGGCGCGCTCATCACGTTGGTGCCCTTCCTGCTCGGCCTGCTGACGTCGTTCACGTCGGCGCACCAGTTCGCCACGGGTTCGCCGCTGCAACTGCCGCGACCGCCCACGCTCGCCAACTACACCGACCTCGCCGGGGCGGGCTTCGGCCGCGCGGCGGCGGTGACCGCGTTGATGACGGCGGTGATCCTGGTGGGCCAGCTGACCTTTTCGGTGCTGGCCGCATACGCGTTCGCGCGCCTGGAGTTTCCCGGGCGCGACGCCCTGTTCTGGGTGTACATCGCGACCCTGATGGTGCCGGGCACCGTCACGGTGGTGCCGATGTACCTGATGATGGCACAGCTGGGTCTGCGCAACACCTTCTGGGCGTTGGTGTTGCCCTTCATGTTCGGGTCTCCGTACGCGATCTTCCTGCTGCGCGAGCACTTTCGCATCATCCCGAACGATCTCATCAACGCCGCGCGCCTGGACGGCGCCAATACTTTGGACGTCATCGTGCACGTGATCATCCCGTCCAGCCGCCCGGTGCTGGCGGCATTGACGTTGATCACGGTGGTGTCGCAGTGGAACAACTTCATGTGGCCGTTGGTGATCACGAGTGGGCACCGGTGGCGGGTGCTGACCGTGGCGACGGCGGATCTGCAGTCACGGTTCAATTCACAGTGGACGTTGGTGATGGCGGCGACAACGGTCGCGATCGTGCCGCTGATCGCGTTGTTCGCGCTGTTCCAGCGTCACATCGTCGCGTCGATCATCGTGTCGGGGCTCAAATGAGCGAATTGCGCGTCGCCCAGATCGCGGAAGTGGCCGTGATTTTCGGTGATCAGCAACCTCGGCAACCTCGGCGCGTTGAGGCTGAAGCGTTCCGCCCGCCCGCCGAGATTGCGGCGATGGCTGCCATTTGGGCGGTAGCGCGACCACCCCGGCGATTTCGTCGCACATGATGAGCAGGCCACGCTTGTCCACCCTGGCCGCCGCGGCGGTCGCGCTCGTCGCCGCCTTGTTGGCGGCCGCGGCGGTGCTGCTCGACTACTCCGGCACGCCCCACGGCAAGACGGTGGTGACGGTGCGGATCTGGGCCGACCAGATCGCCGCCGCCTACCGGCAGTCGTTCGAGGCGTTCACCAGGCGCCACCCGGACATCGATGTGCATGTCAACCTGGTCGCGTACTCGACCTACTTCAACACCCTGCGCACCGACGTGGCCGGCGGCAGCGCCGATGACATCTTCTGGATGTCCAACGCCTACCTCGCGGCGTACGCCGACAGCGGACGGCTGATGAGAATCGACAGGGCGCCGGGCTGGGAGCCGGCGGTGGTCGACCAGTTCACCCGTGGCGGCGCGCTGTGGGGGGTGCCGCAGCTGACCGACGCCGGCATCGCGGTCTACTACAACGCGGACCTGCTCAAGGCAGCGGGCATCGATCCCGCCGAGCTGAACGATGTGCGCTGGAGCCCCGGCCCCGACGACACACTGCGCCCGGTGCTGGCCCGCCTCACCCTCGACGAGAACGGAAACGCCGAAGGCACTGGGCATTTCAATCCAGGGCGCGTCCGCCAGTGGGGTTACAACGCGGCCAACGACCCGCAGGGCATCTACCTCAACTACATCGGCTCGGCCGGCGGGGTGTTCCAGCGCGGCGACCGGTTCGCCTTCGCCAACCCCGGGGCCGTCCAGGCCTTCCGCTATCTGGTCGGCCTGATCAACAACGACCACGTCGCGCCGCCCGCCTCGGACACCAACGATAACGGCGACTTCTCCCGCAACCAATTCCTGGCGGGCCGCATGGCGCTGTTCCAGTCCGGCACCTACAACCTCGCGCCGGTGGCGCGCGACGCCCGATTCCACTGGGGAGTGGCGATGATGCCGGCCGGCCCGGTGGGCCGGGTCAGCGTCACCAATGGCATTGCGGCGGTGGGTAACTCCGCGACCATGCATCGCGACGCGGTCCGCGAGGTGCTGGCCTGGATGGGCAGCGCCGAGGGCAACGCCTATCTGGGTCGTCGGGGCGATGCGATCCCCGCGGTGCTCGCCGCCCAGCCGGTGTACTTCGATTACTGGGCCGGTAGGGGCGTCGATGTCACGCCGTTCTTCGCCGTCCTCAAGGGCCCGCGCATTCCGGCGCCGGGCGGTGCCGGTTTCCCCGCCGGCGAAACGGCCCTGCAGCCGTACTTCGACGAGATGTTTCTGGGCCGCGGCGACGTCGCGACCACGCTGAGCCGGGCGCAGGCGGCGGCCAACGCCGCGGCGCGACGTTAGGCGTCAGTCGTGTCGCCGACCGTGGGGGATATGCACTGAAATCCCTCGAAATCCGTACGTAGCGCCCACGCTCGGCGGGGAAAGCATCGGGAGCAAACCCGCTAGCCCGGCAGCACCAGCACCGGCACCGGGCTTTCGCGGATAATCTTGCCGCTACGCGAACCGAGGAACACCCTGCGGATATCGCCGCGCGGCCGGGTCCCCAGGGCCAGGATCTCGCCCTCCTGCCACCCGGCCGACTCGAGCGCCTCTTGCCAGCTGCGGCCGGTAACCACCTGCAGCTCGACATCGTCGCCGACGACGCTGTCGGCCGTGAGGCGCTGCAAGATCTCTCGCGCCTGCGACGCCCACGCCTCGAGGACCGCATCCTCGGCGTCGAGCCCCACCTCGGGCGGATACATGGTCTTGCCGCGCACGGCGAAAGTGATCACCCGCATCGGCACCGCGAATCGCCGGCAGAACTCGACGCAGCGCCGCACCACGTCGAGCGTGTCAGGAGTGGCCGAGTAGGCGCAGGTGAGCCGCGTCAATTTGCCGACGCCCGGAGGGTATTCGCCGGGACTGATCGCCACCGGCACGGTGGATGCGTGCAACAGCCAGTCGGCGGTAGATCCGATCACCACCTGCCCGCGCCCACCGCTGGGCAAGGCGCCGAGCACCAGCGCGTCGGCGCCGACGTCGGCGACGATCTCGATCAATCCCCCCGAGACCGACCGGTGCGCCCGGCTGACGTAGACGACGTCGATCCCCTCGGCCACGCCGTGCAGGTGGCCCGCCGCCTCCTTGGCCGACTCGGCGGCCAGGGTCTCTGTCCACCGCTCGTACTGCGTGTCGCCCCGCCCGCGCGGCGGTGTGAGCCACGGCTTGGGCACGATGGTCGCCACCGTCAGCGACGTGCCCAGCGTCCGCGCGACGCGCAGGGCCAGGTGCAATCCCGACAACCCGACGTTGCCGGCCCGGTAACCGACGACGACGGTCACGGTGCTTCCTTCGTGTCGTCGACACCGTTGAGCGCGCTGTGGTGGCGCCCCCACAGGAAATAGAAGACCAGCGCGGCAAACACCCAGCCGCTGAACGCGATCCAGGTGTACCAGTGCAGGCTGGCGAGGATGTACCCGCACGCCAGCACCGAAAGGATCGGCGTCACCGGGTAACCCGGCACCCGGAAGCCGCGCGGCAGATCGGGCTGGCGCACGCGAAGGACGATCACCCCGATGGACACCACGGTGAACGCGGTCAGCGTGCCGATGGACACCATGTCCGTCAGCTTCTCGAGCGGGATCAGCGCCGCCAGCCCCGACGCCGCGATGCCGACGATGACGGTGTTGTTCACCGGCGTCATCGTCTGCGCGTTCACCCGGGCGAAGCGCGGCGGCAGCAGCCCGTCGCAGCCCATCGCGAACAGGATGCGGGTCTGGCCGTACATGCTCACGAGCGTGACGCTGAAGATCGAGATCACTGCCCCCGCGGCCAATACTGTGGGGGCCCACCGGCCGTGAGTGACGTTCTCCAGAATGGTGGACAACCCGGCCTCCTCCTGCCCGGCAAAAGCCTGCCACGGCTGCGTGCCGAGGGCGGCGAGCGCGACCAGGATGTAAACGGTGGTGACGGTCACCAGGGCCGCAATGATCGCGCGCGGCATGGTCTTTTGCGGATCCTTCACCTCGTCGCCCGCGGTCGACACCGCGTCCAGGCCGATGTAGGAGAAGAAGATGGTGCCGGCCGCCGAACCGATGCCCGCGGCGCCCATCGGCGCGAAGTCCTGCAGGCGATGCGCGTCGAAGGCGGTCGACGCGATGATCACGAACATCACCAGGACGGCGAGCTTGATGAGCACCATGATCGCGTTGATCCTGGCCGATTCGCTGGCGCCGCGGATCAGCAGCAGCGCGCACATCCAGATCAGCAGGATCGCCGGCAAATTCACGTAGCCGGGATCGGAATCCCACGGCGCGGCCGACAACGCGTGCGGCAGCGCGAATCCGAAGAGATTGGTCAGCAGTTTGTTGAGGTACCCGCTCCAGCTGACCGCGACCGCCGCGCACGATACCCCGTACTCCAACAGCAGGCAGGCCGCGACGCCCACGGCGACCACCTCGCCCATGGTCGTGTACGCGTAGGAGTACGAAGACCCCGAAACGGGCACGGCCGAGGCCAATTCGGCGTAGCAGATGGCCGCCAGCCCGGCCGCGACGCCGGCGATCACGAACGACAGGATCACGCCCGGCCCGGCTTCCGGCACGGCCTGGGACATGACGAAGAAGATGCCGGTGCCGATGGTCGAGCCGACCCCGAACATGGTCAGCTGGAAAACGCCGATGCTGCGCTTGAGCTGGCCGCCCTCGTCGGCACCGGAAACCGGACGGCGCCGCAGCATCTGCTCGGTCAGGCCGATCGACGTCGCTGGCAAGTACCCCTCCTGGTGCTGGACCAGCTGATTATGGGCCAGCCTCCCGCAACGCCGCAGCGAACTGACGAACCGCCCAGTCGATTTCCTCCCGGGTGACCACCAGCGGCGGAGCGAACCGCAGCGTCGAACCGTGCGTGTCCTTGACCAACACACCACGGTCGGCTAGCCGCAGGCTCATCTCCTTGCCGGTGCCCAGCGACGGATCGACGTCGACGCCCGCCCACAGGCCCATACCGCGGACCGCCACCACGCCGTCGCCGATCATGTCCTCCAGCCGCCCGTGCAGGTGCGCACCCAATTCAGCAGAACGAGCCTGGAATTCCCCACGCTCCAAAATCGAAACCACGGTGCTGCCGATCGCCGCGGCCAACGGGTTGCCGCCGAACGTCGAGCCGTGCTCGCCGGGCCGCAACACGCCGAGGATGTCACGGTCGGCGACCACTGCCGACAGCGGGACCACCCCGCCGCCGAGTGCCTTGCCGAGCAGGTACACGTCGGGGACGACGCCCCACCGGTCACAGGCGAGCGTGTGGCCGGTGCGGGCCAGGCCCGACTGAATCTCGTCCGCGATCAGCAGCACGTCGTGCTCGCTGCACAGCGCCCGCACGGCCGGCAGGTAGTCGTCGGGCGGGACGATGATGCCCGCCTCGCCCTGAATGGGCTCGAGCAGCACCGCCACCGTGTCACCGTCGATCGCCCGGGCCAGGCCGGCGGCGTCGCCGAACGGTACCGACCGAAAGCCCGGTGTGAACGGGCCGAATCCGTTGCGGGCGACCGGATCCGAGGAAAAGCTGACGATGCTGATCGTGCGGCCGTGGAAGTTGTTGTCCGCCACGATGATGTTGGCCCGTCCCGCGGGGACGCCCTTGACCTCGGCGCCCCACTTGCGCGCCACCTTCAAAGCGCTTTCGACAGCCTCGGCGCCGGAGTTCATCGGCAGCACCATGTCTTTGCCGCACAGTCGGGCGAGCGCGGCGCAGAACGGCCCGAGCTTGTCGGAGTGGAACGCGCGGCTCACCAGGGTGACCGTGTCCAGCTGGGCGTGGGCCGTCGCGGTGATCTCGGGGTTGCGGTGGCCGAAGTTCACCGCCGAGTACGCGGCCAGGCAGTCCAGGTACCGGCGCCCGTCGACGTCGGTGATCCACGCGCCCTCGGCGCTGGCAGCGACCACCGGAAGTGGCGAATAGTTATGTGCGGCATACCTGTCGGCCAACGCGATGGCGGCCTCGGTCGCGGTGTCGGCAAGGATCGTCATGAATGCACCTCCAACGTGCAGCACTTTACGGACCCGCCGCCCTTGAGCAGTTCGGACAGGTCGACGCCGACCGGCTCGAATCCGGCTTCCCGCAGCTGCGCGGCGAAACCCGTTGCCGCGGAAGGGTGCACGACATGCAGGCCGTCGGAGACCGCGTTCAGCCCGAACGCGTACGCATCGGCGCTGGCGACCACGATGGCGTCCGGGAACAGCAGCTGCAACTGACGCTGTGCCGCCCGGCTGAACGCGGGCGGGTAGTAGGCGACCGTGCGGTCGTCGAGGACGGCCAGGACGGTGTCGAGGTGGTAGAACCGCGGGTCAACCAACTCCAGCGACACCACCGGCATCCCCAGCGCCGCCGCGATCTCGGCGTGCGCCCGCGGATCGGTGCGAAACCCGTAGCCGGCCAACACCGTTGAGCCCACCAGCAGCAGGTCGCCTTGGCCCTCGTTGACGTGGCGGGTGGACACGGGCCGGTAGCCGACCGACGACATCCACCGCGCGTAGGCCGCCGACTCGCCCGACCGCTCGGCGAACCGGAACCGGGCGACCACCGCGACGTCGTTGGCGATGAAGCCGCCGTTGGCGGCGTAGACCATGTCGGGCAGGCCGGGCACGGGCTCGACGACGTCGACGGCATGGCCCAGCTCCACGTAGGTCTCGTGCAGGTGTTGCCACTGCGCGGTGGCGAGGTCGACGTCGACGGGTGTCGTGGTGTCCATCCACGGGTTGATGGCGTATTCGACCGCGAAGAAGAGGGGCGGGGTCATCGCGAAGCGGCGGGCGCGTGGTGTCCGCCCGGCGCACTGCCGTTCCGGAACCGCGGCCGCGGCGACATGGCTCGTCATACGTCAACAATATTTGAGCCGCTCAACACAATGAAACTACGGGTATTGCGTGTCTATGGTCGATTCATTGCGTTAAACTCGGCAAAACGTCGATTTATTGCGCGAGAGCGGGAGGGCTCGTGGACCGGCTGGACGAGACCGACGAACGCATCCTCGCGGAGCTGGCCAAGCACGCGCGCGCCACCTTCGCGGAGATCGGCCAGAAGGTCAACCTGTCCGCGTCGGCGGTGAAGCGGCGCGTCGACCGGATGGTCGACGACGGCGTGATCAAGGGCTTCACCACCGTTGTCGACCGCAACGCCCTCGGCTGGAACACCGAGGCGTACGTGCAGGTGTTCTGCCACGGCAGGATCGCCCCGGACGCGCTGCGCGCGGCCTGGGTAGACATCCCCGAGGTGATCAGCGCCGCGACGGTGACCGGCACACCGGATGCGATCCTGCACGTGCTGGCCCGCGACATGCGGCACCTGGAGATCGCCCTGGAGCGGATCCGGTCGAGCGCCGACGTCGAACGCAGCGAGAGCATCGTCGTGCTGTCGAACCTGATCGACCGCGCACGCCCCTAGCCGCGCAGCGCACGCAGCCAGCGCCGCATTCGCCCCGGCTCGCGCGTCGGTGGCCGCCGGAATGCGTAGGCCCACGGCCGGTTTCGCTCCGGGACCGCGGCGGCCCGGGCCTGCTTCAGCTGCATGCGCAGGTGCTGCCGCAGCTCGTGCAGGTCTGCGTCCGTCCACCGGTTGACGGCCTCGACGGGATCCGCGGTGAGGTCGTAGAGCTCCCACTGGTCGTCGAGCGGGGAGGTCCGATACGCCTCTCCCCCAAGGCCATTAGCCGCCAGTTGCCGGACGCCCGGCTCGGTCCACGTGCTGGGGTCGTCGAAGGTGCGCACCAGCTTCCACAGATGCCCGCTACCGCCTGGGACGTCGTCGACGCGGAGGACCAGGCCCTCGAAGTTAGAGGCCGTGTAGGCCGGGATCCGGATGCGCAGCGGCGCGGGCGGATTGACCGTTCGCTTGAGGCGGCGCGCCAGGCCGGAGGCGCCGGTGTCGCCCTCGAGCACGTTGTCGCGAGTCATCAGGTAGACGGGCCGCGCCTCGTCGGCCGCCCCGCCATCGACGATCGGCATGAGATTGCGGCCCGGCAGCTCGTGCACTTCCGAGAATGACTCGGCCAGCGTCGCCGCGACCGCGTCGACGTCGATACCGGCGGCTCCCAGCAGGGTCGGGACCAGGTCCACGTGCGACGTCGGCGCCGTCACGACCCGCGCCTTGGTGGCGCGCGAACCGATGCGGGCGATGACGAACGGAACGCGGGTGGCCTCGTCGTACAGGTTGAACCACTTCTGATGCAGGCCGCCGTGCGCGCCCAGCAGATCGCCGTGGTCGGCCGTGCGGACCAGCAGCGCGTCGTCCGACCCGCTCTCGGTGACGGCACGCCTGACCCGGTCGATCGGCCCGTCGACCTCGGCGTGCAGCCGGTAGTAGAGGTCCCGGTAGCGCTGCGCGTTGCGGTCGTAGGCCCGGTGGATCGCCGGCGCCGGGCCGTAGCCGGAGTAGTAGGCCTCCCGGAACGCGATCTGCGCGGCCGGCTTGGTCGACAGGTCCTCGTCAGCGGTGGGCGCCGGGGGCACCGGGGGCGGATCCACGGGCGAGGGCCCCAACGGTCCGCGCCGCGACCACGTCGGAAACAGCACAATGTCATGGGGATTCACAAAGCTGGCCACCAGTAGGAAGGGGCGCAGCGCGTCCGCGTCACCGGCACGGCGGCGCGCATAGCGGTCGGTGAGCCAGTCGACCACCCGGTCGGCGATCAGGGGGTCGCGGCGGACGCCGGCGTCGGCCAGCAGCGCCCCGTGCGGCTCCGGCCCCACCCATCCCGAAAAGCCGAAGGGCCGCAACGGATCGGCGTCCAGGTAGCGCCGCACCGCGGCGTGGTCGACGACGCCGCCGTCGTCGTTGGTCCCCAGCGGCCGGCCGGTCGCCGGGTCGATGAGGTCGGCGTGCGAAATGTGCCACTTGCCGTCGTAGTGGGTGTCGTAGCCCGCCGCGCGGAACCAGTTGCCGAGCGTGGGCACCTCGCCCTGCCGCAGCCAGCGCATCCGCGAGTCGTCGGCCGTCTTGCCGAGCCCGTCGGTCTGGGTGACGCCGTGCAGGTCCGGGTAGTGCCCGGTGAAGATCGTCGGGCGGCTGGGCACGCAGGCCAGTGAACCCGTGTAATGCCGGGCGAAGCTGATGCCATGATCGTCGAACCACTTGCGGCCGGCCAGGATCCGATCCCGCCACGCGCGCACTTCGGGCGCCTCGTACGGCGGCACCGCGCGTTCCTCGTCGGTCATGACGATGATGACATCGGGCCGGTCAGACACGGGCCTGCTCCAATCGGTTCGCGAGCCCGGCGAGCATCACGCCGGACTGTCGGGCGAGGTAGCGGCACAGCGCGCGTTCGGCCAGCCGCTGGAGCGGGTGCGGGCCGATCCCGACCGTGCTCGTCAGGGTCACGACGGCCGAGTCCCCGGCGCCCGGATCGACCGTCCAGCGGTTCGTCACGCGGCGCAGGCGGCGGGGCAATCCTTCGATGTCGTAGGCCAGCGCGCGGGGCGCGTCGAACTCGGTGATGCGCTCGACGAGGGCGTCGCGGCCGACCTGCACCCGGCGGGCGGTGCCGACGGGGCCGCCGCCCGGGCCGCAGAACAGGATGCACGAGTGGTCGACGTTGTCGGCCCACGAGCTGATCGACCCGAAGTCAGCGAGGACGTCCCAGACTTCCTGCGGGCGAGCCGCGATGCCCCGCGTGCGCTGAATGTCGGCCACGCGCTCAAGCTACGCGACCGGTCACCTTCCCAGGATGGTTTTACTGAGTCGTGCGCAATAGCGTTTCGAGTGCCACCGCCGCGCCGCTGACCGCGAGCACGATCGCCAGGGCCACCCAGTCGGCCAGCCTCGGTCGCGCCGGGTTGGCCGAGATCTGACCGGTGCCGCCCCTGGCGGTGATCGCGTCGCCCATCTCGTCGGCGCGCCGCAGCGTCACGGTGATCGCGGCCGACAGGAGGTCGATGAGCTCCAGCGCGTGCCGGCGGCGGCGGGCCTTGCGGCCCCGCGGAATCCGCTTGGGCCGCAACCGGCGGGCGGCCGAAAGCACCTGGAATTCGTCGATCAGCATCGGGAAGGCCCGCAGCGCCAGCGCCAGCGCCACCGCCCACTCGTCCACCGGAATCCGCAAGCGGCGCAGCGGCCGCCCCAATGAGGCCATCGCCGGGCCTATCTCGGCGACATTGGTGGTCCACGACACCATCGCCCCGAGCCCGAGCAGCACGATCGACAGCGCGGTGATGCGCAGGAAGTTCAGCCCTCCCCCGAGTCCGAGCTCGAAACCGCCGACCGAAACCTTCGGGGTGCCGCCGGCCAGCGCGGCCGTGATGCCGCCCAGCGCGAGAATGACCCACAACCACCGCGGTACCGACGGGAGCGCGCCGCGCGGAATGTGCGCGATCCTGGCCGCGGCTAAGACCAGCGCAGCCACCAGCCCGATCGCAACCCATCCGGGGTAGAACGTCAACAACACCGAAAAGCCGAAGACGGCAAGCAATTTGGTGCCCGCCCACAGGTCGTGAATGGGCGAGGTCCCGGGTATCGGAACCAGCACCACCACCGGACGCGGATTGCGCCGGGTCTGGCCGTGCGACGGCGATGAGGTCGACGACGCTGTGGTCATGCCATGCCACCCGTGGCCGCCGAGACCGGCACCAGCACGCCGTTGCTCAGGTGCAGCGTGCGCGGGCACAGGTCTTCGAGCCCGGCGAAGTCGTGGGAAATGACGACGACGGTCAACTCGCGGTCGCGACGCAGGTCCTCCAGCAGGCGCAGCAGCCCGCGTTGGCTGGCCGCGTCGAGCCCGGCCAGCGGCTCGTCGAGGATCAACGCCCGCGGCGAGCACGCCAACAGCCCGGCCAGCACCACCCTGCGCATCTGCCCGCCGCTGAGCTGGTCGATCCGCCGCTTGGCCAAGGTGGGATCCAGCCCGACGACACCGAGCGCGGCTGCCACCCGGTCCTCGTCGCGCGGCGAAAAGCCCGCCGCGGAGGCCACTTCCTCGTCGACGCGGCCGCGCATGAGCTGCAGCCGGGCCGCCTGGAATGACAGCGCCACCGCGCCGACCTGTTCATGCGTGGGCCGGCCGTCCAGGAGGCAGGCGCCGGTCGTGGGAACGGTGAGGCCGGCCAGGATCCACGCCAGGGTCGACTTTCCGGAGCCGTTGCCGCCGTGGATCAAGACGCCGTCGCCCTGTTCGACCACGAAGCTGATGTCGCGCAGGGCGGTCTTGGCCCACGGGGTTCCGCTGCCGTACTCGTGCCCGACGTTGATGAGCTCCAGCACCGGCGCGTTCGAGCCGCGCTCGACGGCGGGGGCCGCCATCGGTGGGCTCGCCGTCTCGACCATGTCCGTGTTGTCCGGTGAGTCGCTGAGGTTGACCGTACGGTCCGCGGAGTTCGCCTCGTTGTTGTAGTGCGTGATGTGCACCAGGGCGGTCCGGTGGCGTCTGGTGAGACCGGACAGCACGCCGAGCAGGGCGTCGCGGCCCTGCTGGTCCACCATGCTGGTGACCTCGTCGGCGATCAGCAGCGACGGTTCCCGGGCCAGCGCCGCCGCGAGCGCGAGCCGCTGCAGTTCACCGCCGGACAGGCTGCCGGTCTCGCGTTCGCCGAGCCCCCCCAGGCCGACCTCCTGAAGCAGCTGCGGCACATCGACGTTGGTGCCCGGCGGCAGGCCCCAGACGACGTCGTCGGCGACCCGGGTGCCCAGGACCTGGCTTTCCGGGTGCTGCAGGACGACGGCGGTGCCCCCCAGCTTGCCCAGACCCACCGCGCCCGGACGCTCGACGGTGCCCGACGTGGGCTCGCGGCCGGCCAGGATCAGCATCAGCGTGGACTTGCCGGAGCCGTTGGCCCCGGTGATCGCCACGTGCTCGCCGACCCGCAGCTCGAGGCTGAGCTCGCGCAGCGCGTCCTGACCGGCGCCGGGGTAGCGGAAGCGGACGTGGTCCAGCCGCACGGGGACCGGGCCCACGGGGCGGTCCGCGTCCGTGACCGGCGCGTCCAGTTTGTGGACGTCGGGCACGCCCTGCATCCGATCGAGCACGCGGGACAGCGCCCACCAGCCGATCAGGGAGACGACCAGCACCGAGACGACGAAATACACGAGGAAGACCCACGGCCAGTGGTTGAGCCCGGCATCGAAATGGTGCTTGAAACCGGCGCCGGCACCCCGCAGATGCACGTGATTCATCGCGGTGACGAGACCCTCCACGTTCGACGTCATCGCCTTGAAGATCAGGTGCCGAAGCCGGGTGAGGACGGCCAGCGCGCCCACCATCAGGCCACCGAACAGCAGGCCGGCGATGAGGCCGGTGACGACCACCGTCGGTGTGCCGCGGCGCTTGCGTTTGACCGTCCCGGTCAGCCCCCCGATGTAGGCGCTGTTGAACACCGCCATGAAGCCGCCCATCCCGGTGATCAGGAAGGCGATCACGCCGGCGGCGACGGTCGCGGCGATCAGCACGCGGAAGCGGTAGCGGTACGCGAGCAGGCCCATGGGCACCGTGCCCAGCAACGCCAGGCCGGCCGCGAAGGGGACGACGATGGAGATGATCGCGGTGACGGCACACAGCGCCGCCATGACCGACGCGTGGGCCAGTTCGCCCGGCTGCAGGGCCCCGCGCCGGCGGTGCGAAGACGAGGGGGCGGACGCGATCACTTCACCGATTCTGCCAGGCCGCAGCGCCTTGTCCCCGCAGCACACCGTTTCGACCGAGCGCGACGCGCCGCTCGTCTCCCATAGCAAAGCTATGCAACGATGGAGGCATGAACGCATCCGCTACCAACCGCACCGAGGTCGTCGACGCCGCGAACGCCCGGCAGGAGACCGGGCTGGGAGCGGATTTGCTCGCCGTGGTGGCGCGGCTCAACCGGCTGGCCACCCAACGCATCCAGATGCCGCTGCCCGCGGCCCAGGCCAGGCTCCTGGCGACCATCGAGGTCCAAGGGGAGGCCCGCATCGGCGACCTGGCCGGCGTCGACCACTGCTCCCAGCCGACGATGACCACCCAGGTGCGCCGGCTCGAAGACGCCGGCCTGGTCACCCGGATGGTCGACCCCGGCGACGCCCGGGCCGTGCGGATCCGGATCACCCCGGAGGGGAAACGCACCCTCAACGCCGTCCGCGCCGACCGCGCGGCCGCGATTGCGCCGCAGTTGGCTCAGCTCGAGCCGGCAGACCGCGAGGTGCTGACCGAGGCGGTCCAGATCTTGCGCCGGCTCCTCGACAACGCCTCGACCATGGGACGTCGCGGCGCCGTGTGAGCGGCGCTCGCCCCGGTGGATAGATCCCGGTGGGCGGGTAGACAATTGACCTCTAGGGTGTTGGGGCGGATTCGACTTTTCCGGCGCGATCGAGCCGACCGATGACGAGAGGTGGCGGCATGCGGAGCGAGGCGTCTGCCCTTCCGGCCTCCCCGTTGACGGTGCTGGTCGGGTCGGCGCGGTACGTCTTTGTGCCCGGCCGCGACGTGCTCGTGGGTTATGGCCCGCCGTGCGACATCCCGTTGGAGCGGCTGGGCTACGCGGGCATGCGGCCGCCGGCGCCCCGCGTCGAGATGGTGCTGCGGTTCACCGGAAGCCACTGGGTGGCCGTCGACCGGGGTCCCCTCGGCATGTTCGTCAACGGCGCACGGGTGCCGACCGTCGACATCGCCCACGGGCAGGTGGTCAGCATCGGTGATCCGCAGCGCGGCCCGCGGCTGGTCTTCCAGCTCGGCGCCGCGGCGGCCCCACCGGGGCGGCCCCCGGCGCCCCCGCAGCGCCCCCCGTACCCGCCGCCACCGCGCGTCGCGCCGCCGCCCCCGGCACCCCCGCGGCAACCGCCGCGGTATCCTCCCCCGCCTCCCCCGCCGGTTCCCGGCCAGGCGCCGCGGGGCCGCCCGGACGCTCCCGACGGCCCGGACCTTCGGGCCCCGACGGAGCGCGGCACCGAGCACATCCGGGTTCCCCCGCCGCCGTCCCAGCGCGCCGCCCAACCGGCACCGGCGGGAGCCCCACCCGTTGCGCCTGCGCCACCCGATCCGCAGCCCGCCGCCCCGCCCGAAGAGCCGCCCGCGGCCGCCGTCGATGAGCCGAAGGGGCAGGGCCTGATCGAACGGATGGTCACGCGGAAGTTCCGCGTCGCGCGGCCGTCCTTCCGCACCGAGGAGGGCAGCTCCACCTACCGCCTGCCGCTGCGGCCGGGAGCGCGGACCCTCGGGGTCGCCGCGCACGGGCTGGGGCTCACGCTGGACGGCCACGAGGTCCTCTCGAACATCTCGTTCACCGCACGCCCCGCCAGCTTCACGGCGGTGACCGGACCGTCGGCGGCGCGGAACTCGGCGCTGCTGGCGCTGCTGTCCGGCGCCCGGTCCGACGGCACCGGCCAGGTCACCGTCGACGGCCACGACGTGCACGCCGAACCGGAGTCCATGCGCACGCGGATCGGGATCGTGACGCGTGACGAGTGCGTTCACGCCCGGCTTACCGTCGAGCGGGCCCTCAGTTATGCCGCCGAGCTGCGCCTGCCGCCGGAAACATCGCCGGAGCACCGGAAGCGCGTGGTCAACCAGGTGCTCGAGGAGCTTGACCTGACGGAACACCGGGCCACGCGGATCACCAAGCTGCCGCCGGAGGTGCGCCGGTGTGCGTCGATGGCGGTCGAGCTCATCACCAGGCCGACGCTGCTCGTCGTCGACGACCCGGGCGCCGGGTTGGACGCCGCACAGCAGAACCACGTGATGAGCGTCCTGCGCCGCCAGGCCGACATCGGCTGCGTCGTCGTGGTGTCCTTGTCGCCGCAGTCGGCGCTGGGTGACCTCAACATGTGCGACCAGGTCTTGGTCCTGACCGCCGCCGGCGCCCCGGCCTTCCTCGGGACACCGCTGCAGGTCGAATCCGCGATGGGCACCAATGACTGGGCGGAGATCCTCGCGCGGGTCAGCGTCGATCCCGGTGGCGCCCACCGCGCGTACCTCGCAGGGCAGCAAGCCCCCGCCGAGCCTCCAGAGGCCGCCGAACCGTGGCCGCCGCCTACCGCGCTGCCGATCAAGCGACAGATCGCCATGCTGACCCGCCGGCAGATCCGCCTGCTTTTCGTGGACCGGGTCTATTTTCTGTTCTGGGCGGTCCTGCCGTTCCTCCTCGCGGCGCTGGCCGTGCTCATCCCCGGGGATTCCGGCCTGGACCGGCCCACGCCGAGCAGCGACAACCCCCACGAAGCCGTCGAGATCCTGGCCGCCCTCAACATCGCCGCGGTCATTCTCGGCACGGCGCTGACCATCCGTGTCGTGGTCGCCGAGCGGCACGTGTTCCGCCGCGAGCAGGCCGTCGGGCTGTCGGCCTCCGCCTACCTGGCGGCGAAGGCCGCCGTGTTCAGCGTCGCCGCCGCGATCCTGACGGCGATCGTGTTCGTCGTGCTGGTCGCGGTCAAAGGCGGCCCGGTGCACGGCGCGGTCCTGCTGCACAACGCGACCTTCGAGCTGTACGTGAGCGCGGCCGTCACGGCCATAGTCTCGGCCATGGTGGGGCTCGCGCTGTCGACGCTCGGCAAGTCGCTGCGGGAGGTGCTGCCGCTGTCCGTGCCCGTCGTGCTGGCGTCGCTGTTGTTCGACGGCTGCCTGGTCCCGCTGGTGAGCAAGTGGGGGTTCCAGCAGGTCTCGTGGTTCGTCCCGGCCCAGTGGGGCTTCGCCGCCTCGGCGTCCACGGTCGACCTGCGCCGGGTCGACGCGCTGGCCGCCAACGCCGAGATGTGGGCGCACTACAGCGGTTGGTGGGTGTTCGACATGATCATGCTGGTGCTCTTCGGCGCGGTCGCGTCCGGCGTGGTGCTGTACCGGCTGCGGCCGCCCAGACGCGCGACCGGCTCCCCGTCACTGCATCGCGAACAGCAGAAACTGAGTGATCTGAGCGGGTGAGAAGTTGTTGTCGGTGACCAGCACCACCGACTGGCGGCCGTCGGGCAGTTTGGGGCCCAGGGTGATGCCCTCGACGTTGTCGGTGGGGTTGCCGGGCGTCCCCAGCCCGGGCGTCGCGCCGAGGTCGGCAGCCAACGATTTGCTCATCGGGGTCAGCACCGCGTGCTGCAGCGACGGCACGGCCGAGACGTCGGTCGCCGCGCCGAGGTCGGCGCGGTAGATCCGGACGTACGGGGGCACCGAGTCGGACCGCTCCAGCACCAGGAACGTCGTGTCGGACAACGCGACGAGATCGGAGACCCCGTTGAGGTCGGCGGGCGGCGGCGGGGGCGCCATCGGGTAGGCGTACTGCGCGGTCTCCATGCCGGTGGCGGCGTCGAACTTCGTGACCCTGGTCAGCACCTGGTGGCCGTCGTCGGTGGCCGGGCCGTCGTTGTAGCCGGGGTCCTCCATCGCGGCGAACACCCACCGCCCGTCGGGCGTCAGCGTCAGCCCCTCCAACGCCCGGTTGCGGCGCGGCCCGGTGGGCTGCGCCGACATGGCGAGGTTCGGCGGCAGCGCGAACTGGCCCAGGTAGGCGCCGTCGAGCCCGGCGATCCTGACCCACGGGTCCTGCAGGACCGGTCCCGCGGTGATCCGTTCGCCCTCCGAGGACCAATACAGGCGCTGGCGCCCCGGGTCGAAGGCGATGCCTTCCGGGTCCGGCGGAATGACGGGCGGCGTGGCGTTCAGCTCCAGCGGCCGGAAGGGCTGACCGGACTGATCCAGCAGCGGACGGGTGCTTGTGAACGTGACCTTGTCGATTCCCTTGAGGGACAACGACAGCTGCACGGTGTAGAAGCGGGCCGGGCTCTTCTGGGAGCGGTCGTCGCTGATCACGTAGTAGAGCTGGCTGCCGGCGTCGTAGCTGATCGCCGACAGCCCGCCGACGATCGTATTCTCGAAGGTGGCGCCGAACGGCACCTGCGACTGACCGAGATAGGCCAGCAGCGGGGGCGGAACGGGGCGATGGCGCGCCGGGGAGCATGCGGCCGCGAGGAACAGCCAGCCGGCCGCCACCAGGCGGCCCGCCATTTGGCCGCCGCGTCGCCACCGACCCATACCCGAACGTTATCGGGCGGCTCTGGCGATTTCATCGGCGTTGTTCCCGGCGACACCGACGGCGGGTTACGGTCGAATTATGGCGCCAGAGACGAAGAGCACTGCCGAACATCTGCGCGACGCGTTGGACGGGCGTTGGCGCGACGTGAAGAACCAGCTGCGGGCCACGATGAGCGAGGACCTGTTCCGCCCGCACTACACTCCGAACACGGTGATCGCCCGGACCAAGGTGGCCGAGCAGATGCGGATCATGGCCGCCTTCGGCGCCGCCGCCGACAACTTCCGCAAGGAGCACGGCGGCACCGGTGACATCGGCGCGGCGATCACCATGATCGAGATGCTCGCGATGTCGGACCTGTCGCTGATGGTCAAGGCCGGCGTCCAGTGGGGGCTGTTCGGCGGCGCCGTCGAGAACCTGGGCACCGAGCGCCACCACGAGGCCTACGTCAAGGACATCATCAGCCTCGAGCTGCGGGGCTGTTTCGCGATGACGGAGACCGGCCACGGCAGCGACGTGCAGTCGCTGGAGACGACCGCGACGTACGACCCCGAGACGGAGGAGTTCGTCATCGACTCCCCCACCCCGACGGCGCGCAAGGACTACATCGGCGGAGCCGCCGAAACCGCCACGATGGCAGCGGTTTTCGCGCAGCTGATCACCACCGAGAATGGCGAGCCGGTCAACCACGGCGTGCACTGTTTCATGGTCCCGATCCGCGACGCCGACGGCAACGACCTCCCCGGCGTGACGACGTCGGACTGCGAGTACAAGGGCGGCCTGCCCGGGGTGGACAACGGCCGCATCGTGTTCGACCACGTCCGCGTGCCCAGGGTGAACCTTTTGAACAAGTACGGCGACGTCGCGGCAGACGGCACGTACAGCTCGCCGATCGAGAATCCCAACCGCCGATTCTTCACCATGCTGGGCACGCTGGTGCGCGGCCGGATCACGGTGGGCGGCAGCGCGGGTGCCGCCGCCCGCGTCGCGCTGGACATCGCCACCAGATATGCGTTGCAGCGCAAGCAATTCAGCGCGCCCGACGGCGACGACGAGGTGGTGATCATGGACTACCTGGTGCACCAGCGCCGGCTGTTCCCGTTGATCGCCAAGTCCTATGCCCTGCAGTTCGCCCAGAACGAGCTGGTGAGCAAGTGCCACGACATCCAGACCGCGGACGCCGTCGACGCCGAGGAACAGCGCGAACTGGAGTCCCGCGCCGCGGGCCTGAAGGCGTCCAACACGTGGCACGCGAGTCGCGCCATCCAGGAGGCCCGCGAGGCCTGCGGCGGTGCGGGCTACATGGCCGAGAACCGGCTGGTCGCGCTCCGCGGCGACACCGACGTGTTCACCACCTTCGAGGGCGACAACCATGTGCTCACCCAGCTGGTGGCCAAGGAGTTGCTCACCGCCTACCGCGACGACATCCGCAGCATGAGCCCGGTCGAGTGGGTGCGCTTCGCGGCCAGCACGGTCAGCGAGCGCGTCGTCAAACGCACCGCCGCCGAGGCGATCATCCAGACGATCGTGGACGCCCGCCAGGACAACGAGGAGGAGGGGAGCCTGTTCAACCGCGGCACCCAGATCCAGATGTTCTCCGACCGCGAGGAGTACCTGCTGGCGTCCGTCGCGCGCCGGCTGCAGGGCAAGTCCAAGGAGATGTCGGCGTTCGATGCGTTCAACGCCGTCCAAGACCACGTGCTGCACGCCGCGTCCGCGCACATCGACCGCGTGGTGCTCGAGGCGTTCGTCGCCGGCATCGACGCCTGTGAGGACGCGGAGGCCCGTGAGCTGCTGGGGATCGTGTGCGACCTCTACGCGTTGTCGGTGATCGAGGACGACAAGGCCTGGTACATCGAACACCGGTACCTGTCCACCGAGCGGGCCAAGGCCGTCACCCGGGGCATCAACGATCGGTGCCGCGCGCTGCGGCCGCACGCGAAGACCCTCGTCGACGGGTTCGGGATTCCCGAGCAGCTGCGTTACGCCGAGATGCTGCATCCGGAGAACTTGACGGTGTGACGCGGTTGCGGCTTGGGGGCTTTGGGGCTGTCGCTGCCCGTCGAGCGTGAAGCCAGGGCGGGGATTCCGCGCTCAAAGTCAAGTGGTTAGTGCAACAGGGTGTTCAGGCTGCCTGCTCGAGGAGGGCTGCCAGCCGCTGAGCTGGCGTGTCGAGGTCGAGGGTGGGTCGAGGTCGTCGGTTAAGGGTGTCTTGGATGCGTTTGAGGTCGGCTGGGGTGTAGCCGCTGAGATCGCTGCCCTTTTCGAACCAGAACCGCAGCAGCCGGTTGGTGTTCTCGTTGGTGCCGCGCTGCCAGGGCGAATGCGGATTGCAGAAATACACCGGAGTTTTAGCTGGAGGTGGATGTCTTTCCAGCGGGCCATCTCCGAGCCGCGATCCCAGGTGATCGAACGGCGTAGATGCTCGGGCAATTGGCTCATCGCGGCGATCATCGCGGTAGATACGGTCTCGGCGGTGTGGTCGCCAGGCAGGTGCAGCAGCAAGGTGAACCGGGTCGTGCGTTCGACCAGGGTGCCAATAGCGCTGTTGTTCGGGCCGACGATCAGATCACCTTCCCAATGCCCGGGAACCGCCCGGTCTTCGGCTTCGGCGACCGCTCGGCGATGGTGAACTCCTCACCGCTGCTGTAGACCCCGCTGCGGCTATCGACGTGACCGCGCGACTTGCGGGCCGACCGCTTAGTGGACAAACACCGGTGCAGATCAGCGCGCAGACTGCCACGGGTCTGCACATACAGGCATTGGTAGATGGTTTCGTGGCTCACTGTTGCCAGCTTGTCATCGCGATGATCGCGGGCCAACACATCAGCGATCAGTTTCGGGCTCCACCCCTGGTCCATCCAGGCCTCGATCGCTGCGCATAACGGGTTGTCAATGAGCTTGAAATTCTTCGGCCGGCGAGCCTTCTCAGCGGCCCGCGCATGAGCCATCAGGGCGTGGTAATCCCCGTCGGCGTTGCGATTACGCCGCGTCTCGCGGTAGATCGTGGATCGGTCGCGGTCGAGCCGCTCAGCGATCTCGGCGTCACTGAGGCCGGCATCGCGCGCACGCATGATCTCGACACGTTCTTCGACACTGAGCCGATGACCTCGGCCACCGGGCAACGACATGTTGCCCGGTTGGAGTAGACCACGTCGACCCCGTCCGCCAATCTGCACCTTCATTGCCCCAGCCTTGCGCCACCACGCTGCCCCGACGTTGCGCGACACGCCCAGCTGCCGTTCGGCCTCCCACACCGACGTTCCCGAGCAGACGAGATCAAAAAACAGCCAGCGCAACTCCCGCGGAGCCCGATATCCAGTCGGCATTGCAACCTCCAAAACTAGGGATGTTGCACTGACCGTATGAATCTGCCGCCGAGATCCCGCCCTGTGCTCACGCTCGACGCCCAGGATCCACTCCAATTGCTTGGCGGCCGCTGGCCCTCGCGCGGCTGCGGGCATCGAGTGTGAATCCAGGCCGTCGATTGTGAAGCCGGGGCGGGAATTCCGCCGAGAACCCGCCCCAGAAGCACACTCGACGCCCAGAATGCACACTCAACTGCGTGCCGGCCGCCCCGCCGTCGCGAAAATGCCTCGCGCGGCTGCGGGCATCGAGTGTGAATCCAGGCCGTCGATTGTGAAGCCAGGGCGGGAATTCCGCCGAGAACCCGCCCCAGAAGCACACTCGACGCCCAGAACGCACACTCAATCACCTTGTATTTCAACCAAAGCCATCAACGTTGAGCGCCAACCTTACTGATGCGGGATCTTGCCGAGCGCCTGCAGTTTGCCGCCCGACCCGATCTTGAACTTCACGGTGCCGATGCCAGTGGGGCAGCACGGCTGGTCCTTCCCGACCTGCCATTGGTACTGCACCGTCACCGTGTCATCCGACGGTGCTAGCACAGTGATGTACGGCTTGGGGTTGGGCGTTGGCGTGCCCAGCGAAACGTTGTGGTCGAAGAACAGCAGCTGCTGGCCCGTCGACTCGCTGGCGATGGTGGGGATGACCTGCACCCAGTACAGGCGGCAGTTCCTGGTGTGCCCGCGCGCGATCTCGACCCATGCGGTTCCCGGATCGGTGATGGGCACCGAGGCGATGGCCTGCCGCACGGTGTCCGGCGTCGGCCCGTCGGAGTCTTTACATTTGTCGGGAGGCGCCGACGGCGAGTTCGATGGTTTGCCACCGCAACCGGCGGCCAGCAAAATCAGGAGGATCACGGTCAGCCGGCGCACGTTGTGAGCTTAGCGAAGGCTGTGAATGTCCCATCCGTTTCGTCATAGAACGGGCTGCGGGGCCGACGCGCGCCAACGCCGCGGGTAGCCTCGGGCTGGTCCGCTCGTCGACGATGACCTGCGATAACACCCCACTGATCGTAAAGCCATCACGGTCACATCACCGCCCCGCCGAGCCCGGTGAGAGGTCACCGTAAACGCTCGGAAACATCGAGCATCCGGTGCGAAACATGCTTGCCCCACAATCGCGATAGAGCTCTGTCCGCAAACGACGGCAAACGAGGAGGACGCAATCGTGGCCCCGGAGTCCATGGTGTCCGCCGACGCCGTGAACACCATGTGCGGTTATTGCGGTGTGGGCTGCGGCATGGTGCTGCAGATCGCAACAGAGGGCCAAAGCGACCGTCGTCACGTCGTCAAGTCGGTTGGCAACAAAGAACATCCGGCCAACTTCGGCCGACTGTGCACCAAGGGCGCCACCACGGCGGACCTGCTCGCCGCGCCGGGCCGGCTGGATGCGGCGCACCTGCGCCCCGAGCGCGGCGACCCCCCGGAGCCAGTGGACATCGACCGCGCGATCGTGGAGTGCGCCAATCGGTTACGGTCCATCATCGACGAGCACGGTCCGGACGCGTTCGCGATGTACGTGTCCGGGCAGATGTCCATTGAGGCGCAGTACCTGGCGAACAAGCTGACCAAAGGCTTCATCGGCACCAACCAGATCGAGGCCAACTCGCGTCTGTGCATGGCCAGCGCGGCGTCCGGCTACAAGCTGTCACTGGGGGCGGACGGGCCGCCCGGGTCCTACCAGGACTTCGAGCACGCCGACGTCTTCTTCGTCATCGGCGCCAACATGGCCGACTGCCACCCAATCCTGTTCCTGCGGATGATGGATCGCGTCAAGGCGGGCGCGAAGCTCATCGTCGTCGACCCGCGCCGGACGGCGACCGCGGACAAGGCCGACCTGTTCTTACAAGTCGCCCCCGGCACCGATCTCGCCCTGCTCAACGGGCTGCTGCACCTGATCGTCGAAAACGGGCACACCGACGACGAATTCATCGCCGAATTCACCGAGGGCTGGGAGTTGATGCCCAGCTTCCTCGAGCAGTTCACCCCGGACCACGTCAGCAAGATCACCGGTATTCCGGCAGACGACATCCGCACGGCCGCGCGCTGGATCGGTGAGGCCGCGAACTGGACGAGCTGCTGGACGATGGGCCTCAACCAGAGCACCCACGGCACCTGGAACACCAACGCCCTGTGCAACCTGCACCTGGCCACCGGCGCGATCTGCAAGCCCGGCAGCGGACCGTTCTCGCTGACCGGGCAGCCCAACGCCATGGGCGGCCGCGAAATGGGTTACATGGGGCCGGGTCTGCCGGGACAGCGCTCCGTCGCCTCGGCCGACGACCGGGCCTTCGTCGAAGACCAGTGGGGCATCCCCCGCGGGTCGCTGCGCACCGACCTCGGCACCGGCACGGTCGACATGTTCTCCCGCATGGCCGACGGCCAGATCAAGGCCTGCTGGATCATCTGCACGAATCCCGTTGCCACCGTGGCGAATCGGAGGACCGTGCTGGAAGGACTGGAGAGCGCCGAGCTGGTCATCAGCCAGGACGCCTTCGCCGAGACCGAGACCAACGCGTACGCCGACGTGTTGCTGCCGGCCGCGCTGTGGACGGAGTCCGAGGGGGTGATGGTCAATTCCGAGCGCAACCTGACGCTCTTCCAGCCGGCGGTCGAGGCGCCGGGCCAAGCGCTGCCGGACTGGCAGCTCATCTCCCGGATCGCCTGCGCGATGGGCTATTCGGCCGCGTTCGACTACCACTCCGCGGAAGAGGTCTTCGAGGAGATCCGGCGGTTCTCCAACCCGGCCACGGGCTACGACCTGCGCGGCGCCAGCTACGACCGCCTGCGGCGGACGCCGCTGCAGTGGCCGTGCCCGCCCGACGCCGAAAGCGACCGCAACCCGATCCGCTACCTCAACGACGGCGTCAGCCAGACACGGCTGGCCCGTGCGGACGGCCGGGTGCCGCGGCTGGCGTTTCCCACCCCCACCGGCCGGGCGGTGTTCTTGCCCCGCCCCCACCTGCTGCCCGAAGAGATGCCCGACGACGACTTCCCGTTCGTGCTCAATACCGGTCGCCTGCCGCATCAGTGGCACACAATGACCAAGACGGGCAAGGTCGCCAAGCTCAACAAGCTCAACCCCAAGCCGCTCGTCGAGATCCACCCAGACGACGCCGCCCGGCTCACCATCGCCGAGGGCGACCTCGTCGAAATCGCCTCGCGCCGTGGGCGAGCCGTCCTGCCCGCCGTCGTCACCGACCGCGTACGGCCGGGCGACTGCTTCGCGCCCTTTCACTGGAACGACGCCTTCGGCGAGTACCTGTCGATCAACGCCGTCACCAACGACGCGGCCGACCCTATCTCCTACCAGCTGGAGTTCAAGGCCTGCGCGGTCACCCTGACCAAAGTCGGTGTGGCCGAGCCGGATTCGGCTCCCGATGCGTCCGACTCCGGCCTTCCGGCGCCCGCCAATGCGATCGACCCCGGCAAGGTGGACACCCTGGCCACCCTCCTCGGCGTCACGGACGAACCGGCGCCTCAGTTCGGTCCGCTCGGCCGCTCCTATCTCGCGGGCCTGGTCACCGGGCTGCGCGCGGAGGCCGGCCGAGGCGCCGTCGGCGTGCCGACTCTCCCGCAGAGCGCGCCGTTCGATCCGGCGACCCGGCTGTGGGTGGACGGCTTGCTCGCCGGGCTGTTCGGCCACACCGAAACGACGCCCGCCGTGCGGGAAGAGCCGACGACCGAGACGCCCGCCGGGCGCGCATCGATCGTGCTGCTGTGGGCCTCTCAGACCGGGAACGCGGAACAGCTGGCCGCCGATATCGCCGCGAAACTGGGCGAGGCCGGCCTGCCGATCGCGTTGCACAGCATGGACGACTTCGACGCGGCGCAGCTGCCCGCGGTCCGCGAGTTGCTGCTGATCACCAGCACCACCGGGGACGGCGACGCGCCGGACAACGGCGTCGCCCTGTGGCGGGCGCTGGCCGCCGACGGCGCGCCGCGACTCACCGACACCCGTTACGCCGTCCTGGCCCTGGGTGACTCGAGCTACGACGACTTCTGCGGTCACGGGCGCAAGCTCGACGCGCGCCTCGCCGAGCTCGGGGCGACCCGCATCGTCGACCGGGTCGACTGCGAACCCGACTACGACGAGGCCGTAGGCACGTGGTTGAGCGGCGTGATCGAGGCGCTGACCCGCACGCCCGCGCCGGTAAGCCGGGACGGTGCGGCACCCGCCGCCACCGCTCCGGTTTCCGAGCCGCCGCGGCCGACCAAGGGCGCCGGAGCGTCCGGCTACACCAAGAAGCATCCGCTGATCACCGACATGGCCCAGAACATCAAGCTGGGCCGCCCGCAATCGGCGAAGGACGTGCGGCAGTTGGTGCTTCGGGTGCCCGAAGACACGATCAGCTACGAGGCCGGTGACGCGCTCGGGGTGTGGCCGCGCAACAGCGATCAGCTGGTCGACGAATGGCTGTCCGTCACCGGGCTGGACGGGCAGACCCCTGTCGAGGTCGGTGAGCATGGTCTGATGTCGTTGCGGTCGGCGCTCACCGAACGAATCGAAATCGCGCACCTCAGCCGGGACCTGGTGCGGTTCGTGCAGGAGCGCACCGGCGACCTGGAACTCGCAGAGTTGTTGAAGCCGGAAAACAAGCGTGCACTGTCGGATTGGTCATGGGGGCGCCAGTCGATCGACCTGTTGGCTCAGCTGCCCGTCTCCGCATCCGCCCACGAGTGGCTAAGGGTCCTCAAACGCCTTCAACCGCGGCTGTACTCGATCTCGTCGAGCCCCAAAGAGTGCCCCGGGGAAGTTCACCTGACAGTTTCGCCGGTGCGCTACAACTTCCAGGGCGTCCCACGTCGCGGCGTGTGTTCGACCTACCTCGCCGACCGCCGCCCCGGCGACCGAGTCGCCGTCTATCTGCAGCCGTCGAGCAATTTTCGGATACCCAGCGATTCGCAGACGCCGATGATCATGATCGGTCCGGGAACAGGTATCGCGCCGTTCCGCGGCTTCCTGCAGGAACGCCGTGCGCTCGGCCACACCGGTCCCAACTGGCTGTTCTTCGGCGAGCAGCACGCCGCGACCGACTTCTACTACCGCGAAGAGATCCAGGCGATGCACGCCGATGGACTCCTCACCGAGATGGACCTCGCGTTCTCCCGGGACCAACACGAGAAGGTCTACGTCCAGCACCTGATGCGCAAGCGCGGAGCCCAGCTGTGGAGCTGGCTGCAGGACGGCGCCCAGCTGTATGTCTGCGGCAGCGCCGACCCGATGGCCAAAGACGTCGACCGCGCGCTCTGCGACATCGCGGCCGAGCACGGCAAGCTCGACCCGGATGCCGCGAAAGCCTACGTCCAGTCGTTGAGCGCCGATAAGCGCTACCACCGCGACGTGTACTGAGCCCAGCCCGGCAAACCCGTAATGCGGCGGAAACGTCGCGCATCCTCGGTCGAAACATGCCCGGCGCACCATTCGCCTGAAGAGCTGTTCCGCATTCGAGGAGGGACGTGGGCGTGGCTGGGGAGCGTGGTGCACAGGATAGCGGCGCCGTCCACTCTGGTTGCCCGCTGCAATGCCGGTTGCGGCAAGCGGCCGGGGCCGACACTGCCTCTCAGGGGTCGGTGGCCGACGAAGTCGACTGGGCGGGGTTGCCCGTCAACCTGGACCTGGTCTTCTCCCAGCAGCAGCGCGACAAGGTTTACGGCCAGTACCTGAGGCTCAGACGCGGCACCCAGCTGTGGCGGTGGCTGCCAAACGGCACCCAACGCTGCGCCTGCGAACTCGCCGCCGACGGGCAAGCCGTCCGCGACGCCGTCGATTCCGTGTCGAGTCGTTAGGCTGCGCCGCCAGGCGGAAAGAAATCACGGCGGTCGGAATTGCCGCGGAGTTTCGGTGAACCGACCGTTCGTCGACGAATCGGGTCGCCCATGTTCGCCCGAGGCATCTGACCGGGGCTTTTAGCCCACCATCTCTAGCGCCGGGTCGGCGTTTTTGTCAATGCCCACCGCTCACGGTGCGTCGAGGCAACCCGCCGATCCCTTTGCCGGCGCGTAGGTTTCCCCTATGAGGGGGGCGGACCGCGGCAAACGTCTCGTTGACGTGTCGGTGATCGAGACCTCGGGGCTGGGCGATCGCAGCTACCTGGTGAGCGACGGCGTGGTGGCCGTCGCCATCGACCCGCAGCGCGACATCGATCGAGTGCTGGAGTCGGCCGGCGACCTCCGCATCACCCACGTGCTGGAAACGCACATCCACAACGACTACGTGACCGGGGGCTTGGCGCTTGCCCTCGCGGTCGGCGCCGAATACGTCCTTCCCGCGGGCGAAGACGTCGAGTTCGCACGCCGGGCGGTCGGCGACGGCGACCGCATCGACAGCGGCGGCATCCACCTCGACGTGCTGCTGACACCGGGACACACCCACCACCATGTGAGCTACGTGCTCCGCGACGATGCCGGGGAAACCGTCGGTGTCTTCACCGGGGGATCGATGTTGTTCGGCAGTACGGGCAGAACCGACCTGGTCGGCGACGAGCACACCGGCGAACTGACCCGGCTGCAATACCATTCGGTCCGGCGCCTGGCCGACGAGCTGCCCGCGGCGACGGCGGTGTATCCCACCCACGGGTTCGGCAGCTTCTGTTCGGCCGCGCCCACCGACGGTGACGCCTCGACCATCGGTGATCAGCGCCGGAAGAACCCGGCGCTGACCCGGGGCGAGCAGGAGTACGTCGACGAGCTGTTGGCCAACCTGTCGGCCTACCCCGCCTACTACGCGCACATGGGCGTCATCAACAGGGCCGGCCCGCAGGCACCGGATTTGTCCGCGCCCGAACCCGTCGACCCCGATGAGCTCCGCGGGCGGATCGACGGCGGCGAATGGGTGGTCGACCTGCGCGGGCGAACGGCGTTCGCGGCCGGGCACCTCGCCGGCACTTACGGATTCGAGCTGTCCGGATCCTTCGTCAACTACCTCGGCTGGCTGTACGCGTGGGGCGCACCGCTGACCCTCATCGGAGACGATGCCCGACAGGTCGCCGAGGCCCAGCGCGAACTGGCCCGCATCGGCATCGACCGGCTCACCGGCAGCGCCACCGGCGACATCCGCGCGCTGGCCAGCGGTGAGGAGCTGCGGGCTTACCGGGTCGCCGCGTTCGAGGACCTCGTCGACGTGCTCGGCGACGAGGTCCTCGCAGACGGGGCGGTCGTACTCGACGTGCGCCAGCCGGGCGAATTCGACGCCGGCCACGTGCGCGGCGCGGTCAACGTCGCCCTGCACGAACTGCCCGAGCGCATCGACGAGCTTCCCGAGGACCGCGAGCTGTGGATCCATTGCGCCAGCGGTTACCGCGCGTCGATCGCGGCCGCGCTGCTGGACCGGCAGCGTCGCCGTGTCGTCCTGATCGACGACAACTACGACAACGCCGAAAAGCTGGACATCACGTCCGATTCAGCGTGAGCAAAACTGGCCGGTTGCCGACCGACCCGGGAAACCACTAGAGAAGGAACGGAGGACACCATGAATGCACCCACCGCCGACGTGATTACGTCGATCGAGCTTCGCGAGCTGCTCGAGTCGCACCGCGACGCCCCGCGCATCGTCGATGTGCGTACCCCCGCGGAATTCGAGACCGCACACATCCCCGGGTCCCACAACGTGCCACTCGACGTGCTGGACAAGCACACCGCCGAAACCGCCGCGCGCCTCGAGTACCGCGACGTCGTCCTGGTGTGTCGCTCGGGACAACGTTCGACCCGGGCGCAAACGCTGTTGCGGAATGCGGGAGTGACCGGCGGACGCATCCTTGAAGGCGGCGTCACCGATTGGGAGGGCCGGGGTTTCGTGCTCGACCGCGGCGTGCAGCGCTGGGACCTCGAACGTCAGGTGCGCCTCGTCGCGGGATCGGTTGTGCTGTCCTCGGTTCTGGGCAGCGTGGCCGTGCCGCGGCTCAAATGGGTGGCCGCTGCGATAGGCGGCGGGCTGACCTTTGCGGCCCTGACCAACACGTGCGCGATGGCGACGGCGTTGGCCAAGTTGCCGTACAACCGGGGCGCGACGCCGGATCCCGAGTCGACCCTGGCGCGACTCGGCGCTCAGTGAAGCGCCTCAGCGGGGACGTGCGGCGGGCTGCCCGTACACGGCCACGACGACGGTTCGGTCCAGGCTGTTGTCCGACCACACCCCGATGTTGGTGTTGGCGCAGTCGCGGATGATCGCCATGTCGTCGGGGTTGTAATACCACTGGTTGACCAGTTCGAGGCTGCTGATGGCGATGGCAGGGTTGATTGCCACCGTCTCGGCGGCCTTCCCGGCAAAGCCGGCGGCGTTGGCCCGGTCCTGCGGCGTCGACCCGTCCGACCCGATGTCGTCGTTGATGTTTCGGTTGTTGATCATGTCTTCCGCGTGCCATTCGGCGGCCAGCGTGAGCGCGTTGTTCCGGATGACGTCGTTCGTGCAGCCCACCTGGTGCTGCATGGTGTAGACGGCGGAGACGACGGCGCTGTTCAGCCGCTTGTTGTCGGCGTGCGCCGCGGGCGCGGCCACAGCGGCCGCGCCCCACAGGAACACGCCGGCGGGCAACGCGCCGGCGCAAATGCGGGTCGTCATCACACCGGGTCGAAACGCGAGACGAGCCAGTGGCCGTTGACCTTGTCCAGCGTCGTCCGGATGACGGGCTGGGTGTCGGTGGGGTTGCCTTCGCCGATGGTCACCGTCTGGTTGACGAACAGCAGCACCACCGCGTGGTTCGCGGTCGCCGAGACTGGCGCCGCCGCAATCACTTTGGCCACCGCCGTGATGCGCTTCTCTTTCGCGCCCGGGATGACGACCTCGCGGGTCAGGGTGGTGTAGGCGTCCTTGAAGTCGCCCGTCAGCCGGTCCCGCGCCGCGCCGAGGTCTTTGTCCACCGAGTCCGGTTTGTACGACAACAGGGCGACGGTGTCTTCGCCGGCGATCCGGACGGCGTCGGCGCGCGCCTGCGCCAAGTCGTCGGCCGAGCCGTCCACCCACCGTAGGTACCCGGACGCCAGCGCCAGCACCAGGGTTAGTCCGGGCAACACCCCGAAGGCGAAGATCCGCTTCCAGTTGATGCGGCGTCGCGCGCGGGTGTCCTCGGGGGAGGTCTCCCCCGCGTCGCCTGCCTCCGAATCCGTCTGGGTTGCTTCGTCTTCGGGCGTCAGTTCGACATCGTCCGCGTCGCTGTCGAGCGCGGCGTCGGTGTTGTCGGTAAGAGTCGTCATGGCACGAACACCACGTTCGACACCTTGGTGTCATCCCCGACCGAGCGCACCTCGATGCGCATCCGCCACTCCCGCGGCGCCTCTTCCCCGCCGGCGGTCCGCGACTTCACCGCGACCGCGACCAACACCTGCGCGGCGTCGCCGTGCTGGGATTCCAGCCCCGCATCGGTGACCGTGCCCTCCGATTTGGACTGGGCCGCCTTGACTACCTCGACGAACGGCTTGGACCGCTGCTCGAAGTCGTCGCGGAACGCCCCGGTGGCTCCATCGAGGATGCGCTGCACGTCGGCGTCGGCCTCGGTGTAATTGATCGTCGTCAGGTTCACCGCGGCCTGGCGGGCGGTCCGGACGAACGAATCACGCCGGGCCTGGGCCTCGTGCTTCTGGTAGGCGTGGTAGCCGAGCCAGCCGGTCAGTCCGGCCAGCGCCGCGACGACGACCGCGCCGGCCACCAACGCCGGCCCGACGTCGGAAAGCCGCCGACGGGTCAGCCGATCCCGCCACCGGGCCGGCGGCGCCGCGGATTCGTCCCCCTCGGGGTCGGTGTCGTCCGCCGTTATCTCCGTTGTCTCACCGACCTTTTCATCGATATCGGGGTATTCGGGTTCGTCGGCCATGCTGCTCCTCACTGGCCCGGCCCGGTAGCGGGCCGGGACGACTCACGGTTGCGGGACAAGAAGTGACTGCCAGTCCTTGGCGCGCGGGTGCGCCAGGTCTGACTCGGTGTAGCGGTGCCCGTCCGGCCCGATGTAGTCACCATTGGCCGGGTCATAGGTCGCGACCGCCAGCGGCGCGGGTGGCGGCGCGGTGCCGCGCGGCGGCGGCAGCCGCGGATCCTGGCCGGGCGGGTACTGGGGCACGCCTTGGCCGCTGTAGGTGGCGTTCGGGTCGCCCTTCCAGTTGTAGCCGTCGTTGAGTGGCACGTACTCCTCGTCACTCTCGCAGAGTTCGACGGTGGGGGCCCGCTTCCACGGCTTCGTCTCGCAGGGAATGTTGCGCGCCCCCCGCACATTGAGCTCGGAATCCTGCGGAACACGGCAATACAAGTCGGCCGCCGGCCGGTCCGGGGCGTCGACGTCGGCCGGGGAGCGACGCTGCGGGGGCGGCAGGAAACCGGTGGTGCAGGGTGGGGGCGAGTTCAGGTTGAGGTTGAAATCCAGGTAGAAGCCGCGATATTCCTGCTTGCTGTTCAGGTTGGGCACCAGCGCCGCAGACATCACCGCGATACCCTGCGGGAGCAGCACCAGGATCTGCTCGATGTCGTGGCGGTAGACCACCGCGATGTCGCCGAGGCTCACCAGGTTGGCCATCAACACCGGGACGGCCGGCGCCACCCGATCGAACAGCGCGCGACCCTCTTCGAGCCCGGAACCGCCCTGGGTCAACAGGTCTCGCACCGCAGCGTCCTGAGCCTTGAACTGCGCCATGATGGCCGCGGTGCGATTGGACCACGTGCCGATTGCGTCCGACGTCTGCACCTGGGACTTCAGGACCGCGGGCGACTGATCGATCAGGGCGGCGAGCGGGTCGGCGGTGCGTCCCCCCGCGATGGCCAGCGCCGTGGACCCGTCGACGATGCGGGACAGCTCGGGGCCGAGTCCACTGACGGCGCGGTCGGCCTCGTCGATCACCGTGCGCAGGTTGTCGCGCGGAATCGCCTGCAGCGCCTTATTGGTCAGGTCGAGCAGGTGTCCGATGTCGACGGGAACGTCGACCCGGCCGGCCGGGATGACGTCGCCGGCGCGCAGCGGCCGGGACTGTCCCCCGTCCTTGCTCGGCTGGGGAGTCAGCTCGATGTACTGCTCACCGATCGCCGAGCGGCTGTGCACCGACGCCTGCACGTCGGAGGGGACCTTGACGCCCGACCGCAGGGCGAGCACCGCACGCACCCCCGTCGCGGTGACGTCGACCGACTTGACCTGGCCGATGTCGGTGCCGCGGTAGGTGACGACCGAGGTCTTGTAGAGCCCGCCCGACGCGGGCAGGTCCACCGTGACGTTGTACTCCCCGATGCCGAACAAGGTCTCGGGCAACTTCATGAAGTTGAACGCCATTGCGCCACAGGACACCACGGTGACCAGGGACAGAACGGCCAGCTGGATCCACGTCCGGCGGTTCAGGCGCAGCATTCAGTAACCCCCGTTGTGATAGGGGAACGTCAGCGGGTTGCCCCCCGTGACCGGGCTCGGCTGCATGCCGATCGTGCGTCCCCACTGCAGCTCGAGTTCGGTGAGGTTCCCCTCCCAGCGTGAACCCGTGAACAGTGAGGTGTCGATGCGGCTCAGGGTCAAATCGACGATCATCGTGAGGTTGGCGTAGTCGCCGCGGAACCAATTGGTCACCGTGGACGTCGGCCATGGATAGGTGGCCAGGCCATCGAGCCCCTTGGTGAGCGCCGGCCCGGAGTCGGCGAGTGACCGCAGCACCGGTGCGATGTTGCGCAGGTTGTTGACCAGCGATTCCTTGCTCTGGTGGATGGTGTCGGCCGCGATGGCGCTGAACTTGCCCAGCTGGTCGATCGCATCGGCGATCTTGGTGCGCTCCTGGGCCAGGATCGCCAGCGCCTTGGGCACCGTCATGAGCGCCTTGTCGACCACGGGGTCCTTGTCGGCGAACTGTCCGGCCAGCGAGTCGAGGCTCTCGGCGGCGGCGATGATGTCGTCGGTCTGCGCGTTGGTGCCTTTGATGAACTCGTCGAGCTGGCCGAGCAGGCTGCGCATGTCGTTCTCCCGGCCGCCGAACGCTTTGGCGATCGCCTGGTTGATCTCCTGCAGCTGCCCGATCCCACCGCCGTTCAACAGGATTGACACCGATGCCAGGGTCTGCTCGGTGGTCGGATACATGCTCGCGCGCGACAACGGGATCACCGACCCGTTCTGCAGTCGCCCGACCGGCGGCTCGTCCTTGGGGGGCGCGAGTTCGATGTGCATCGAGCCGAGCAGGCTGGTCTGCCCGAGCTTGGCCGTGGAATTGGCCGGCAGGCGCACATCGCCGTCGATGCGCATGGTCACCAGCGCATGCCAGTCCTGAAGCTCGATCCTGGTGACGTTGCCGACGTTGACGTCGTCGACCCGAACGCGGGTGTTCTGCTGGATCGTGACGACGTCGGGCAGCTGCGCCTGGATCGTGTACGCGCCCGGTCCCCCACCCGCGGTGCCCGGGAGCTTGAACGAGTTCAGGCCCCGCCACTCGCATCCGGGCAGCGCGGCGACGCAGACGACGCCGAGCGCGGCGGCTAACGCGCGTCTCACGGCGTCCCCGTCGGCAGCATCAGGTTCTGCAGGACCTGGGTCGAGCTCACGTTGGTATCCGGCGGCGCCTGACCGGGTTGCGGCTGGTTGTCGAGGACCGCCGGCGGGGGCGCCTGTGAAGGCTGCGGCGCCTCGGGCGGCGGGGGCGGCGTGTACCCGGGGCGCAGCGAATCCTCGCTGTAGGTGATCTCGTTCGGCCGGGCCTGAGTGCCGACGAACGGGTTGATTCCCACCGGGATGTAGTTGTAGATGCGGTTTTTGATGATCGGGTTGACGTACTGCAGGCACAGCTTCGACACCCGGTCCAACCGGGCCCGGGCGGCCGCCTCGATCGAGCTGCAGATCCACTGCGGTATGTCGGCGAAGTTGTTCAGCGCGAGGATGCCGCTCATCGCGCTCTGCGCGGGTTGATAGATGTTCATGAAGTTCTGGAACACCGTCGGGACGACGTGCAGGATCTGCTTGATGTCCGCGCGGCTGTCGTTGAGGGCGGTCGTGATGGAACTCAGCCGGTCGAACGTGACGCCCACGGATTCCCGGTTTTCGGCGAGGAAGTCGCGCAGATCTGCCAGGGCCCCGTCGAGGCCCTTTACCGCGTTGGCGACTTCGTTGGGGCTGTTCGACAGGATCGTCGTCACGCTGGCCAGGTTCTGGTTGAAGGAGGCCAGCAGGTCGCTGCTCGAATACAGCGCCGACACCAGCAACTGGAGATTGCGCACCGTGCTGAAGATGTCGTCCGCGTGGTCGCCGAGCGCCGAAATGGCCTGGGACAGTTTGATCACCGTGTCCCGCGCGGTGTCTCCCTGGCCGCGCAGGTTGTCCGCCGCCGAATTGATGAATTCGCCGGCCGAGTTCACGCCGCCGGGCGCCGTCGGCTGTAGGGCGTCGGTCAGCTTCTCCAGCTGCTTGCGGAAGTCGTCCCATTCGACGGGAACCGCGGTGCGGCCCAGGGGGATCGACGCCCCGGGGCTCAGCTTGGGGCCGTTGGAGTAGGCCGGGACGAGCTGGATCGCGCGGGGTGTCACCAACGACGGCGACAGGATCGCGGCGCGCGCATCGGCCGGCACCGAATATTGCTTCTCGACGGAGAACGTCACCTTGGAACTCGCCGGCTGCGGTTCGATCTTGTCCACCACGCCGACGGGGACGCCGAGGATCCGGATCTCGTCACCGACGAACAATCCGTTGGCCTCCGTGAAGTACGCCGAGTAGGTGTTCTTTTCGACGTCGTTCCAGAATTTCTTGCCGACCAGGAAGGACGCCGCGGCCAGCGTCACGGCCAGGGTGACGGCGGTCGCCCGGCGCAGGGTGCGTCGGCTCATCATTGCCCCCCGGGCCCGGCGGGCGCCGGGCTCGGCTCGGGCGGCGGTCCCGGCGCCGGCGTGGGTGAGGGCGGCTGGGACCAGATCGGGTGTGGCGCGCTCTCCGGCGGCACGGGCGGCGTACCGGTCGGCGGGTCCACTGCCTCGGACGGCAGCTTCTGGTCGGGGTCCAGCGGCCGGTCGTACATCCGGGCGTCGAGGGTCGGGCCGCCAAGCTGACCCGGGATCAGGTTGGCGACGTACGCCTTGAAAAACGGCCCGGAGCCCAGCACTTCACCGAAGGACATCGCGTACCGCTTGAATTTCGGCAACGTCCGCTGCAGGTCTTCCTTGCGGTTGTCGAGGATCTCGAGCACGCCGTTGAGCTTGTCGAGGGCGGGCTTGAGCTGCGTCCGGTTGTCGTTGACCAGCCCTGAGATTTGATGCGACACCGCGGTCAGGTTGTTCATCAGCGCGTCGAGCGAATCCCGTTCGTCGAGCAGTGCCGCCAGCAACGCGTTGGAGTTCGCCACCAGGCTCGCGATCTGCTGACTGCGCCGGCCCAGCACACCGGAGACCTTGTTGGCGTTGCCCAACAGGCTGCGGAGTTGTTCGTCGCGGTTGTTAAGGGTCTGCGAGAACCGGGCCACGCCCTGCAGCGCGGGCTTGAGATCGGCCGGCGTCTCCTTGAAGGTCTCGGCCAATGTGGTGAGCGCCGAGGACAATTGGTTGGTGTCGAGGCCGCTGACGGTGGTGGTGAGGTCGCCCAGCGCAACCGGGAGGTCGTAGGGCGAGCTGGTGCGCTCCAGCGGGATGACGCCCGTCAGCTTGCCTCCGCCCCGGGACGTGAGCTCCAGCATCTTGCTGCCCAGGATCGTCTCGGTCTTGATCGCCGCCTCCGTGCGGTCGCCCAGCTCTATCCCCCTGCGGACGGTGAAGCCGATGCGAACCTTGGTGCCTTCCAGGCGGATCGTCGAGACCCGGCCGACGCCCAGGCCGGACACCCGCACCGTGTTGCCCGCCTTGATGCCACCGGCCTCGGAGAAGTACGCGGCGTAGTCGTTGGTGTTCTTGACGAACGGCAGCTTGTCGTACTGGAAGGCGGCGACGGTCACGCAGATCAGGATCGCGGTGCCCATCACGCCGATCGTCACGGGGCTTCGCGAGCCGAACGATAGCTTCGGTAACCTCATTTCGGCGTGCACCGCCCGCTCGGCTGACCGAGCAGCTTGACGTAAATCGGGTTGCCCCCCTTGCCGTTCAGCTTCAGCAACACCTCGCAGAAGTAGAAGCCGAAGTAGTCGCCGTTGAGCCCCTGCCGGGCGAGTACCTGGTAGGTATCGGGAAGCTGCTTGAGCAGGTTGTCCACATACTCCCGGTCGGCCAGCACCTGGCCCGACATCCGGTCGGTCTCGTGCACGACGTCCTTGATCGGCTGCCGCGCCTGCACCAGCAGGTCGGTCACCGAGCCCGCGGCCGCGTTGATGTATGCCAGCCCGGTCGAGATGTCCTCCTTGCGCTGCGCCAGGCCGTCGACAAGCGCGGACAGCTTGTCCAGTCCGTCGGAGAACTCGTGGTCGCGCGCGGCGAAGGTGTGCAGCACGGTGTTCAGGTTCTTGATCAGCTCGCCGATCAACTCGCTGCGCCCCGCCAGGGTGGACGTCAGCGTCGAGGTCTGCGCCAGCACCGAGGCGAGCGTCCCCCCCTGCCCCTGGAAGATCCGCAGCAGCTCCCCGGACAACGCGTTGACCTGGTCGGGATCCAGCGCGCGGAACAGCGGGCGGAAGCCCCCGATCAGCGCATCGATGTCCAGCGCGGGTGACGTCCGCGCCAGCGGAATCGTCGCGCCGGGCGCCAGCCGGTGCGGCGACCCGGGCCCCTCCTCGAGCGCGAGATAACGATCGCCGATCAGGTTCTCATAGCGCACAACCGCTTTGGTGCCCTCGGTGAGGCGGACGCCCTTGTCAACCGAGAAGCCGACGGTGACCGTGCCGTCGCGGTGCAGCGTCAGGTCGCCGACCTTGCCGACCTCCACCCCGGCGATGCGGACGAAGTTGCCGGACTTCAGACCGGAGATGTTGGTGAAGACCGCCTGATAGCCGGTGCGGTCCTCGAAGCGCAGCTGCCCGAACACCGCGATCAGCGTGAACGTGAAGACCAGGCAGATCGCCGTGAACAGCGCGACGCGTGCGACGATGCCGGACATCTTTCGTCTCATGGGGGTGGCTGCCCCCCGCGGAAGAAGTAGCGCGGCGCCTCGGGCGGATTCTTGGTGGTCGGGAAGTAGTTCGACCACCAGGGGTTGCCGGCCGCGACGTTGGTGCGGATCTCGTTCGGGGCGCCGCCCCACCCCGTGTCGGTGACCAGCGCGCGCACCGGGAAGTTGGCGCTCGGGTCCGGCAGCGAACCGCAGCTGGGGTGGCCGCCCGGACCGCCGGTCGCGTTCACCTTGGGCAGGTGTTTCGGGTACCGATACGGGTCGTCGCCGAACAGCAGGCCGGCATCCATGATGAACGAATAACCGTTGCCGCCCAACATGTCCCGGCCACCATGGTCCACGTACCACTGCGCACCCTGGAACAAGCACGTGAACGTCGGTGAGTACTTGTCGAGCAGCGCCATGGTCGGATCGAGCAGGTTGACCGACTGCACGATGTTGGCTTCGTTGCGGCCGATGACGTTGATTCCGGCCTGACTGAGGCCCGCCGCAGACAACAACAGCGTGTCGAGGGACCGCTGGTTTTCGGTGAGCGTGGAGCTGGTGGTCGCCGCCGAGTCGAGGATCGACAGAATGTCCTGCGCCGCACCGGAATAGATGTCCGCCGTCTTGCCGAACATCCGCCAGTCCCGGTGGATCGTGTCCATCCGGGGGTTGACGGTCAGCAGGACGTCGTTCGCATCGGTGATCGCCTGCCCGATCCGTTCACCCTTGCCCCGCACCGACTGCGCGAACGCCGAGAGGATCGCGTTCAGCTTGGCCGGGTCGATGGCCTGGACCACGGCCTGCAGATTCTCGAAGACCGTGTTCACCTCGACGGTGACGTTGCGGGAATGCAGCACCGCGCCGGGCTTCAACGGTGTGGGACTCGGGTGCTCGGGAAGGATCAGGTCGACGTATTTGGATCCGAAAGCGGTGGTCGACTTGATCTCGGCCTCGAGGTTGCTCGGCAGGTACTTGAATGCGTTGGGTTGCAACTTCAATTGCAGCTCAGCCGCTTTCACGTCGGTGCCGATGGCAGCGACCTGTCCCACCTCCACGCCGCGCAGCTTGACCTTGGCACCGGTTTCCATAACCAGGCCCGCCCGGTTCGACACCAGCGTGAGCGGGACGAAATCTTGGAATTTGCCGGAGAACGACGCGGCGGTCAGCGCGACCAGGCCGCCGATCAGGATGAACAACGTCGGCGCCAACCAGATCGGATCTATCTTGTTCGCGCGGACCCTGTTTCTCCTGCCGGGTTCACTGCTGCGGTGGTTGCTCATGCGATCATCCCGACAGGTTGAAGTTGCCGGACTGGCCGTAGACGGACAGCGAAATCATCAGGCAGACAAACGCGGTGATGATCATCGACGTCCGCACCGAGCGGCCCACGGCCTCCCCCACCCCGGCAGGACCACCGGTCGCGTTGAACCCGTAATAGGTGTGCACGACCATCACACCGGTCGCCATGCTCAGCGCCGCCACGAACGACCAGAGCAGGTCGTTGGGACGCAGGAACGTCGAGAAGTAGTGCTCGTAGACGCCGCGGGACTGGCCGTAAACGTAGATGGTGAGCGACTTTGCCGCGATGAACGACATCAGCACCGCGACGGCGTAGAGCGGGATCACGACCAGTACGCCGGCGATGATCCGGGTCGACGCCAGGTAGGTGATCGCGCGGATGCCCATGACCTCGAGCGCGTCGATCTCCTCGTTGATCCGCATCGCGCCCAGCTGAGCGGTCGCACCGGCGCCGATCGTGGCCGACAAGGCCAGGCCGGCCGTGCAGGGCGCGATCATGCGGACGTTCAAGAACGCCGACAGAAAGCCGGTGAGCGCCTCGACACCGATGTTGGACAACGTGTCGTAGCCCTGTACCGCGACCAGCGCGCCCGTGGTCAGGGTCAGGAAGCCGATGATGCCCACGGTGCCCCCGATCACCGCCAGCGCACCGGTGCCCATGCCCATCTCGGCGATCAGCCGCAGCAGTTCGCCTGGATAGCGCCGCACCGCGTCGCCGATGTTGGCCAGGGACTGCCCGTAGAACGCGGTCTGTTCACCGAGCTTGCGGGTGGAAGCCACCAGCCTGGGGCCGACCAGGGCGAACCACGACGGCTCGCGCGCCGCATCGCTCATTTGGCCGTCACCTTCACTCCGAGCGCGGTGCTCAAGATGTTGATGAAGAACAAGGCCATGAAGGAGAACACCACGGTCTCGTTCACCGCGTTGCCGACGCCGGTGGGACCACCGCCCACCGACAGGCCCTTGTAGCAGGCGATCAGGCCGGCCGACAGCCCGAACAGGGTCGCCTTGATCAGCGAGATCACGACCTGCGGCAACCCGGTGACCAGCGTCATCCCGGCGATGAAGGCGCCGGGCGTGACGTGCTGGACGAAGACCACGAACACGTAGCTGCCGGCCAGGCCGGTGACGGCAACCACCGAATACAACAGCACCGCAACGAAGATCGCGGCGATGATGCGGGGCACCACCAGCGCCTGGATCGGATCGACACCGATCACCTTCATCGCGTCGATTTCCTCGCGAATGGTCCGCGCTCCCAGGTCCGCGCACATCGCCGTCGACCCGGCGCCCGAGACGACCATCGCCGTGACGACGGGCCCGACCTGGGTCACCGATGCCAGCCCCGCGCCGGCACCCGAGAGATCGCCGGCCCCGATCTCGACGAGGAGGATGTTCAGGACGAAGACGATGAGCACCGTGTACGGGATCGACAACATGATGGTCGGGAAGATCGACACGCGGGCGACGAACCAGATCTGCTCGAGGATCTCGCGCCAGGCCCACGGGCGCCGAACCATGGCGGTCAGCGATTCGGCGGTGAAGAGGAAGAATTCGCCCAGCGCGTTCATGGGCTTGGCGATGGTCGCGCCGTTCATAGCGCGCGCTCAAACCGACGCACGACCGCATGCCTCAAAGCGTTCCCCAATTTCGTAACACCATTAATCCGTTTGTAATTTGCTGGTCCGGAGGTGAGCAGCGCTGCTTACAAACGACCGCGATGTCTCGTTGCGCGCATAGACCACGCGAGGAATTTATTGGCAAAACGATGCCCGGCGTCAGGGTTGCAATCACCCAGAAGAAATCTGCCCAGGCGAGAATTTGCTGTGTCGGCAGTGTCCACGTGCGATCGGCACTCGTTGACCCGGGCAAAGTGGATGCCGACCGGACCAAAGGGCACGCCGATCAGGGCGGTGCGCGCAGCAGTGCCGGCCAGCGCACGGGCGACTTCCCGGGGCCGGTACGGATCGCGCGGACGCGCAGTTCGCCAGCAGCGAAGCCGCGTCGCAATTCGCCGCGCCGCGGATATATGTCACCCATCCCGAAACCTGCTCGAGTATTCGGGGCCGCCGGACCCTGAGTCGGCTGTCACCGCCGCTAGCAAGAGTTCGGATTGCTCGAGTGAAATACAAGCCTTGGGTTCAGGATGAGCGCAATTCACGCACCCAATTGCCCGCCGAGAGTGAAACTCAGCCGGCGTTGGTGCCGCCCTCGGCGATCCGGCGCACCGCGTCGAGAAAGACGTCGATCTCCTCGAACGTGTTGTAGAAGGCGAACGACGGGCGAACGGTCGCCTCGAGCCCCAGGCGGCGCAGGATGGGCTGCGCGCAGTGATGCCCGGCGCGCACCGCGATGCCCTCGGCGTTGAGCGCCTTGCCGACGTCCAGCGGGTCGTGCCCGGCCAGCACGAACGACAGCACGCTGGCCTTCTCGGTGGCGGTGCCCACCAGGCGGACGCCGGGGATGGCGGCCAGCCGCGGGGTGGCGTACTCGAGCAGCTCGTGCTCGTAGGCGGCGATCCGGTCGACCCCGAGTCGCTGCACGTAGCGCAGGGCCTCGCCCAGCCCGACGGCGTCGGCGATGTTTCCGGTGCCGGCCTCGAACTTGCTCGGCGGCCCCTGATACAGCGACCGCTCCAGGGTGACGTCGGCGATCATGTTGCCGCCGCCCTGCCATGGCGGCGTCTCCGCCAGCGCGTCCTCGCGCCCGTACAGCACACCAATCCCCGTGGGGCCGTAGATCTTATGGCCGGAGAACACGAAGAAGTCGACGCCGAGCTCGGCTACGTTGACCGGGATGTGCTGGATTGACTGGGCGCCGTCGATCAGTACTCGCGCCCCGTAGCGGTGACCCAGCTCCACGATCTGCTCGACCGGGGTCACCGTGCCCAGCGCGTTCGACACCTGGGTGGCCGCCACCAGCTTCGTCTTCGGCCCGAGCAGGTCCTCGAATTCCGACATCAGCAGGTTGCCGGCGTCGTCGACCGGCGCGACTTTGAGGACCGCGCCGGTCTGCTGCGAAAGCAATTGCCACGGAACGATATTGGCGTGGTGCTCCAGGTGCGTGATGAGGATCTCGTCACCGGGCAGCAAGTGCTTACCGCCCCAGGCGTAGGCCACCAGGTTGATGGCCTCGGTAGTGCCGCGCGCGAAGACGATCTCCTCCACCTTCGACGCGCCGATGAAGCGCCGCACCGTGTCGCGGGCCTCCTCGTAGGCATCGGTCGCGCGGGCCGCCAGCTCGTGCGCGGCGCGATGGATGTTGGAGTTCTCGTGCGCGTAGAAGTAGGCCAGCCGGTCGATCACCACCTGCGGCTTCTGCGTGGTGGCGGCGTTGTCGAACCAGATCAGCGGCTTCCCGTGGATGGTCTCCTTCAGGATCGGGAAGTCGGCCCGCACCGCGTTCACGTCGAACACCTCGTGCCCGTCCGGGAACTGGGGAACGGAACCGGTCAGAAACGAGTAGTCGGACTCGTTCCCGACCACCGCGGTCGGCGCGACGAAGGGGGCGTCTGACCAGCCCAGGTCGGCGACCGTCGGCGCCAGAGGCAGCCACGAAGGTGTCCCCACCACCGGCACGGCCGGGACGGCGTCCTGCCCGGGTGCCGCCAAGGCGCCGAGGCCGAAGGGTGACAGATAGGGGTCCGCGACGCCGCCCGTCGCCTCGGCGGCCGACGGGACCGCCGTCGTATCGGGCACGGTGCCGCGCGGGGCGACGGGCACCGCGTTCGGCGGGCCCTCGGAGGGCTCGGGAGACGGGGGCGCGGGGAGGTAGATGTCGGTGCTCCCGACGGCCGGCACCACCCCGGGATGGAAATCGGACAGGCCGGCGGCCGTCAGCCCGGTCGACGTCGCGGCCGTCGTGTCCGGGACGCTGCCCCGCGGGGCCACCGGCACCGTCTGCGGCGGCCCTTCGGCGGGCTCGGGCGACGTCGGCGCCGGAAGGTAGATGTCGCGGGCGCCGATCACCGGGACCGGGGTCGGGTAAACGTCGGCGTATCCGGTCGCGGCCTGCCCGGCGGATGTGGCGGCGGTGACGTCCGGCACGCCGCCGCGCGGCGCGACGGGCGCAGCCTGCGGCGGGGTGTCGGGTCCCGGCCTGATGCTGGCCGCATACAGCTGGGTGGCCAGCGCCGCGATCTCCGCGGCGCTGATCGGCAGCTCGCTTTCGGCGTCTACCGCTCGGTACTCACTTGTACTCATGGAACTGGTCCACAGCGACACCGTCGAGCACGGCGAGCGCGTCGTCGGTGAGCACGGCTAGCGATGTGTAGAGGGTGACCAGGTAGGTGGCGATGGCCGACTGGTTGATGCCGGTGAAGCGCACCGACAGACCCGGCGCCTGCTCACCGACCAACCCGGGCTGGAACAGGCCCACCACACCCTGCCGTTCCTCGCCCGTGCGCACCAGGATGAATTTGGTCTTGCCGTCCTCGACCGGGACCTTGTCCGACGGAATGAGCGGGATGCCGCGCCACGTGATGAACTGCGCGCCGAACAGGCTCACGACCACGGGTGGTACGCCGCGGTAGGTGGCCTCGCGGCCGAACGCGGCAATGCCGAGCGGGTGGGTGAGGAAGAAGCTCGGCGTCTTCCAGACCTTGGTGATCAGGGCGTCCAGGTCGTCGGGAGTAGGCGCACCGGCGAGCGTCTGGATCGTCTGCTCGGGCGTAGCCTGCGCCAGCAGGCCGTACTCCGCGTTGTTGACCAGCTCGTAGTCCTGGCGCTCCTTGATGGTCTCGATGGTCAGCCGCAGCTGCTGGGCGACCTGGTCGTGCGGGCTGGAGTACAGGTCCGACACCCGGGTGTGGATGTCGACCAGGGTCGAAATGCTGCGCAGCGTGTATTCGCGCGGGCTGGTCTCGTAGTCCACATAGGTCTCGGGGAGCGGCTCTTCGGTGCCGGCGCCGGCCTCGGATTTGATCGCGACGTTCTCCGGGTTGACCACGCGGTTCACCCGATAGATGCCGGCTTCCACTGGGACCCAGCTGAGCAGGTGCAGCAACCAGCGCGGCGTGATGGTGGAGAGCTGCGGGACGGTCTTCGTCGCGTTGGCGAGTTGCCGGGCAGCAAGGTCGCCAAGTGCCTGAGACTCGCTTTGAGCCGATGTCATCGGAGGTCCTTCCGTGCTTGGTCCAATAGTGCAGCGGGGTTCGGCGGGGCCAAGGTGGCCCCACTCTCATCGCATCCGCGCGCCGAGCCTAGGCAAGTGTAAGACCCCCGCGAAGGGTTTACACCGGGAGTGATCCGAAGGAGAAATGCGCCGATGCCCTATAGTTGGGCCCATGCATCAGGCCGCACCGCTGCGCTTCGCTCCTTCGCGCTGCACTGCCGACGCCCGTTGTTGTTGCTGTTGTTGATTTCCTGAGCCCTCTGACGCCCAAGAAATCCCCGCGCCTTTCGCCACGAGCAGGACGACTTGTCCGTGCCGGACGACCCGAAGCGCGCACCAATCCCAAGTCTTTCAGGAAGCACAGCAACCCATGACCGTACTGTCCATATCCGGCCGTCGCTTGTCGCGCGTGGCGACCCACCGGCGCGTACTCGTCCGGCCGGCGACCCAAGTCCCGCAGATGACGCGCTACCGCGGCGGCACTTACTCCCACACCGTCGACACCGTCGTGTTCGCTGACGGCAGCCGCGCTCGCACGGACCTCATCCGCCTCAATCCCAACCTGCACGCCTACTCTCTGGACTTCACCGGCGTCGCACCGAGTCACCCGTCCCGTTACGCGCTGGGTACTTGGGCGGCACTTCCCCACCTGAGTACCCGCGGTTACGAAGCGCAGGTGGACTGGATCCTCCGTCATTCGTTCCCAATGCGCTCGACCGCCGCGCTCAGCCAGCAGCTGCGGGCGGCCGGTCACCCGCTGGGAAAGGCGAACATCAGCGAACACGAGGCCATCGCGGCGACCCAGGCCGCGATCTGGCATTTCACCAACGGGCTGGTCCTGCACACTCGTCCGCTGAACGTCCCCGTCTCGACGCGTCGCAGGGCGGGGGCGATCACCTTCGAGTTCGACGGCGAACCACAGCTGGGCGGCTACTCGGTGTGGACGGACTCCGACACGGTCGTGGGCTTCAAGCTGCAGAAGTCGGCGAATGGTGTTTCCTGGCAGGATGTTTCGGGCTCACAGCTGATGGCGGACGCCGGGCGGGGCCGCTACCAACGGGCGCTGGGAGTGGGCAGCACCGTCTCGGCCAGCCGCCACGGCCGCGCGGGGCGCGGCTACCGGTACTACCGTCTAGTCACCACCGCGCACTCCAGCACGGCGAGCGTCGGGCATGTCGACTTCTGGTTGACCGGTTCCCGCCACTATCGCAACGCCGATCGGGTCGTGCACCTCTACAATTATCTATTGAGTGGCGCATGCAACGCTTTGGAGAACACTGAGGAACTGCGACTAGTCGATGATCAAGCAACCGCCGAATCGGAACTCGTAGGACCGTTCCAGGTGCCAATCCCATTGACGCTCAGCGTCTCTGCCGGACACACACTCGTCGACGCCGACGGTATGGCCGTCCGCGACATCGTCGAACCGGGCACCGATTTCTACCTCCGTCCGGCGTCGGGCACATCGGCAGCAACGATCATCGCGACTTCGCCGCACAGCCTCACCGGGCGCGTGCTGACCGGTGTGGCATCAGATGGAGCGCCGCAGCGGCTGACGCCGATCGCCCTTACGGTCCCCGCCGACGTGGCCATCGAATTCGACATCACTTGGCAGCCCGACGAATCCTGTTCCGACATCGCCTAAGGGAAATTCATGAGCATCGCTGAGAACGTCACACAACTGATTGGGAACACGCCGCTGGTCCGGCTGAACCGGGTCACCGAGGGAGCGGTCGCCGACGTTGTCGCCAAGCTGGAGTTTTTCAACCCGGCCAATAGCGTGAAGGACCGCATCGGGGTTGCGATGATCGACGCGGCGGAAGAGGCCGGCCTGATCACGCCGGACACGATCATTCTCGAACCGACGAGCGGAAACACCGGCATCGCGCTGGCGGTGGTGGCCGCGGCACGCGGCTATCGCTGCGTCCTGACCATGCCGGAGACGATGAGCACCGAGCGACGAAAGCTGTTGCTCGCGCTGGGGGCCGAGCTCGTCCTGACACCGGGTGCCGAGGGGATGCCGGGTGCCATCGCCAAGGCCGAGGAACTGGCCAAGAGCGATCAACGCTACTGGGTGCCGCAGCAGTTCGAGAATCCGGCCAACCCGGCGATCCACCGCAAGACCACCGCGGAGGAGGTGTGGCGCGACACCGACGGGAAGGTCGACATCTTCGTGGCCGGTGTCGGCACCGGCGGCACTATCACCGGCGTTGCCCAGGTCATCAAGGAACGTAAGCCGTCGGCCCAGTTCATTGCCGTGGAGCCGGCCGCCTCGCCGGTGCTGTCCGGCGGTCAGAAGGGACCTCACCCGATCCAGGGCATCGGCGCAGGGTTCGTCCCGGCGGTGCTTGACCTGGATCTGGTCGACGAGGTTGTCACCGTCGGCAACGAGGACGCGGTCAACCTCGCCCGCCGGCTCGCCCGCGAGGAGGGGCTGCTCGTCGGCATCTCTTCGGGCGCGGCTGTGGTCGCGGCCCTGCAGGTGGCCCGGCGCCCCGAAAACGCCGGCAAGCTCGTCGTCGTTGTCCTGCCGGACTTTGGCGAACGCTATCTGAGCACTCCGCTGTTCGCCGACGTGGCGGAATAGTCATGCTCGCGGCCATCCGGCGTGACATCAGGGCAGCCAAGGAACGGGACCCGGCCGTTCCCAGCACGCTCCAGGTGGTCTTCGCCTACCCGGGCGTGCACGCCATCTGGGGGCATCGGGTCACCCATTGGTTGTGGAACCGAGGTGCAAGGTTGGTCGCGCGAACACTGGGGGAGCTCACCCGAGCCCTGACCGGCGTCGACATCCACCCCGGCGCGGTGCTCGGCCCCGGCCTCTTCATCGACCACGCGACCGGCGTGGTGATTGGAGAGACGGCGGAGGTCGGCGAGGATGTCACGATCTACCACGGTGTCACGCTCGGCGGAAGCGGCAAGGAAACCGGAAAGCGCCACCCGACCATCGGCGACCGGGTGATCGTCGGCGCCGGGGCGAAGGTCCTCGGCGCGATCAAGATCGGCGACGACAGCCGGATCGGCGCTAACGCTGTCGTGGTGAAAGACGTACCGTCCGACGCGGTGGTCGTCGGGGTGCCCGGGCAGGTCATCGGACGCAGCCACCCCGGTCCCGGCGGTCCGGACGACTCGATGATGCCCGACCTCGTCGGCGTCAGCCTGCAATCGCTACTGACCAGGGTGGCCAGACTGGAGGCGCAGGCCAACGGCTCAGAGAGCGACCGCGTCATCCGGCCGCCGAAGGCCGGGGTGTGGTACGGCGAGGACTTCTCCATCTGAGTCGCCCTGCCCATGGCTCGGGAACCGGAGCCGCGTTGATCGGCCACGCCACCTACGCGACGTCCGTTCGGGCGCCAACGGTTAAATTGCTTGTGAGCCAAACGAATTGAATACACGCACCGGAATGGCCGTGCCGTATAGTGGGCGCATGCAACAGGCCATCCAGCCGGACTTCGCGCTTCCGGTCCTTCTTCCCGGGAACTGTTGCCGCTGATTACCTGACGGTTTGTGACGCCGTCGTTATTCGCCTCTGCTCGGCGTTGCGCGCTAGCCAACCCCACAGGCGGTCCCCCGGACAACAGCCTCGCAGGGCGATCAGTGACACGAGGCCCCCTCCTAATCCATCTCGGTGAGTAGGGGTGACCAAACGAGTGATTCGAATCAGGAGGTCGACGACGAATGATTGAAGGTCGCGCAAGCCGGTCGCCGCTCGGCCATGGCCGTCGGGAAACCACGCGAGTTCTCGACACCGCGGTGGGGATACTGGTCGGATGGCGCCGATGCAGCACGGATGCCGCCTTCCAGGAACTGATCACCGTCGCCGAGCGGCATGGCGTGGGGGTTTTCGCCATGGCCTCGGCCCTGGTGTCCCTGGCCGGCGGGGGCGTCAGTGCCCGGACCGCCAACAGTGCCGCTCGGGTGGCCGCCGAACGTGAATGGGGCCTGTCTTACTTGCTGTGACGCGGTCACTGCTCCCGGCGCTCTTGGCCCGGGCCGCGTGAGCTCGGTGAAGTAATACTCAGGCTGAACTTAACCCTTCTGCGGAATTCGTTGTCGCGCTTATGCGTTGCACCGCAAGTTACCGACGGAAATTGGGTGAGCCGATGTCTGATATTGCCGTGCACCAGGCGCGATTCTTCGCCCGGTCGCTCGCCGGGCCGCCGGCCGCGGCTGTGGGCGGCGCGTTGCGCCGCACCACCGCCCTGGGCGCTTGTCTTCGGCTCGAAAGTCGGCTCGCCACCGTGTCGACCTTCCGGGTCCTCCGATGACCGACCTCCATCTTGCGGTGGCACTGGACGGCTACGGCTGGCACCCTCACGCGTGGCGATACGCCTTCGCGCGCAACGCGACCCAAGGCGGGCAGCTCGGTGGTCGATACTGGGCGGCGCTGGCCAGGGAAGCCGAGCGCGGCTTGCTGGATTTCCTGACCATCGACGACAGCATGGGCGCCCAGCCGGGCCGGCGGGCCGAGATCTCGCCGCGCCGGCTGGCGGGCCGCGCCGACGCGGTTCTGGTGGCCGCGCGCATCGCGCCGGCCACCGAGCACATCGGCCTGATTCCGGTCGCGACGGTCACCCATACCGAACCATTTCACGTCTCGAAATCCATTGCAACGCTTGACTATGTCTCGCACGGCCGGGCCGGCTGGCAGGCGCGTGTGAGCGCCACCGCGCACGAGGCGGCCCTGTTCGGGCGCCGCCCCGTCCTGGGCGTCGACGAGTTGTTCGACGAAGCCGCGGACGCCGTAGCGGTGGTTCGGCTGCTCTGGGACAGCTGGGAGGACGACGCGATCATCCGCGATGTGTCCACCGGGCGCTACGTCGACCGCGACAAGCTGCACTACATCGACTTCGCCGGCAAGTACTTCTCGGTCAAGGGCCCGTCGATCACCCCGCGGCCGCCCCAAGGGCAGCCGGTGGTCGCGGCGCTGGCGCACGCGCCGCGCATATACGAGTTCGCCGCCGGCAGCGCCGACGTCGTGTTCGTCACCCCGCACGACGAGGCGTCGCTGCGGGCGATCCTGGGAGAGGTCGCCGAGGCGCGGCGCGCCACCGGCCGCGACCTGAAGGTGTACGCGGACGTGGTCGTCTCGCTCGCCCAAGATCAACTGGCACCGGCGGCGGAGATCTCCTCCGACGCGCACGTATTCGTGGGCAGCGCGAGCGCGCTGGCCGAACTCGCGCTGGCCTGGCACGACGCGGGGGCGGACGGGGTGCGGCTGCGGCCCGCGGTCAACGCGATCGACCTGCCCGCAATCGTGGACGACCTGGTGCCGCTGCTGCAGCGCGCCGGCCGGTTCCGCACCGGCTACCGCGGGGGCGAGACGCTGCGCGCGCGGCTCGGACTGGCTCCCGCGGACAATCGCCTGGCGGTGTCGTCGTGAGCATCACTCCCCTGTCGATCCTCGACCTCGCGCCCGTCAGCGCCGGTTGTGACGCCACGACCGCGCTGCGCGACACGATCGACCTCGCCCAGCACGCCGAGCGATGGGGCTACAAGCGCTACTGGCTGGCGGAACACCATTTCGTCGCCGTGGCCAGCTCGCAGCCCGCGGTGCTCATCGGTCAGATCGCCGCGGCCACCGACCACATCCGCGTCGGGTCGGCCGCCGTGCAGATCGGCCACACGACCGCGATCGCGGTGGTGGAGAGCTTCGGCATCCTCGACGCCCTGCACCCGGGCCGCATCGACATGGGCCTGGGCCGATCCGGGCAGCGCCGCAACGAGGCCGCCACGTCACAGCCCAAGCCGCCGGTCAAGCCGCAGCCTTGTCGCGACGTGGACGGCCTCGTCATCCCACCCCCCTTCGACCCGACGCTGCTGATGCGAAGCGGCCGGATCCGCGCGCAGGCGGCCGCACTCGCCCAACCCGGGGCGGTGCCCGACGATTTCGCCCGGCAAGTCGCCGACATCGAGGCGCTGCTCGACGGCACGTACACCGTCGACGGCCACGAGCTGCACGCCGTCCCGGGCGAGCATGCCGGCCTGACGCCGTGGATCTTCGGCAGCACCAGGGGACAAAGCGCGGAGGTGGCCGGTGCCCGCGGGCTCCCGTTCGTCGCGAGCTACCACATCACTCCGGGCACCGCGCTCGACGCGATCGCCGCCTACCGCGAGGCGTTTCGGCCGTCGGCCCGCCTGCAACGGCCTTACGTGGTGGTCTCGGCCGACGTCGTCGTCGCCGCGGACAGCGCCACCGCCCGCCACCTCGCCTCCGGCTACGGCCGCTGGGTGTATTCGATCCGCAGCGGCGACGGCGCCGTCCCCTACCCGGACCCCGACCTCTGCGAGCCCCTGACAGAGGACCAGCTGGCGCTCGTAAGCGACCGGATCGCAACGCAATTCGTCGGTGACGCCGACGACGTCGCCGAGCGCCTCGACGTGCTGCGCCGCGTGACCGAGGCCGACGAACTGGTCATTACCTCGGTGACGCATCGGCACGCCGACCGGCTGCGCTCTCACGAATTGCTCGCGAAACGATGGGGACTGACCAGATGAGCCTTCGACGCGAAAACCCGCGCAAGCACGTGATCCTCGGAGCCCACTTCCCCGGGGTGAACAACACGACGGTGTGGTCGGATCCGAGCGCGGGCAGCCAGATCGAGTTCGAATCGTTTGTGCACCTTGCCCAGACGGCCGAGCGCGGCCTGTTCGACTTCTTCTTCCTGGCCGAGGGCCTGCGGCTGCGCGAGCATCGCGGCAAGATCCACGACCTGGACGTGGTCGGCAGGCCCGACACGTTCACGGTGCTGGCCGCGCTCGCCGCGGTCACCGAGCGGCTGGGCCTGGCCGGCACCATCAACACGACGTTCAACGAACCCTACGAAGTGGCAAGGCAATTCGCGAGCCTCGATCACCTCTCCGACGGACGGGCGGCCTGGAACATGGTCACCTCCTCCGACGCGTTCACCGGGGAGAACTTCCGCCGCGGCGGGTTCCTCGACCACGCCGACCGGTACACGAGGGCGGAGGAATTCCTCACCGTCGCGCGGCGGTTCTGGGACAGCTGGGCGCCCGACGCCGTCGTTGCCGACGTGAGGACGGGCAATTACGTCGACCCGTCGCGGATCCAGGTCGTCGAGCACCACGGCGGCCAGTTCGACGTCCGCGGCATCGCGTCGCTGCCCGCCGGGCCGCAGGGCCACCCTGTGCTGCTGCAGGCCGGCGACTCCAGCGACGGCCGCGACTTCGGCGCCAGGCACGCGGACGCCCTGTTCACGCTGCACGGATCGCTCGAGGCGGGCCAGCGCTATTACGCCGACGTGAAGGCCCGCGCCGCCGCGTATGGGCGAGATCCCGACCAACTCAAGGTGCTCCCCGGCGCGACGTTCGCGCTGGGCGACACGCCCGAGGAGGCGCTGGACAACGCCCGCCACATCCGCGAACAGCAGGTCAGCGGGCCCACGGCGATCGCATTCCTCGAACAGGTGTGGGGCGCAGACCTGTCGGCCTACGATCCCGACGGGCCGCTGCCGGACGTCGATCCCGTCGAGAACCCGGACATCACGCGGGGGCGTGTCCGGCACGGCGACCCGAGGGCCGTCGCCGAAACTTGGCGGGCCCGCGCGCAAGCCGAGAACCTGTCGATCCGCGAGCTGATCATCGAGGTGACGAGCCGTCAGCAGTTCGTGGGGACCCCGGCGCACGTCGCCGAGGAGATCGACCGTTACGTGCAGTCGGACGCCTGCGACGGCTTCATCCTGGTGCCGCACCTCACACCGCACGGCCTCGACGAGTTCGTCGGCAAGGTGGTGCCGCTGCTGCAGGAGCGCGGCGCCTTCCGCACCGAATATCGCGGGCACACCCTGCGCGAGCACCTGGGCCTGGCACCCGTGCCCGGGTGGGACGAACGCCACCGCGATGCCGCGGCCATCGGGTAGGGACCCTGCGACGTCAAACTCTCTTCAAGCTGCGTTCATGTGGATCGCGCTAACGTGAAGTGACCGGACAAGCCATCCCCACACGGAGGTTCACGATGAGCGATCCCCACGCGCCGAAGATCCCGGCGGCGCTGTCGTCGCCGAGTCTGAACCGTGGGGTCGGCTTCACGCACGAGCAGCGGCGGCAGCTGGGGCTGACCGGCCGGCTGCCGTCGGCGGTGCTCACCCTCGACGAACAGGCCGACCGCGTGTGGCGCCAATTGCAGAGCCTGGCAACCGATCTGGGCCGCAACCTACTCCTGGAGCAGCTGCACTACCGCCACGAGCTGCTGTATTACAAGGTGCTGGAAGACCACCTCCCCGAGCTGATGCCGGTCGTCTACACCCCCACCGTCGGGGAGGCCATCCAGCGGTTCTCCGACGAATACCGCGGCCAGCGGGGACTGTTCCTCAGCATCGACGAGCCCGACGAGATCGAGGACGCGTTCGCGACGTTCGGGCTGGCGCCCGACGACGTGGACCTGATCGTGTGCACCGACGCCGAGGCGATCCTGGGCATCGGCGACTGGGGCGTCGGTGGAATCCAGATCGCCGTGGGCAAGCTGGCGCTCTACACCGCGGGCGGCGGCATCGACCCGCGCCGCTGCATCGCGGTGTCGCTCGATGTCGGAACCGACAACGAACAGCTGCTGCAGGACCCGTTCTATCTGGGCAACCGCCATGCCCGGCGCCGCGGCGCCGACTACGACGAGTTCGTGGACCGCTACATCGAGACGGCGCACCGGCTGTTCCCGCGCGCGATCCTGCATTTCGAGGACTTCGGGCCGCTCAACGCGCGGAAGATCCTGCAGACCTACGGCGACCGCTACTGCGTGTTCAACGATGACATCCAGGGCACCGGCGCGGTGGTGGTCGCGGCGGTGTACGGCGGATGCCACGTGACCGGAGTCCCCCTGCGCGAGCAGACGACGGTCGTGTTCGGGGCCGGGACCGCCGGCATCGGGGTGGCAGATCAGATCCGTGACGCGATGGTCGCCGACGGCGCCAGCTACGAACAGGCCACGTCGCAGATTTGGCCGATCGACAAGCAGGGTCTGCTCTTCGACGACATGGACGACCTGCGCGACTTCCAGGTGCCGTATGCCAAGAACCGCCAGAAACTGGGCGTCGCCGCCGACCAGCGGGTCGGCCTGGTCGACACGATCAAGCTGGCCTCGCCCACGATCCTGCTCGGCTGCTCCACGGTGTTCGGGGCATTCACCGAGAAGGTGATCGAGGCGATGACGGCGTCGTGCGAGCGGCCGATGATCTTCCCGCTGTCCAATCCCACCTCGCGCATGGAGGCCATGCCGGGTGACGTGCTGGAGTGGTCGAAGGGGGCGGCGCTGCTCACCACCGGCACCCCCGTCGCGCCCATCGACTACGACGGCACCACCTATACCATCGGCCAGGCCAACAACGTGCTGGTGTTCCCCGGGATCGGGCTGGGCATCATCGTGGCCGGGGCCAGGCTGATGACCAAGGGGATGCTGCAGGCCGCCGCCAAAGCCGTTGTGCTGCAGGCCAGCCCGAAGAACCCCGGGGACTCCTTGCTGCCCGACGTGCAGAACCTGCAGGGCATCTCCACAGCGGTCGCCGAGGCCGTCTATCACGCCGCCGTCGACGACGGGGTGGCCACCAAGACCCACGACGACGTTCGGCAGGCAGTGCTCGACACCATGTGGCGGCCGGTGTACGACTAGGCTTCCGGCGCGCGGGGTGGCAGGTCGCGGGCCCATGTGTCTGAATGTCTGCCCCCCGTCACCCGCGAGGGATACAATCCCGTCGCATGCGCGTCGCGATCGTGGGTGGTGGGGCGGCGGGCGTGCTGGCCGCGGTACATCTCCGCCGCAGCAAGCCCGACGCACAGATCACGCTGATCGACGCTTCCGGTCGTCCCGGCACCGGTGCGGCGTACGGGACCAGCGACCCGAGCCACCTGTTGAACGTTCCCGCGCAGCGCATGTCCGCGTGGCCGGACGATCCCGACCATTTCTGCCGGTGGCTCGACGAACGGGCGGTCACGTCGGCGGAGAGCTTCGCACCGCGTCTCGCGTACGGCCGCTACCTGCAGGAACAGCTCGCGGGCGCCGACGTGCGGATCGAGACGGCCGAGGTCGTGAAATTGGTGCCGGGCCCGACTGTGCGCGCGGTGTTGAACGATGGACGTTCGTTGTCGGCCGACGCCGTCGTGCTCGCGACCGGGCGCCCGGAAGGCGGCATGCCCGACTCATTGGAACGTGCCTTCGCTCCGGTGTTGGCATCGGGCACCCATGGCAAGGTTGTGGTGGATCCATGGGCGCCCGGCGCACTCGCCGCCCTCGGAGCGAGGCGACCGTCGAACGTCTTGGTGGTCGGTTCGGGGCTCACCGGGGTTGATGTCGCACTGCATCTCATAGCGCGCGGCGCCACCGTCACATTGCTGTCCCGGCACGGCGAACTCCCGCGTCGATTCCGCGCTACCGGTGCGCCCGCACAGTTACCCAACATCGATGCACTCGGTCCCGAGGCTTCACTCGAGCAGTTGCGGACGGCGCTCGCCGCCGACCTGGCGTACGCCCGTCAATCGGGTTGTGACTGGCGGCAAGTGATCGACGCGGTGCGACCGCGGACGGCGCGGCTGTGGCGCGCGTTGGGATGGGAGGACCAGCGCCGATTCCTGCGGGAGGACCTACGGCAGTGGGAAGTTCGCCGCCACCGGATGCCGCCTACGATCGCGGACGCCGTCTATGCCGCGATCGACAACGGCCAACTGGTCGTCGAGGCGGGCGAGGTCGCCGATGTGTCGTTGCGCGGCAACGCCGTTGAGCTTGTGGTGACAACGGGCGAGCGATCGATCCGTCGACGCGGTGACGCGGTTGTCGTCGCGACCGGCACTACGTGGGATCGGCGGTCCTTACAACGCTCGCCGCTCTGGACGAACCTCCTGGCCACGGATATCGCGTCGATGCACCCGTCCGGCATAGGCGTACGACTCGATGCGGACGGCTACTTGATCGACGCGGCCGGGGCGACGGTCCCGGGCATCGTGTGTATCGGCTCAATCCGCCAGGGTGAGCTGTGGGAAACCACCGCGATTCCCGAGATCCGTGCCCAGGCGGCCGCCGTCGCGGAGCTCGTCGCCGACGACACGCTGGGCCGTCCCGTCTCGGCGCCCAGCCTCATCGTGGCCGCGCCGGAACTGCGTGGCGCGGCGGCGTCATACGCCGAGGGGGTGCGTCGTCTGCTGGCCGTCCAGGACGGCGCGTCCCTAGCCTTCGCTGCCGCGGTCGCAACAGATCCGCACCACGCGCGCGCGCACGTCGCGCTCGCGATGATCGCCACGGAGCGACCCGACCGTGCGGGCGGCCCCGACGCGGTCACCGGCCACCTTGCTCGGGCGCGCGCGGCGCTTGCGCATGGCAGCGACGAAGACAGAAGCCACGTCGAGGCCATCGCCACGTGGTGCGAAAAGGGAAACGCGGCAGGCACCGACGCGCTGATTGACCACTTGGAACGCGTACCCGACGACGCGGTCGCATTGCTTGTGCTCGCGCCGTCGATCGCGTTCGCGGGGGCCGGGGACGCGTTGCCGGACGCCTGGCGGTACGTCGAGCAATTCACCAGCGTGCACGGCGAGGCGCCCTGGTACCTCGGCTTGCGCGCCTACGGCCGAACGGAACAGGGCCTCTGGTACGACGCGGCCGACCTGGCTGACGCGGCGCTCGAGCTCGATCCGGGAAACGGCAACGCGGCGCATGCGCTGTCACACGTGCACTACGAGACCGACGCGCATGGGGCCGGGCTGAAATGGCTGGTGGACTGGATCGCCGGCGCCGGCAGCACTCAGCGGTACCTCCCGCACTTTCAGTGGCACGCCGCCCTGCACGAACTCGCCTTGGGAGACGCGGCCTCCGCTGCGCGTCGGTACGCCGCGTGTCTCGCACCGCCCCACTCGAAAGACGTGCGCTGTCTTGTCGACGCCGGTTCGCTCGCGTGGCGGGCGCGTCTGCATCCGGACTGGATCACCCCACCCGACCCGATGCAAGTGATCGCCGAGGTCGGCTCTCTGGCGTACGCGCCGCAAACGCCGTTCATCGCGTTCCACGCGCTACTCGTGCTGGCCGCTGCGAATGACCCGGCCGCGATCCGCGCGATCAACGTCCCGGGCGCAACCGACGAGCAGGCAACCACGCTGCGTCTCGTCGGTGAAGGTCTCATTGCCCTGACGGAGGGCCGGCCGCGACACGCGCTCGACTATCTCCTCGAATCGCTTGCCGGGCTTCCGTCCATCGGCGGGAGTCGTGTGCAACAAGAGGTGGTGCTCGAGTCGGCGTTGGCCGCGATGCTCCAGCTCGGTGCGCCGGGCCAAGCCGCGCGCCTCCTGTCGCGACATCGCGGGATGCGTGGCCCGCAAGTGACACGCGGCACCGTCAACTGATCGCTGCGGGCTAATTTTTGGGCGTTCCGGGCGGACCGCATCGTGTCGACGGCGGTCGAACGGTTCGGCCGGGTGGACTCGCCGATCAACAACGCTGATCAACAACGCCGGCGTCTTCATCTCCAAGCCGTTCACCGAATACACCGCGCAGGATTTCGAGTTCGCAACCGCGGTGAACGCGGCCGGGTTCTTCTACATCACGCAGCGCGCGATCGCCAGGATGCTGGCCCGGGGCGGCGGCGGCCACGTCGTCAACGTGACGACCACGCTCGTCGAGCGTGCCAGCTCCCAGATCCCCGCGGGACTGGCCGCCCTCACCAACGGCGGGCTCGCGGCGGTGACACGGTCCCTGGCCATCGAATGCGCAGGTGATGACATCCGCGTCAACGCCATCGCACCCGGAAAATCGCCACCCCGATGCACGCCGACGACACCTCGGCCGCGCTGGCCGCCATGCATCCGCTGGGCGGGAGGGGCACCATCGCCGGCATCGTGGAGGGAATCCGGTATCTGGAGGCGGCGACGTTCGTCACCGGGGAGACGCTGCACGTCGACGGCGGCCAGAGCGCCGGACGCTGAACAGTACTTGCTCCCCCGCCTGGACTCGAACCAGGAACCTATCGGTTAACAGCCGAACGCTCTGCCAATTGAGCTACAGGGGATGAACCCGATCGCGGGACGACTCTAGCGTACTGGCATATCCGAACCCAAGTAGGGACCAGGACCTTCCGCCCAGCTAGAGGCGGCGGGCGAGCGCACACCCCGCGGCGTGAGGCAGGATGGAGCCATCGAACGTCGGGAGGAACGCTTTGATCCGGTATGTCGTGGTGCTTGGACTGGGGTACGTGCTGGGCTCGAAGGCCGGGCGGCGCCGCTACGAGCAGATCGCCGGCACCTATCGGGCGCTGACCAGCAGTCCCGTGGCCAAGTCGATCCTCGAGGGGGGCCGCCGCAAGATCGCCAACCGCATCTCGCCCGACGCGGGGTTCGTGACGGTCGCCGAGATCGACGACCGGACGGCGGTCATGGACCGCAACGGGGAGCGGGCCGCCGAGCCGGCGCTCACGCCGTCAGATCGTCGCCGCTAGCCTGCTCGAGCAGGCTGCGCCGGTAGGCCTCCATGGCGACCAGGTCGCCGAACAGCGCGTGATACTCGTCGCCCTGCTCGATCGGCGACATCCGCTGCAGCTTTGACTTCACCTCGGCGATCTGCCGACCCATCCAGACCTCCTGCAGCCGGGCCAGGACGCCGCCGATGTAGCGCGGCAGCTTCTCGTCCTCGACGGCGACGGCCTCGACCCCGAGCTCGCTGATCAGGCCCGCCGTCAGGTCCGACCCGGCGCTCTGGCGGACCGCATCGATCCACTCCGCCCCGGTGACACCGGTCGACGTCCCGCCGGCCGCCTCGATGGCCACCCGGACCGCCGCGTAGCCGGGGTGCGTGAAGCTCTCGACGGTGAGCGTGTCGAACACCGGGCCGGCGAAGGCCGGGTACTGCAGCGCCGACTTGAGCGCCTCCCGCTGCGGCCACAGGGTCGGGTCGCGCGGGTCGGGGCGGGTGGCGGCGGCATTCGCCGGGGACCCGCCGCGGCGCTGTGGTGCGGGACGGCGGGATGCGGTGCCTCCCGCGCCGTTCCTCGCGGGGGCCTTGGCATGCTCCCGCGCCCTGTCGATGACCTGCGCGACGTCGTCCCAGCCGACCCAGCCGGCGAGCTGGCGCGCGTACTCGTCGCGCAGGGTGGGGTCCTTGATCTGCCCCACCATCGGGACGCAGCGGCGCAGCGCGGCGACCCGGCCCTCGGCGCTGTCCAGGTCGAGCTCGGCCAGCGCGGTGCGAATCGCGAACTCGAACAACGGGGTTCGCCGCGCCACCAGGTCGCGCAGCGCGCCGTCGCCCGACTTCAGCCGCAGGTCACAGGGGTCCATGCCGTCCGGAGCCACCGCGACGAACGACTGACCGGCCAGGTGCTGTTCGCCGCCGAACGCCTTGAGCGCGGCGGCGCGGCCGGCCGCGTCGCCGTCGAACACGTAGATCAGTTCGCCGCGGAAGAAGCTGTCGTCCATCATCAGCCGCCGCAGCATCGCCAGGTGCTCATCACCGAAGGCGGTGCCGCAGGACGCCACCGCGGTGGTGACCCCGGCCAGGTGCATCGCCATCACGTCGGTGTAGCCCTCGACGACGACGGCCTGGTGGCCTTTGGCGATGTCGCGCTTGGCCAGGTCGATGCCGAACAGCACCGACGACTTCTTGTACAGCAGGGTTTCGGGGGTGTTGATGTACTTGGCTTCCATCGGGTCGTCGTCGAACAGCCGCCGCGCCCCGAAACCGATCACCTCGCCGGCCGACGACCGGATCGGCCACAGCAGCCGCCGGTGGAACCGGTCCATGGGGCCGCGGCGGCCTTCGCGGGACAGGCCGGCGGCCTCCAGCTCCTTGAACTCGAAACCCTTGCGCTGCAGATGTTTTGTCAGGGAGTCCCAGCCCGACGGCGCGAACCCGCAGCCGAACTGGCGGGCGGCCTCGGCGTCGAAGTTGCGCTCGGTCAGGTAGTGGCGCGCCGGCGCCGCCTCGGCCGATTCCAGTGCCGCGGCATAGAACTCCGCCGCGGCCGCGTTGGCAGCGACGAGCCTGCTGCGGCTCCCGCGGTCGCGCTGCACGCTGGTGCCCGGGCCGGTGTAGCTGATGGTGTGGCCGACGCGGTCGGCGAGCAGCTCGACCGCCTCGACAAAGCTGACGTGCTCGATCTTCTGCAGGAACGCATAGACGTCGCCGCCTTCGCCGCAGCCGAAGCAATGGAAGTGCCCGTGGTTCGGGCGGACGTGAAACGACGGTGACTTCTCGTCGTGGAAGGGGCAGAGGCCCTTGAGCGAGTCTGCGCCGGCGCGTCGCAGCTGGACGTAGTCGCCGACCACTTCCTCGATGCGGACCTGCTCGCGGATGGCGGCGATGTCGCGATCGGGAATCCGGCCCCGGCCGCCAGAACGGCCGGCATCCCGTGCACCCGCCGGACTCGACATCGGCTCAGTCTAGATCGCGTCGAGCGGCTAGCCGGTGCCGATGACGCCGCACGCGACCCGTTCCATTGCGGCTTCGGTGTTTTCGGAGCCATGCAGCATCAACGCCGTCTTGCTGCCCGCCAGCAGCTCATCCCGGGTGAACGCGTCGGTGGTGGTGACCAGGTAAGCCGACCCGTCCTGGCGCACCTCGAGTGCGGTCAGGTCGCCGCTCTCCGGCATGCCGGTGTGACCGGGCGCCTGGTAGTGACCGCCGGCCGACAGGAAGTTGCCGGGCGGACCACCGTTGGGCGCGACCGAGTTGGGCTCGCACTTGCCGATCTGGTGAACGTGCAGGCCGTGGAAACCGGGTGCCAGGATCCCGGCGGCGACCGTCTTGACCGTGACGGTGACGTACCCGCCGGTGAAATCGAAGGTCGCCGTGGCGACGTCGCGGCCGTCGGGCGCCTTCAGCTGCGCGGACAGCGATCCGCCGGCGGGCGCCGGGCTCGAGGGTGCTTCCGACGACGCCGGCGTAGCGCTCTTCACCGAGGGCGTGGTGCCCGGCTGGGTGCTGGCGTGCTGCGGTGAGCTGCAGGCGGTCATGGCAACGACGGGAAGCCCCGCCGCGAGGGTGGCCATTCTTCCGAAGCCGCTGAAGTTCATCATGTCGGGCAGCCTATCCCGCGGCCCCGACGGCGCATTCACGATGTGATGATTTCGCGGCCGGCCGCCCGCTAGGCACCCGCCTCGCGGGTGTCGATGCGCTCCAGTCGGCCCTCGGTGTAGGAGGCGATCTGGTCGACGACGGCCCGCAGCCGGCCCCGATCGTCGGCCGCGGCGGTGAACGCCGCGGCAAAGACCGGGTCGAGCGTTCCGGGGGCGCCGGCGTACAGCGACTCCGCCACCCGGTGGATGCGGTCGCGCTGCCGGGCCTGGGTTTCCTTGTGCCGGGGATCGCTCATGATGAACTGCAGCGCCAGGATCTTCAGCAGGGCGACCTCGGCACGCACGAGATCCGGCACCTGTAGGTCGGAGCGGTACCGGACGAGCGGACCGGGGCCGGCCGACGCCCGCGTCGTCGCGATGGCGGCCGAGGCGAACCTGCCCACCAGTTCGCTGGTCAACCGCTTGAGGGCCACCGAGGCCGCCAGCGTGGCATCGTACTTGCCGACGGCGGCCACCACCGGCAATCCGGACAGCCGCCGGGCCGCCGCCATGAAGTCGTCGGCGCTCACCCGGGAGAATTCGCTCTCCCCCAGCTTGGCCAGCGCGGCGACCTCGTCGTCGTCGGCGAGCACCCGCAGGTCGATGCGCTGAGAGACCACGCCGTCCTCGACGTCGTGCACCGAATAGGCCACGTCGTCCGCCCAGTCCATCACCTGCGCCTCCAGGCAGACCCGCTCCGCGGGCGCGGCGCGGCGGACCCAGTCCGCCGGTTCGCGGTCCTCATCGTAGAAGCCGAACTTGACCCGCCCGCCGATTTTCCCGTTGTCCGGGGCCTGCCCGCGGGTCCACGGGTACTTGGTGACCGCGTCCAACGCCGCGCGCGTCAGGTTCAGCCCCACGCTATTGCCCTGGGCATCAAGCACTTTGGGCTCGAGGCTGGTCAGTATCCGGAAGTTCTGCGCGTTGCCCTCGAAGCCGCCGTGCATGGCCGCGACCTCGTCGAGCGCGCGTTCGCCGTTGTGCCCGTAGGGCGGGTGCCCGATGTCGTGAGCCAGGCCCGCCAACTCGACCAGGTCGAGGTCACAGCCCAGCCCGCCCGCCATGCCGCGCCCGATCTGGGCCACTTCCAGGGAGTGCGTCAAGCGGGTGCGGGGGGTGTCACCCTCCCGTGGCCCGACGACCTGCGTCTTGTCGGCCAGCCGGCGCAGCGCCGCGCTGTGCAGAACGCGAGCACGGTCGCGCGCGAAGTCCGTGCGGTGCTGACCATCCGTACCGGGCAGGCCCGCAGTCTTCGGCGCTTCGACCACTCGTCGTTCACGGTCGAAGTCGTCGTAAGGGTCCTGCGGATTCGTACTCACCGACGCACAGTCTGCCAGGGAACCGCGGCGGGGTTCGGCTTGTCCTGACGCCGCAGAACGGCGCGCCAGGACGGGTCTAAATTGGCCTCATGCGCACTGCCCGCCTGCTCGGCGCGATCCTGACGGTCCTCAGCGTGGCGTTGCTGGTGGCGCCTAGCGCGGGGGCCGAGCCGCCACTCCGGCTGTCGGACTACGTCACCGACAATGTGGGGGCGCTGTCGGACTCCGGCCGCGCAGCGGTCACCTCGGCGGTCGACAAGCTGTACTCCGACCGCCACGTCCGCCTGTGGGTGGTCTACGTCGACGACTTCTCCGGGGACAACCCTACCGGCTGGGGCATGCGCACCCGGGCGATGAGCGACCTGGGTGACTACGACGCGCTGCTGGCTGTGGCCACGACCGCTCGCGCCTATGCCTTCCTGGTGCCGTCCGCCGTCAAGAGCGTCAACGCCACGCAGGTGGATGATCTGCGGCGCAACAAGATCGAGCCGGCGCTGCACAACAACGACTGGAGCGGCGCGGCCGTCGCGGCGGCCAAGGGCCTCGACCCCTCGGCCCATTCCTCGGCCCCCCTGGTCCTGCTGGCCGCGCTCGGCGTCATCGGCGTCGCCGTGGTGCTCCTGCTCGTCGTCATGCGCTACCGTCGGCGGCGGCGCCGCGCCGCCGAGCTGGCCGCGGCCCGGCGGGTCGATCCCACCGATGCCACCGCGCTGGCCGCGGTGCCGCTGGAGGCGCTCGAGGACCTGTCCCGTTCGATGGTGGTCGAGGTCGACAATGCGGTGCGTACCAGCGCGAACGAACTGGACCTGGCGGTCGACGAGTTCGGCGCGGAGCGGACGCAACCTTTCACCCAGGCCGTCGACAACGCCAAAGCTGCGCTGTCGCAAGCGTTCACGGTGCGCCAGCAGCTCGACGACGAGACCCCCGAGACACCGGCGCAGCGCCGCGAGCTACTCACCCGGGTGGTGGTGTCCGCCGCGCGCGCCGACCGCGAACTCCACGCGCAGACCGAGGCGTTCGAGCAGCTGCGCGACCTCGTGATCAACGCCGCGTCGCGGCTCGACGGGCTGACGCAGCAGTACGTGGAGCTGACCGCGCGCGTCGACCCCGCAACGCAGCGGCTGATCGAGCTGCACAACCAATTCGATTCTGCCGCAATGACTTCGGTCTCGGGTAACGTCACCGCCGCGAAGGAGCGGCTGGCCTTCGCCGACCGCAACATCGCCGCCGCCCGGGAGCTGGCCGGCCAGGCGGTGAGCGGCCGGCAGAGCGCGCTGGTGGACGCGGTGCGCGCCGCCGAATCGGCGCTGGGACAGGCGCGTGCGCTGTTCGACGCGGTCGACAACGCGGCCGCCGACATCCGGCACGCGGTCGACGCGCTGCCGGCGGTGATGGCGGACGTCGAGGCGGGCATCGCCCGAACGAACGAACTGCTGCAGAAAGCCGCGAGCACCAAGTCGGCGCGCGGGGGCGAGCTGGCCGCGGCCCGCGACGCGGCGACGCAGGCGCTGAATGCCGCGCGCGCCAACGGGTCCACCGATCCGCTGGGCGCGTTCGGCCAACTGACCCGGGCCGACGCCGACCTCAACCGGATCCTGGCCGTACTCGCCGAGGAGCAGGCCAGCGCCGAGCGGCTGCGCCGGTCCTACGAGCAGGCCCTGTTCACCGCGGAGTCGCGGGTGCGCGCGGTGTCCGACTACATCGACACCCGTCGCGGCAGCATCGGCCCGGAAGCCCGCACCAGGCTCGCCGAGGCCAGCCGGCACCTTCAGGCGGCGAGGGACCAGGGGGCGACGAACGTCAGCGAGGCGATCTCTCACGCCAACGCGGCGTCGACGCTGGCGGCCCAGGCCCAGTCCCTCGCCAATGCCGACGTGCAGTCGGCCCAGCAGGCCTTCGCTGGTCGCGGGGGCAGCGACATGGGGGCGATGCTCGGCGGCATCATCATCGGCGACCTGCTCAGCGGCGGCATGCGGGGCGGTTTCGGCGGCTGGAGCCCGACGTCCTTCGGGGGTTCATCGGGAGGATCCGGCGGCGGGATGATGGGCGGCGGCGGCCGCTTCTGAGTTTTCTCAGTCTTCTCGTGGTTCGCGAGGGTGCGTGCTCGGCGGCGTGTCGCTGTGCTGACACGCACGCTGACGGGATGAGCAAAAACGCCGGGGCCGCACACCGATCGGTGTGCGGCCCCGGGTTCGAGAAAGCGGTGCGTCAGGCCCAGCTGGACCCGACGGCGCTGTCGGTGCTCGCCATGTTGCTGCCGGCGGTCTGCACCTTCTGGCCGTGGGAGTTGGCCTGCTCGTAAATCACCTGGAAGTTACGACCCAACTGGGTGATGAACTCCTGGCAGGCGACCGAACCGGCGCCGCCCCAGAAGTCACCGGCGGCCAGCACATCGCGAACGATGGCCTGGTGCTCGGCCTCCAGCGAGGCGGCCTGCGCGCGGATCAGGGCGCCGTGGGAGTCCACATCGCCGAACTGGTAGTTAATGGTCATGTCTAGCTCCTTTTCAAGTAGTGGACGGTAGCCGGTACTAGCTGCCGAGGATCTGCTGCGAAGCCTGCTCTTGCTGCTCGTAGTTGTTCGCGTCGCGGACCAAGCCGTCGCGAACCCCGTGCAGCATGTTCACGATGTTGCGGAAGGCCTGGTTGACCTGGCCCATGGTGTCGTAGGAGGTCGCCTGGGCCTGGCCGCTCCAGCCGGCACCGGCGATGTTCATCGACGACGCCCACATCTTGCGGGCCTCGTCCTCAACGGTCTGCGCGTGGGTCTCGAAACGACCCGCCATCGCCCGCATCGCGTGCGGGTCAGTCATAAAGCGTGTTGCCATGGTGGCTGTCTCCTTTTGGATTGATTACTTGGACTTGTACAGATGGACGTCGTGATTGCCGGCGCGGGGGACTTAACCCGCCGCTGGAGAGTGGGGAACGATGCGGCTCGTCCGGGGCAAGTCGAAGCGGGGCTCGGGTTCGGGTTCCCAGCCGCCCCATTCGGCCTGCTCGGCCCACTCGTCGAAAGCCTCTTCGGGCTCGTTGGTTATCAACCCCGGGACCGGTTCGGCCGCAGAGTCGGCCTCCACGCCGTCTTCCGGCGCCCAATGGTCATAGTCGTCCGGCGGTACCACCACGCCCCACTTGAGCGGGACGGACAATCCGCCGAGCATTCCCGACTCACCGCGGGCCGCCGCTACCGAATCGTCTGGCAGCGGCGAACCGAGAGGGAGTAACACCTTAGCCCCCTTCCACACCCGATTTCATCCCGGACCCGGCGGCGACTCAGTCGCCACCGAGCACTATCGAATCGTAAGTTAACTCCGAAGACCTTATCTGGGAATTCCCGATTTTCGCTTTGTCCGGTACGAACCACCTCGAGCACGACTGGCGCGAGCGGCGGTCGATACGGGCAAAAGCGCGAAGGCGCGGGTAGCACCGGAATCCTCCAGGTGTTACCCGCGCCCCTCGAGCGGTCGATCAGGCCCAGCTGGACCCGACGGCGCTGTCGGTGCTCGCCATGTTGCTGCCGGCGGTCTGCACCTTCTGGCCGTGGGAGTTGGCCTGCTCGTAAATCACCTGGAAGTTACGACCCAACTGGGTGATGAACTCCTGGCACGCCACCGAACCGGCGCCACCCCAGAAGTCACCGGCGGCCAGCACATCGCGAACGATGGCCTGGTGCTCGGCCTCCAACGACGCCGCCTGGGCCCGGATCAGGGCACCGTGGGAGTCAACGTCACCGAACTGGTAATTGATCGTCATCGTCATATCCCCTAGCTGCTCAAGATCTGCTGCGAAGCCTGCTCTTGCTGCTCGTAGTTGTTCGCGTCGCGGACCAAGCCGTCGCGAACCCCGTGCAGCATGTTCACAATGTTGCGGAAGGCCTGGTTGACCTGCCCCATCGTGTCGTAGGACGTGGCCTGGGCCTGGCCGCTCCACCCCGCGCCGGCGATGTTCATCGACGACGCCCACATCTTGCGGGCCTCGTCCTCCACCGTCTGCGCATGCACTTCGAAACGACCGGCCATCGCACGCATCGCGTGCGGGTCGGTCATGAACCGAGTAGTCACTGAAATGCTCCCTTCACACTGAATTGGAATGTCATCACCCGCCGCCGCTACGGCGGGCAACGTCTAAGCGGGCCGGTTATCCGACCCCGGTGCGCGGCACGACGCTAGGCCGCTGCTGAACCACGTGGGTCGGGCTGGCGCCGCCGCGGCCGAGCATCCCGCCCGGCATGCCGCCGCCCGCTCCCATTCCGCCCATCGGCATCGGCATCATCGGCATGCCGCCGCCCATCGGGGCACCGGCCGCCGCGGCGGCCGGCCCCTCGCCGAGCCCCGACATCGCGGCGCTGACCATCCGGGACGGCGCCGATCCCTGCCACGTCGGCGGCACCGACATCGCCCCGACGAGCCGAGCCTTCCCGAGGCCGGCCGCCGCGTCGCCGAGGCCGCCCACGCCGCCACCGAATCCCTTCCCGATGGGCGCGGTGGCGTCGACCATCTTGGGCACGGCCGCGGCCGCGGTGTTCGCACTCGCCAGCGCCGCCGGGCTCGACGCACTCATCCCCGCCTGGGCGGCCATCATGATCGGCGACATCATCATGCTCACCGGCATCATGCCCACCTGGGCGACCGTGGAGAGCGAAGAAATCGGCGCCGCGGATGCGAGCGCCGAAACCTGCGACACGGCGGGTGCGACCGCCGACATGACGCCGCTCACCGGAGCCGATATCGCGCCTCCGACCGACGATGCGAACGTCGCCGCCTGCGAGGCCACACCCGTCAGCGGCGCCGCCAGGATCGACGAGAGACCCGCCAGACTCACCGGGGGGAGGCTGAACGCCGGCAATGCGGACGCCACGGTCATGGCCCCCGCGTGGTAGCCGAACATCGCCGCCACGTCCTGGGCCCACATCTCCATGTACTCGAACTCGGTCGCCGCGATCGCGGGCGTGTTCTGGCCGAGGATGTTCGTCGCGATCAGCGCCATCAGCTGGACGCGGTTCGCGACCACCGCCGGGGTCGGGATCGTTGCCGTCTGCGCCGCCTCGAAGGCCGTCGCCGCCGTCCGCGCCTGAGCGGCCGCCGACTCGGCTTGCCCCGCCGCCGCGCTCAACCACCCGACATACGGTGTCGCCGCGGCCGCCATGGCCAACGACGCCGGACCCGCCCAGGGCCCGCTGGTCAATCCCGTGACCACCGAGTTGAACGACGATGCCGCGGCCGCCAGGTCAGCCGCCAGCCCGTCCCACGCGGCCGCGGCGGCGAACATCGGCCCTGAGCCCGCCCCGCCGAACATCAACGCTGAGTTGATCTCCGGGGGAAACCACGGAAAGGAAGGAAACGTCACTAGTCAACACCTCCAGCCGCAAAAACGGCTTCGACATCACACGGCACGTGCGCGGCCGTTCGACCTGCGCTGACAACCACTGTTGGATCGTAAGCCAATTCCGCGGCGAAAACAGGGGCTTTCGTTAATTGATTTCCAGCACCGGACGGCGGCGGTCCGACGCGCTGGCCGACGGATATCTGTCCAGGTAGCGAGGCGCATGGCGACCGCCCCACACAATTCTCACCGGGTTAATGCGATGTTCAGGCGCGGGATCCGCTCCCCCGCGCGGCCCGCAGACGGCGACGCCCGGGCTGCGGCGAAATTCCGCGCCACCGCCGGCCCTTCGGAATTCGAACACGCATCGCCGGCCGATCCGAAGTTCAGCGCATCGCCGATGCGCGCGCCGGCATTTGCTGTCTCGCGGACGCGGAGGCCCGGATTCGGATGCGGTCAGCAGCCCTTGAGCCGCTTCGCGAGGTAATCGGCGACGGCGTCCATCGCAACCCGTTCCTGGGTCATGTGGTCACGCTCGCGCACCGTGACGGCGTTGTCCTCGAGCGAATCGAAATCCACCGTCACGCAGAAGGGCGTCCCGACTTCGTCCTGACGCCGGTAGCGGCGGCCGATGGCGCCGGCGTCGTCGAAGTCGATGTTCCAGCACTTGCGCAATTCGGCGGCCAAGTCGCGGGCCTTGGGACTCAGGTCGGCGTGCCTCGACAGCGGCAACACGGCCGCCTTGACGGGCGCCAGCCGCGGATCGAGTCGAAGCACCGTCCGTTTGTCCATGCCGCCCTTGGCATTCGGGGCCTCGTCCTCGACGTAGGCGTCGATCATGAACGCCATGAACGACCGGGTCAGCCCGGCCGCCGGCTCGATGACGTATGGCACATAGCGGCTGTCGGTGACCTGGTCGTAGAACGACAGGTCGACCCCGGAGTGCTTCGAGTGCGTCGACAGGTCGAAGTCGGTGCGGTTGGCCACCCCCTCCAGCTCGCCCCACGGGTTGCCGGCGAAGCCGAACTTGTACTCGATGTCGACGGTGCGATCGGAGTAGTGCGACAGCTTCTCCGCCGGGTGCTCGAACAGCCGGAGGTTCTCGGGATCGATACCCAGGTCGACATACCATTGCCGCCGGGTGTCGATCCAATACTGATGCCATTCCTTAGCGGTGGATGGCTCGACGAAGAATTCCATCTCCATTTGCTCGAACTCACGGGTGCGGAAGATGAAATTGCCAGGGGTGATTTCGTTGCGGAAACTCTTACCGATCTGGCCGATGCCGAATGGCGGCTTTTTGCGTGCGGTCGTCGCGACGTTGGCGAAGTTGACGAAGATGCCCTGCGCGGTCTCGGGACGGAGGTAGTGCAACCCCTCCTCGGTCTCGATCGGCCCGAGGTAGGTCTTGAGCATCATGTTGAACTCGCGCGGCTCGGTCCACTGCCCCTTGGTGCCGCAGTCCGGGCAGACGATCTCCGTCATCGGCACCGAGTCCGGGTCGTCCAAGCCCTTCTTGGCCGCGTACGCCTCCTGCATGTGGTCCTGGCGGTGCCGGTGGTGGCAGTTCAGGCACTCGACCAGCGGGTCGTTGAACACCTCGACGTGGCCGGACGCCACCCACACCTGTCGCGGCAGGATGATCGACGAGTCCAGGCCCACGACGTCGTCGCGGCCGGTGACCACCGACCGCCACCATTGCCGCTTGATGTTCTCCTTGAGTTCGACGCCCAGCGGACCGTAATCCCATGCCGATCGGGTGCCGCCGTAGATCTCGCCCGAGGGGTAGACGAAGCCCCGCCTTTTGGCCAGGTTCACGACGGTGTCAATGACGGACGCCACGGGGTGGTCCGCTCCTTTCTTGGGGTCGAGCCTTCGGGGTCGAGGGGCGAACGGCTGCGGCGGTCGACCGCCGCGCGCAGAGCACCAGTCATGGTAGCGAGCTGCGCGGTGGTCTTTGACATGCGTCATCATGCATGTGACAGTGGAGGGCAATGGGTCGGCGCCCTCTTCGGCCGGCCGACCCCCCTACCTGCCACTTCTCGAGGTGATGGCTCTCTTTCCCATGGTGATGCCTTCTTTCGGGCCCCCTGCGGGGCCGACCGCCGCCGACGGCGACCTGGATGCGAGCCTGAGCGTCCTCGGCCCCGCCCACGAGCACGCCGGTGGGCGATCCGGTGACCGCCCCGAGCCGGGATATCCCGTGCCGCCCCCGAGGGAGATCCTGGACGCCGCCGGCGAATTGCTGCGCGCGCTGGCCGCACCCGTGCGGATCGCGATCGTGCTGCAGCTGCGGGAGTCCCACCGCTGCGTGCACGAACTCGTCGACGCGCTCGGTGTGCCCCAGCCGCTGGTCAGCCAGCACCTGAAGATCCTCAAGTCGGCAGGCGTGGTCGCCGGCGAGCGTTCCGGCCGGGAAGTGCTGTACCGGCTCGCCGATCACCACCTGGCGCACATCGTGGTCGACGCCGTCGCGCACGCGGGCGAGGACACCCCGTGACGGGCGCCGGCGTGCGCTCCACCCGCCAGCGCACGGCCATCGCCACCCTGCTGGACTCGCTCGACGAGTTCCGTTCGGCCCAGGACCTGCACGACGAGCTGCGGCACCGGGGCGAGAACATCGGGCTGACCACCGTCTACCGGACGCTGCAGTCGATGGCGGCCGCGGGGACGGTCGACACCCTGCGCACCGACACCGGGGAGTCGGTCTACCGCAGCTGCTCGCAGCACCATCACCACCACCTGGTGTGCCGCTGCTGCGGTTCGACCATCGAGATCGGCGACCACGAGGTGGAGGACTGGGCCGCCCAGGTGGCCGCCAAGCACGGCTTCTCCGACGTCAGCCACACGATCGAGATCTTCGGCACCTGCAGCGACTGCCGGTCCTGAGCGGATCAGGACGTCAGGGCCTGCCGGATCTGCGCGCCGGTGTCCAGCACCAGCAGGATCAGCGTGCGCAGCGCGCCGTCGGTCAGGCCGGCGCCGGGAAAGTTGTACCGCAGCATCACGTCGGCGGCCTTGGCCGCGCCCCTGCCGGAGTTGCGCCGCACCGCCTTGTCGTTGACCTTCTCCGTCATCGTGACGCTGCCGAAGTTGAGGTCGCGCGCCTGCCTGGCTACCTGGTCGCTGACCTTCTTGGTCAGCGGCAGGTCCCAGGCCAGGACCTGCGTGAGCGACACCAGATCCAGGTCCTCGGCGATGTTCACCACGCGCAGCGACGCGAACGTGCCGTTGTGCCGTACCGTGAGCGCGCCGTCGGGTTCGGCCTCGACGGGAAGGGCGTCGCCCAGGATGTGCGCCAGGCGATCCTGCAGCGACGGCATCAGGCGCTCCCGAACCGACGGTTGCGCGAGGCGTATTCCTCGCAGGCGGCCCACAGGTCGCGGCGGTCGTAGTCGGGCCACAGCTTGTCCTGGAAGATGTACTCGGCGTAAGCGGCCTGCCACAGCATGAAGTTGCTGGCCCGCTGCTCCCCCGATGTCCGCAGGAAGAGGTCGACGTCGGGGATGTCGGGGCGCTGCAGGTGCCGCGAGATCGTGGACTCGTTGACCCGCTCCGGGTTCAGCCGGCCCGCGGCGGCCTCGCGGGCGATCTCCCTGGCCGCCTCGGCGATCTCGGTGCGGCCGCCGTAGTTGACGCAGTAGTTGATGGTGATCACGTCGTTGTTCCTCGTCAGCTGCTCCGCGATCGCCAGCTCGTTGATGACGCTGCGCCACAGGCGCGGACGCGAGCCGACCCACCGGATCCGCACCCCCATCTCGTTGAGGACTTCCCGCCGCCGTCGGACCACGTCACGGTTGAACCCCATCAGGAAGCGGACCTCCTCGGCCGAGCGCTTCCAGTTCTCGGTGGAGAAGGCGTAGAGGCTGAGCCACTTGATCCCGAGTTCCACCGCGCCGCAGGCGATGTCGATGACCACGGCCTCGCCCATCTTGTGGCCCTCGGTGCGCCGCAGGCCGCGCTGGGTGGCCCAGCGCCCGTTGCCGTCCATCACGATGGCGACGTGATTGGGCAGTCGGTCGGCCGGGATGCGGGGCGGGGCCGCCTTGGACACGTGCTGCGGTGGGCGGCGCGGGCCGCCGTCGGGTGACGGCGGCAGCGTCGGGAACACCACCGGCCACGTCGAGGTGTCGGGGAAGGTCGGATAGTCGTCGGGAGCGGGCGGGAGCTGCGGGAAGTCGGATGCCGCCTTGCGCTCGGCTCTGCTAACCACAGTCCCTATCCTGCCCGGGCAGCGCCGCGCGCCGGTCGGCGATGGCCCGATCGACGTGGTAGGTCCGCTCCACCAGCGGCAACGTCTTGAGATGCCGTTCCAAGTGCCATTGCAGGTGCGCGGCCACCAGCCCGCTGACGTAGCTGCGGTGCGATTGCGGGGTCTGTTCGGCGAACTCCCAATCACCGTCGTGCAGCGCCGACATCAGATCCAGCACCCCGGGCGGGGGCGTCGTCGCACCGGCGGGGCGGCAGTGCGCACACACGCTGCCCCCGGCGGCGATGTGGAACGCCCGGTGCGGGCCGGGGGTGGAGCAGCGCGCGCACTCGGTCAGCGCCGGGGCCCATCCGGCGGTGCCCATGGCGCGCAGCAGGTAGGCGTCCAGCAGCAGGTCACGGGAGCGGCGCCCGTCGGCCACCGCCCGCAGCGCGCTGACCGTGAGCCGGTGCAGCGCCGGGGCGGGCGCCCGCTCCTCGCCGGCGAGGCGTTCGGCGGTCTCCAGCATCGCGCAGCCGCAGGTGTACCGGCCGTAGTCGCTGACGATGTCGGTGGCGAACGCGTCGATCGCGACGACCTGGGTGACGATGTCGAGGTTGCGGCCGGGGTGCAGCTGCGCGTCGATGTGCGCGAACGGCTCGAGCCGCGCGCCGAATTTGCTGCGGGTGCGGCGGACGCCCTTGGCCACCGCGCGGACCAGCCCATGATCGCGGGTCAGCAGGGTGACGATGCGGTCGGCTTCGCCGAGCTTGTGCTGGCGCAGCACAACAGCCCGGTCTCGATACAGCCGCATCCCCATAGTTTTGCACCCCGCCGCGACAATGCGGGCATCCGCGCCGATAGTCTCTCAACCCGTGGTTGGCACGTCTGGCTCCGGTTTCGGATCCGTTTCCGGATCCGGTGGCCGACGCCTGCCCACCTTGACTGACCTGCTCTATCAGCTGGCCAGCAGGGCGGTGACGTCGGACGAATTGGTACGCCGATCCCTACACGCCATCAACACCAGCCAGTCCACCCTGAACGCCTTCCGGGTGGTGCTCACCGAGTCCGCGCTCGCCGACGCGGCCAAGGCCGACCGGCGCCGCGCCGCCGGTGATACCGCGCCGTTGCTGGGCATCCCGATCGCGGTCAAGGATGACGTCGACGTTGCTGGGGTGCCGACCGCCTTCGGAACCCAGGGGCACGTCCGGCCGGCCACGCAGGATGCCGAGGTGGTGCGCCGCCTGAAGAAGGCCGGCGCCGTCATCGTCGGCAAGACCAACACGTGCGAGCTGGGCCAGTGGCCGTTCACCAGCGGCCCGGGCTTTGGCCACACCCACAATCCCTGGTCGCGCCGGCACACGCCGGGCGGATCATCGGGCGGCAGCGCCGCCGCCGTCGCCGCGGGACTGGTGACCGCCGCCATCGGCTCCGACGGGGCCGGCAGCGTCCGCATCCCCGCCGCCTGGACGCACCTGGTGGGCATCAAGCCGCAGCGCGGCCGCATCTCGACGTGGCCGCTGCCCGAGGCGTTCAACGGCCTCACCGTCAACGGCGTGCTGGCGCGCACGGTGGCCGACGCGGCGCTGGTGCTGGACGCCGCGTCGGGAAACGTCGAGGGTGACCGGCACAAGCCGCCCCCGCTCACGGCGTCCGACTATGTGGGAATCGCCCCGGGACCGCTGAACATTGCGCTGTCGACGCGCTTCCCCTACACCGGGTTTCGCGCGAAGCTGCATCCGGAGATCCTGGCCGCCACCCGGGCGGTGGGCAAGCAACTGGAACTGCTCGGCCACAAGGTGGTGACCGGCAACCCCGACTACGGCATGCGGTTGTCGTGGGACTTCCTGGTCCGGTCGACCGCCGGCCTGCGGGACTGGGAGGAGCGGCTCGGTGACGACGTCGTCCTGGACCCCCGCACGGTGGCGAACCTGCGACTCGGCCACATCCTGGGGCAGGCGATCCTGCGCAGCGCGCGCCTGCACGAAGTCGCCGACCAGCGCCGGGTCGGCTCGATCTTCGACATCGTCGACGTGGTGTTGGCGCCGACCACCGCGCAGCCACCCCCGCTGGCGCGGTCCTTCGACCGCATGGGCAGCTACGGCACCGACCGGGCGATGATCGCCGCGTGCCCGGTCACCTGGCCGTGGAACGTGCTGGGCTGGCCGTCGATCAGCGTGCCGGCGGGGTTCACCTCCGAGGGCCTGCCGATCGGCGTGCAGCTGATGGGTCCGGCGAACAGCGAAGGCATGCTGATCTCGCTGGCCGCCGAGCTCGAGGCCGTCTGCGGCTGGGCGAGCAAGCAGCCGAAGGCGTGGTGGAATCACCACACGGACACCCCGCCGGTGCCCGGCGCTCCCCCGCCCCGGAGATGAAACCCCAAGCGGCACAGCGCCGAAGCGCCGCGGTGGGCGTTTGCCGACCGCGACACCGGGTAGTGGTCCGCAGTGGGCGGATTCGGGCGGGACGACCCCGACCTGGACGCGGTTGCGCGTAGCCACTTTGGCTGGGAAATCCTCACCGACGACCAGCGCGACGCGATGCGGGCGGTCCTGCGGGGTCGCGACGTGCTGCGGTGATGCCGACCGGGTCCGGCAAGTCGGCGATCTACCAGGTGCCCTCCCTGCTCATCGACGGGGTGACCCTGGCGGTGTCGCCGCTGATCGCGCTGCAGGAGGACCAGGTCAGCGCCATCGAGGGCAGCGGCGCGGGCACCGCCGTGGCCATCAATTCGGGCCTGCGGGCGGCCGAGCGCCGGCGCGGCTGGCAGGCCGTCGACTCCTCGGAGGGCGACTTCGTGTTCATCGCCCCCGAGCAGCTGGCGAACGACGAGGTGGTCGCCCGGCTGAGCGAAGCCTGGCTGTCGCTGATCGTGGTCGACGAGGCGCACTGCGTGTCGGCGTGGGGCCACGACTTCCGGCCGGACTATCGGCGCCTGGCCGATGTCTTCCGCCGGCTCGGGGAGTCGATCCCGATCGTCGCTTTGACCGCGACCGCGTCGGTGGTCGTGCGCCGAAACAAGCCGCCGGCGCTAGGTTTTCGAGCCGCCAACCACGTCCTGGTAGCCCGGCTCGTGCATGACGGCGCTGGGTCCGGCGAAGCTGTCTTTCTCCAAACCGCGCAGCGTCTCGACGAGCTCGCTGTCGGCGCCCTGCTGCTCGGCATGTGCGGCCAGGTCCGCCGGCGCACCCGGGTAGTCGAATCCGGACAGCGACTTCTGAAGATCGGTCACTTGAGATGGCGTGCCGTGCGGGCTAAGCGGCGCGGGACGGATAAACCCGGCCCGTTCTAAAACCCTAGCCGGCCAAGCTGTTTGGGGTCGCTCTGCCAGTTCTTGGCCACCTTCACCCTTAAGTCGAGATAGACCTTGGTGCCCAACAACTTCTCAATCTGGGCGCGCGCCGCGGTGCCAACTTCCCGCAGCCGCGCCCCGCCCTTGCCGATGATGATCCCCTTCTGGCTGTCCCGCTCGACGTAAAGCAGGGCGTGCACGTCGATGAGGTCGTCCCGCCCCTCCCGCGGGTTCACCTCGTCGATGACGACCGCCAGCGAGTGCGGCAGCTCGTCGCGCACGCCCTCGAGGGCGGCCTCGCGGATGAGCTCGGCCATCAAAACCTCTTCGGGTTCGTCGGTGAGCTCGCCGTCGGGGTAGTACGCCGGACCCTCGGGCAGGGCCGCCGCCAGCACGCCGACGAGCACGTCGACCTGCTCCCCCGTCGCGGCCGACACCGGAACGATCTCGGCCGAGTCGCCGACCAGCTCGCTGACCGCGACTAATTGCGCCGCAACCCGGTCTCTGGGCACCTTGTCGATCTTGGTGACGATCGCGACCAGCGTCGTCTTGGGGGCGGTGGACCGGATCTGCTCGACGATCCAACGGTCGCCGGGGCCGATCGCCTCGTCGGCGGGGATGCAGAGCCCGATCACGTCGACCTCGGTGTAGGTGTCGCGCACCAGGTCGTTGAGTCGTTTGCCCAGCAGAGTGCGGGGGCGGTGCAGTCCGGGGGTGTCGACCAGGACGATCTGGAAGTCGTCGCGGTGGATGATGCCCCGAATGGTGTGCCGGGTGGTCTGCGGGCGCATCGAGGTGATCGCCACCTTGGCGCCCACCAGCGCATTCGTCAGTGTCGACTTGCCGGTGTTCGGCCGCCCGACCAAGCACACGAAGCCCGAATGAAATCCGGTCATGTCGCCCACCGTGAAACTGTGGCGAGTTTTCGGCCGATTTTTCGCCGTGGCTTCACGCTCGGCGTCATGACGGGCCCTCGCCGTCGGAGCCGTCGGCCGAGCCGTTGGATTCCGCCGGGCTCAGCAGGACGGTGCTGATCCGCACCCGGCCGCGGTGGTCGGGGCCGCCCTCGGCGTGCAGGCGCAGGCCGTGCGAGACGACCTCCGCGCCGGGCAGCGGCACGCGGCCCAATTCCAGCGCCAGCAGGCCGCCCACGGTGTCGACGTCGAGGTCGTCGTCGAAGTCCACCCCGTACAACTCGCCGACGTCTTCGATCGGCAGCCGGGCCGAGACGCGGAAGTGCTTGTCGCCCAGGTCTTCCACCGGGGCCGTCTCGGCCTGGTCGTATTCGTCAGCGATCTCGCCGACGATCTCCTCCAGCACGTCCTCGATGCTGACCAGGCCGGCGATCGCGCCGTACTCGTCGACCAGCAGCGCCATGTGGATGCGGTCGCGCTGCATTTCGCGCAGCAGGGTGTCCAGCGGCTTGGAGTCCGGCACGAACACCGCGGGCCGCATCACCTGGGCCACGGTGGCCCCCCGGCCGCCGTCGCCCGACCGGACGGTGTGCTGCACAAGGTCTTTCAGATACACCACCCCGACGATGTCGTCGACGTTCTCGCCGATCACCGGGATGCGGGAATGGCCGCTGCGCACGGCGAGGTTGATCGCCTGGCTGGCCAGTTTGTCGCTCTCGATCCAGATCATCTCGGTGCGGGGCACCATCACCTCGCGGGCCGGGGTGTCGCCGAGCTCGAAGACCGACTGGATCATCCGGCGCTCGTCGGCGGCGACCACGCCGCGCTGCTGGGCAAGGTCGACCACTTCGCGCAGTTCGATCTCGGACGCGAACGGCCCGTTGCGCAGGCCGCGGCCCGGGGTAAGCATGTTACCCAGGATGACGAGCAACCGGCTGAGCGGCATCAGCAGCCACGAGATCGCGCGCAGCGGAAGGGCCGTCGTCAACGAGATCGAGTAGGCGTGCTGCCGCCCGAGGGTGCGCGGACCCACGCCGATGACCACGAAGCTGGTCACCACCATGATGGCCGCGGCGCCGAACAGCGCCCATCGCATGCCGAAGTTGTCGTAGAGGAACACCACCAGCAGTACGGTCGCGGTGACCTCGCACGTGATCCGCAGCAGCACGACCAGGTTGATGTAGCGGGGCCGCTCGGCCACCACCGCGGCCAGCGATACCGCCCCCGGACGCTCGTCGCGGACCAGCTCCTGGGCCCGGGCCAACGAGACCGTGCTGATGGCGGCGTCCATCGCCGCGAACAGCCCGCCCAGGGCGATCAGGGCTATCGCACCGAGCAGCTGAGGAACACCGGTCAATTCTCGAAATACCTTGACTTGTCGAGCAATCGGCGGTCGCGTTCCTTCTGACGGTCCTGTTCGTACGCGTGGACCTGCTCGGCGACCCACTCCTCGAGCAGCCGGTTCTGGAGATCGAACATCTCTTTCTCCTCGGCCGGCTCGCCGTGGTCGTAGCCGAGCAGGTGCAGCACACCGTGGATGGTCAGCAGCGCCAACTCGTGCCCGAGGCTGTGCCCCGCCGCGGCCGCCTGCTCGGAGGCGAACTCCGGGCAGAGCACGATGTCGCCCAGCATGGACGGGCCCGGCTCGGGGGCGTCGGGGCGTCCGCCCGGCTCGAGCTCGTCCATGGGGAAGCTCATCACGTCGGTGGGGCCGGGCAGGTCCATCCAACGCATGTGCAGGTCGGCCATCGACGCGATGTCCAGCAGCACCATCGACAGCTCGGCGGCGGGGTTGACGTCCATCTTGGCGATGACGAAGCGCGCGACGCTGACCAGCTCCGCTTCGGCGACGTCGATCCCCGACTCGTTGGACACTTCGATGCTCACGGGGCGCTCACAGGGCGCACGGGGATGCTCACGGCCCCTATCATCGACGACCGCGGGAGCCCGACGCGCGCCGAGCCGCCCGGTTCATCCCCAGGCCCGGCTCCTCGAACTTCGCGTAGGCGTCGACGATCTCCGAGACCAGCCGGTGGCGAACCACGTCGACGCTGGTCAGCACGGCGATGTGGATGTCGTCGACGTCATCGAGGATGTCCATCGCCGACCGCAGACCCGACCGTGCGCCGCCGGGCAGGTCGACCTGGGTGATGTCCCCGGTGACCACGATCTTCGACCCGAACCCGAGCCGGGTGAGGAACATCTTCATCTGCTCGGCGGTGGTGTTCTGCGCCTCGTCGAGGACGATGAAGGCATCATTCAACGTGCGGCCCCGCATGTACGCCAGCGGCGCCACCTCGATGACCCCGGCGGACATCAGCTTCGGGATCAGCTCGGGGTCCATCATGTCGTAGAGCGCGTCGTACAGCGGCCGCAGGTAGGGGTCGATTTTCTCGCTCAGCGTGCCTGGCAGAAAGCCAAGGCGCTCACCGGCTTCCACCGCCGGCCGGGTCAGGATGATGCGGCTGACCTGTTTGCTCTGCAGGGCGCTGACCGCCTTGGCCATCGCCAGGTACGTCTTCCCGGTGCCGGCGGGCCCCACCCCGAACACGACGGTGTTGGCGTCGATGGCGTCGACGTAGCGCTTCTGGTTGAGCGTCTTGGGCCGAATGGTCTTTCCGCGTCGGGACAGGATGTCCAGCGTCAGCACCTCGGCGGGCGATTCGTTGTCGGTGCCGACGAGCATGCCGACGCTGCGGCGCACCACCTCCGGGGTCAACGGTTGACCGCGGGAGACGATGGCGACCAATTCGGAGATCACCCGCTCGGCCAGCGCCACCTCGGCAGCCTCGCCGGTCAGGGTGACGGAGTTGCCGCGCACGTGCAGGTCCGCCTTCAAGTTGCGTTCGAGGGCGCGCAGGTTTTCGTCGGCCGAGCCCAGCAAGCCCACGACGACATCGGACGGAACGTCAATGCTGCTGCGAACTTGAGCAGAGGTCGATGAGGCGTCACCGGCGCTGGTTTCGCGGGGCGTCACGTGGTTTCCGATGCCTGCTTCCTGAAGTTTCGGTGCGGGAATGCTCGAAAAGCCAGTCTACCGCTGGTCAGCAGCGGGTCCCAAGGCTCGACCGGGAATCTGGTCAGGCTTCATCGGCGTGTTGCGTCGCCGATTTCGCAGTCGGCGCTCGAGTCCCACCGCGGCGTGAGCACGCCCAGCGCGCCGAGCGCCACCGCCGCGGCGGTCGACGTCCGCAGCACCTGCGGGCCGAGCCGGACGGCGACCGCCCCGGAATCGGCCAGTTCGGCCATCTCGTCCGGCGCGATGCCGCCCTCCGGACCCACCAAGAGCAGCACCGAATCCGCCTGTGCCAGTTTGACATCCGTGAGCCGCTCGGTCGCCGACTCGTGCAGGGCCAGCACTGCCGCGCCCGCGGCCGCCTCATCGCGGATCCGCCGGGTCAACGCCGCGGTGGACAGGACACCGTCGACGGGCGGAATGTGCGCCCGGCGCGATTGCCGCGCCGCCGATCGGGCGACGGCGCGCCAGCGGCGCAGGCCCTTCTCCACCCGGGATCCCTCCCAGTTCGCCACGCAGCGGGCGGCCCGCCACGCGAGGAACGAGTCGGCGCCGGCCTCGGTCGCCAGCTCGACCGCCAACTCCGAGCGCTCCGATTTGGGCAGCGCCTGCACCACCGTGACCGGGGGCCGCGGGGGTGCGACGTGCCAGCGCTCCAGCACCCGCGCGCGTAGCCCGTCTCGCCCGGCGTGCTCGACCCGGCAGTGGGCGAGCGCCCCGGCGCCGTCCCCGAGCACCAGCTCCTCGCCAGGGCGGATGCGCCGCACGGTGGCGGCGTGGAAGCCCTCCTCGCCCTCGACCGCGGCCAGTTCGCCCGGGGCGGGCAGCGCGTCGACGTAGAACAGCGTCGCCACCATGTGCGCGGGTCCGTAAGCCCGGCTAGCGCCCGGTGAAGGTCTCGCGCAGCCGGCTGAACAGCCCGCCGCCGGCGGCGTGCGTCGAGCGCACCTCGGGCACGTCGCGGCTGCGGCGGTTCTTCAGCTCGCGCAGCAGTTCGGTGTCGTGGTGGTCCAGCCGGGTGGGGACGACGACCTCGACGTGCACATGCAGGTTGCCGCGCACCCCGGAGCGCAGGTGCGGCATGCCGTGGCCGCGCAGCGTGATCACGGCGCCGGGCTGGGTCCCCGGTGGGATGGTGATCTCGCTCATGCCGTCCAGGATGGCGTCGACGGTGACCGTCGCGCCCAGCGCCGCGTCGACCATCGGCACCGACACCGTGCAGTGCAGGTCGTCGCCCTCGCGGACGAAGATGTCGTGGGCCTGCTCGTGGACCTCGACGTATAGGTCGCCGGCCGGCCCGCCCCCCGGCCCGACCTCGCCCTGGGCGGCGAGCCGAACCCGCATGCCCTCGCCGACGCCGGCAGGGATCTTGACGCTGATCTCCCGGCGGGCGCGGACGCGGCCGTCGCCCATGCACTGGTGGCAGGGGTCCGGGATGACGGTGCCGACGCCGCGGCAGGTCGGGCAGGGCCGCGACGTCACCATCTGGCCCAGCAGCGAGCGCTGCACCGTCTGCACCTCGCCGCGGCCGCCGCACGTGTCGCACGGGATCGGCGCCGAGTCGCCGTTGGTGCCCTTGCCCTGGCAGCGGTCGCAGAGGATGGCGGTGTCGACGGTCACCTGCTTCGTGACCCCGGTGGCGCACTCTTCGAGATCGAGCCGCATCCGCAGCAGCGAATCCGAGCCGGGCCGCACCCGGCCCGACGGGCCGCGGGAGGCCGAACCCCCGCCGAAGCCGCCGCCGAAGAAGGCCTCGAACACGTCGCCCAGGTTGCCGAAGCCGCCGAACCCGCCGCCGGCCGCGGCGGCGTTCTCCAGCGGGTCGCCGCCGAGGTCCACGATCCGGCGCTTCTCGGGGTCGCTGAGGACCTCGTAGGCGGCGCTGATCTCCTTGAACTTCGCCTGCGCGGCCTCGTCGGGATTGACGTCGGGATGCAGTTCGCGCGCCAGTTTGCGGTACGCGCGCTTGATCTCCGCGTCGCTGGCGTTTCTGCTCACGCCGAGCAGCCCGTAATAGTCGCGTGCCACGCTTGACCTTTCTTATGCCTTTTCTTGCCGCGTGATCGCGGCCGGGTGCGCGCTCATCGGGCACCCAGGACTTCGCCGATATAAAGAGCAACCGCAGCAACACTGGCGATAGTTCCCGGATAGTCCATCCGGGTGGGTCCCAGCACACCCATGCCGCCGTATACGGTGTCCGAGGTGCCGTAGGCGGTGGTCACCATCGCCGTGCCGGCCATCTCCTCGACCGCGGTCTCGTGGCCGATGCGCACGGTCACCTTGCCGGCCTCCTGCTGCGCCGCAAGCAACCGCAACACCACCACCTGCTCCTCGAGCGCCTCCAGGATGGAGCGCAGCGAACCCCCGAAATCCGCGGCGTTGCGGGTGAGGTTCGCGGTGCCGCCCATCACCAGGCGCTCGTCGGTGTGTTCGACCAGCGACTCGAGCAACACCGTCGCCGAGCGGCCGACGGCGTCGCCCAGGCCGTCCGGGCTGCGCAGCTGACCGGCGAGGTCGGCCACCGCGATCGAGGCAGCCGACAGCTTCTTGCCCACCAGCGCCTGGCCGAGCATGTCGCGCAGCTGGGAAAGCTGGTGGTCGTCGATGACGTCACCCAGTTCGACGATGCGCTGGTCGACCCGGCCGGAATCGGTGATGACGACCATGAGCAGCCGGGCGGGGGTCAGCGCGATCACCTCCAGGTGCCGCACCGTCGACGAGGTCAGCGTGGGGTACTGCACGACGGCGACCTGGCGCGTCAGCTGGGCCAGCAACCGCACCGCGCGCCGCAGCACGTCGTCGAGGTCGACGCCGGACTCGAGGAAGTGCTGGATCGCCCGGCGCTCGGCCGACGACAGCGGCTTGACGTCGTCGAGGCGGTCGACGAACTCGCGGTAGCCCTTCTCGGTCGGCACGCGCCCGGAGCTGGTGTGCGGCTGGGTGATGTAGCCCTCGGCCTCCAGCACCGCCATGTCGTTGCGGACGGTCGCGGACGACACCCCGAGGTTGTGGCGCTCCACCAGCGACTTGGACCCTATCGGTTCCTTGGTGGCGACGAAGTCGGCGACGATCGCACGCAGCACCTCGAAGCGACGGTCGTCGGCGCTTCCCATCGGCGTGTCACCTCCCTTGATCCCGCCCTGACCGGTTCATTTTACGGTGTTGAGGCGGGCTGACCGCCACACAGCAACCCGCGGATGCCTCCGGCCAGCGATCGCTGCGCAAACCGTTTCGGGCTAGCCTGTCGTGCATGAACCGGTCGGGCCGCGGTGACGCGTCGGGGCGGGCAGCGGGGAAGGCGCGGCGATGATCTTCAAGGGCGTGCGCGAAGGCAAGCCGTATCCGGAGCACGGGCTGTCCTACCGCGACTGGTCGCAGATCCCCCCGCAGCAGATCCGGCTCGACGAATTGGTCACCACCACAACGGTGCTCGCGCTCGACCGGCTGCTCTCGGAGGACTCCACCTTCTACGGCGACCTGTTCCCGCACGCCGTGAAGTGGAAGGGCATCACCTATCTCGAGGACGGGCTGCACCGGGCGGTCCGCGCGGCCCTGCGGAACCGCACGGTGCTGCACGCCCGGGTGTTCGACATGGACGCGCTGGTGAGCCAACACCGGTAGGAGGGCTCGGTCACGTTTAGGCCTCGCCGGGTGTCGACGTAGTCAGAACCGTCGAGCCACACCCTCAAGGAGGTTTGCCATGTCCCGGCTACCGGGAGTCTCCGACCGCGACGCCGGTTTCGGCGCCAAGATCGCCTTCTTCTTCACCCGGCGCAAGCTGGCGCGGCTGACCGGGCTCGGCCCGGACGCGGCGGGGATGCTCGAGCCGCTGCGCATGTACGCGCACATCCCCCGGTTGCTCACCGCGTACGGAAGGCTGGAGCAGGCCGAATCCAGGCTGGACATCCTCACTCCCCGCCACCGCGCCCTGGCCGAGCTGAAGGCCGCGACGACGGTGCGCTGCGAGTACTGCATCGACCTGGGCTCGCAGATCGCCCGCCGGTGGGGCATCACCGACGAGGAGCTGCTGGCCCTGTCGGACCACCGCGACGCGCCCTGCTTCTCCGAGGTCGACAAGCTGATCCTCGACTACGCCACCGCGGTCAGCCGCACCCCGGTCGAGGTGAGCGACCGCCTCTTCGACGCCCTGCACGCCCACTTCGACACCGCCCAGCTCGTCGGGCTCACCCACGTCATCGGGCTGGGCAACCTGCGGGCCCGCTTCAACATCCCGCTCGGGATCGGGGCGGCCGGATTCTCCGGTGACAGGGTGTGCGCGCTGCCCGGCGCCGGTGGCAGGTGATCGATGGACGCGTCGCTGACCGCGCGGTTCGAGGCGGCCCGGCCGCGGCTCGGCGCGATCGCCTACCGCATGCTGGGCTCGGTCGACGACGCGCAGGACGCCGTGCAGGAGGCGTGGCTGCGCTGGTCCGGCAGCGTCGGCGAGGAGATCGCCAATCCCGACGCCTGGCTGACGACCGTGGTCGCCCGCGTCTGCCTCAACGCGTTGCGCGACCGGCACGCCCGCGGGCGGGAGGAACCGGCCCGCCGCCTGCCTGACCCGATCGTGGCCGCCGAGGGCGAGTTCGATCCGGAACACCAGGCCATGCTGGCCGACGCGGTGGGCCTGGCCCTGTTCGTGGTGCTCGACACGCTGCCGCCGTCGGAGCGGCTGGCGTTCGTCCTGCACGACGTGTTCGGCGTCCCGTTCGACCAGATCGCCCCGATCGTCGAGCGCACGCCGGAGGCGGCTCGCAAGCTGGCCAGCCGGGCGCGCCGGCGCATCGAGCGCGCCGACCCCGCCCCCGACGGCGACATCTCGGCGCAGCGCGAGGCCGTCGACGCCTTCTTCGCGGCCGGCCGCACGGGCGATTTCGATCGGCTGGTGGCGGTGCTGCACCCCGACGTGGTGTTGCGGGGCGACTTCGGCCCCCGGGCCCCGGGCTTCCGGGCCGAAGGCGCCGCGTCGGTGGCCGAGTTGGCCCGCGGATACGGGCGGCCCGAGCGGGAGGTGCGCGCGGCCACCGTCAACGGCGCCGCGGGCGCGGTGATCCTGGTCGCCGGCGCGCCGACGGCGATCATGGCGTTCCTGGTGCGCCACGGGCGGGTTGCGGCGATCGACGTGCTGTCCGACCCCGGGCGCGTCGCCAGGCTGGCCGCAAACGCGACGGGCGGGTAGCGACGGCTCGCGTCCGCTACCCGCCCGGGCGGGGGCTACTGGCCGGCGGCCTGGATCAGCTCCATGGCCGAGGACCGCGACAGCATCCACCCGCCCTGGTTGACGAAGGTGACGCTCTGGGTGACCGGGGTCGGGAGCTTCGGGCCCGACACGGCGACGTCGGCGGTCGCCGAGCCGGCGGCGGCGGCGGGCTGGATGTTGGTGACGCTGAACGCGAGCGGCAGGTCGCCGTTCTTGTCGGCCTTCTTCAGCTTCTTGTCGGCGACATGCGCCTCCATCCCGCTGATGCCGCCCTCGACCAGGTTGCTCTTGTTGGCGAACGGCACGTTGGGATCGGCCAGGCTGGTCAGTACGCCGGTCAGCTGGGCGGCGGTCGGAACGCTGGCGGCCAGGGCCGGGTCCTGCGGCAAGGGGGCGCCGACCGCGACGAGCCGCACCTGGGCGGCGGCACCGCCCGCCTCCGAGGGCGTCAGGGCCGCGAACCCGATGGCCGCCGCCCCGATGGCGCCGACGGCCGCCACGCTGGTGGCGAGCGATGTGATGGTGAGCTTCACGGGTAGGTCCTCCCCCTCCGATTCGCGGGTGCCGCGAGTGATTGTGCTTGCTGTGACTGGTGTTTCGCGACTCAGGCCGGTGACGTTACGGCCGAGCCCTGTGTGCGCGCACAGAGGATTCTGTGCCGCAGCTGTGTGGCAGCCCAGGAAGCCGGCGGGTTCGTGGGCCGCTAACCCGTCGCCGCCTGCAGCAGCGCGATCGCGGAATCGTGCTGCAGGATCCAGTTGCCGCCCTGGTCGATGAACGCCAGGTGCTTGGAGACCGGCCCGGCGAACTTCGGGCCCGAGATCGCCACGTCGGCCTGGGCGGCGTTCGGGCCGGCCGGCGCGATGTTCGTCACGGCGAAGGTCTCCGGGAACTTGCCGTCTCGATATGCCTTCCTCAGGTCGTGATCGGCGAGATGGCCCTCGTCCGGGGTGATGCCGTTCTCGACCAGGTTCATCTTGGTGGTGTACGAGACGCCGGGGTCGGTGACCTGGTTGCAGAGGTTCGACAGCTGGTCGGGGGTCGGCAAGCCCGGTGGGGGCGGCGGGTCCTGCGGCAACGCCGGCCCGTGGGCGGCGCCGATCGCGGCCGGCTGAGCCGCCGCGGTACCGGTGGCGGCGCAGGTCACGCCGACGGCCGCCGCGCCGACGGCGCCCAAAGCCGCCATCCCGGTGGCGGCGACAGTGATTCGCATGGTTGGTTCCTCCCCTTGGTTTGCATGGGCTGACGTGCGTCCTCGCGGGACGGCGCGATCACCCAACAGCCGCAATTCTGCCTGCCCCACCGCGGTCCCGGGTCTCGGGCGGGTCACGGTACGGGCACGCTCGGACGGTCACTCGTGGGCCAGGTCGCCGGCCATGGCCTCGCGCAGGCTCTTCGGACGCAGGTCGGTCCAGTGGCGTTCGACGTAGTCGAGACACGCGGCGCGGTCGGCCTCGCCGAAAGCTACCCGCCAGCCGGCCGGCACGCTCGCGGCCGCGGGCCACAGGCTGTGCTGCTCCTCGTCGTTCACCAGCACCAGGAAGGCGCCGTTGTCGTCGTCAAAGGGGTTGGTGCTCATCGCGTCTCCTTGTCGTGTGGTGCCTGGACGCGTCGCCCGGGCCCGCGGCGTTCAGGGTAGACCCCAGCACCCGGTCGGACAGTAGTCCGAGGCAGCTGAGGTTGGGGAATCCGGGCCCCTGGGTGAGCCCGGACAGGTTGGGCAGGAACAACTTCGGCGTCAGGTCGACGACGGACAGGTCGTGGCCGATCGCTTCCTGCAGGCTATCCGCATTCAGGGGCCGACCCAGCGCCAGCTCGAGCAGGTCGAGGGCGTCCTGACGGAACAGTGAGGTGAACCAGAGCGGGTCGGCGCCCGACCCGTCGATGACGAGGTCGAAGCCGTGCACGGTCTCGAGGTGCTCGCTGCCCCGATTGGTCGACAGTGTCAACCGGATCTGTCCCTGCCGCGCCACCGCGTGCGCGACCCGGCCGCGCAGGTGATGGATGCGGTCGTCGGCCAGCAGCGCCTCCTGCACGCTCGCCGAGAACACGCCGCGGTCGGTGCGGGCCAGCGCGTCGCGGCGTTCGTCCAGCGTCAGGGCCCCCCAATCGGTCGGGTCCGAGAACAGCGAGTTCTCGAAGAAGCCCTCCCCCCTGGTGAACAGCGTCACCTGCGGGGAGATGACCGTGATGGTCGAAACACGGTGCCGGAAAAGCTCGTTGAGCATCGAGGCGGCCGTCTCCCCGCCACCGATGACCGCCACCCGCTCGGCGGTGATGCGGTCGTGGCCCGCGGCGCGATCCCAGAACTGCGCGATCGACAACACCCGCGGATTGCCGGGCAGCAGCGACTTCTCTGCCTGGCCCGGCCCGGTGATCATCAGCGCGTCGGCGTCCACGGTGGCTTCCCGCGTGTGCAGCGCCCACCGATCACCGGTCACGGCCAGACCCTCCACCTCTCCGTGCACCACGTTGAGGCCGACGTGGTCGGCCACCCAGGCCAGGTACTGGCTCCATCGGCGATGGGTCGGGGCCGGCCTGCCGCGGTCGACCCACTCGGCGAACGACCCCGTCGCGATCAGGTAGGACTGCCAGCTGTAGCGGGTCATCCGTTCGTCGAGTTCGGCGTTGCGGCGGGGAACCAGCGCCGAGCGGTAGGGGAAGCCGACGTCCTTTTCGGGGCTGGTGCCCAGCCGGTGCGCCCCGTCGGTCCAGCCGCCGCTGGCCCGCCAGTTGGCCCCCACGCCGGCGCGCTCGACCGCGACCACCTCGGGCACCTCGACGCCCATGTCGCGCAACACCGATGCCTTGGCGGCCACGGCCACCGCCTTCGCCCCCGCGCCCAGGATCGCCAGTGTGCTCATCGCGCCAACTCCTCCAGCTCTTCAGTCCAAATCTGTTGCAGCGCAGCAATATCTGTGTCGCTGAGAATGTCGGGCAGCGTCCGCCACTGGGTGGCCAGCACGCGCGCATCGCCCGTCCCGAGGATGCCCGCCACCACGGTCAGCTCGTGGCGCACCGCCTGGTGTGGTTCCGGCGCCCACCGCACGCCCGACAGTAGTTCGCGATCGAGGTTCAGGTCGCCGACACCGACGTGGAGGCTGCCGAGGTAGTTGAGCAACAGCTGCGGCTCGGGGTGGTGGCGGAGCGCGCCGTGGGGCCGCAGGTACCGCAGCAGGCCGTAGTCGACGCGGCTGCCCGGGATGCGGGCCAGGTCGGTGGGGCCGTCGGAGTGGATGCGCAGGGGGAAGATCGCGGTGAGCAGGCCGACGGTGTCGCTGGTATCGGCGGCCCCGTCGATGTCGACCTCCGCGCGGCCGTGCGTCTCGAGCGCCAGCAGGGGCGCCGGTGTGGCCTGGCCGCGCCGGCGCCGCCACGCGGTCACCGTGCGCGCCGCCGCGGTGACCAGCAGCTCGTCGATCGGTTGCGCCGCCGACGCTTTGGCCAGCAAGCGGGCGGTCAGGTCGGCGCCACAGGCCGCGACGCTGATCGTCAGATCGCCGACCCGGTCGGTCTCCGGCCGCAGCCGGCGGGCGCCCAGTCGCGGGTCGGGGCCTGCGATTTCGGCGGCCCAGAAGCCCTCGGTGTCCAGGGTCCGGGCCCGTTCGGCCAGCAGCCCCGACCACCGCCGGTAGCTGGTGTGCTCACGCGCGGGTGCGGGTTCCCGCCCCGCGGCGAGAGCGTGCAGACCGGCGTCGAGCTCGCTCAGCACGATGCGCCATGAGGCCGGATCCATCGCCATCACGTGGGCCGTCAGCACCAGCACGCCGGGCGCGCGCAGCCACACCGCCGACACGAGCCGACCGGCCTCCGGGTCGAGGCCCTCGGTCGCGTTCAGCACCTCCTTCGCGACCTCGTCGATCAGGTCGCCTTCGGCCCACGCCTCGGTGAGGAGGCCCGACTTCGGTTGCGGGACAAGCGCCATCGCGCCGCGGTCCAGCCGGCACCGTAGCACCTCGTGCCCGTCGACGACGGCGGACAGCAGCGCGTCCAGGCCCTGGCGGGTGATGGCCTCGGGCAGCGTGATGACTTCGGTCTGCGCGAGGCGGCGCGGGTCCCCGTGCTCGTAGAGCCAATGGACGTTGGGCAGCACCGGGATCGGCTCGCCGGTCTCGGCGTCGCCCGTGGTCAGCGGCTGCGCCGCGGCCGAGTCGACGGCCGCGGCGAGCTCCCGGATCGTTTCGCATTCCACCATCAGCCTGGCCCGCAGCGCGATGCCGCGCCGGCGTGCGGCCTGCACGACCGACAGGGCCACGATGCTGTCCAGACCGAGCTGCAGGAAGCCGGCCGTGATGTCGACGTCGCCGGTGTCCGCCCCCAGGACGTCGGCGAACGCCTCGGCCAGCGCCGTCTCGGTGGGCGTCTCCGGCGGCGTCGCGGAACCCTCGGCCAGATCGATTGCCGCCAGAACCTTTTCGTCGACCTTGCCGTGTGGGGTCAGGGGCAACTGGCTCAGGACGACGATGTGGTGGGGAACCAGGTGGCGGGGCAGGCGGTCGGTCAGCATCGAGCGCAGTTCGGCCGGCGCCGGCGGGTTCGTCCCGCCCGCGACGTAGGCGACGAGCCGGGGACCGCTCGCATGGGGCCGGGTCGTCACGTGGGCTCCGTGTACCCCCGGGTGGGCGCTCAGGACCGCGGCGATCTCTCCCGGCTCGACGCGGAAACCGCGGATCTTCACCTGGTTGTCGCTGCGGCCGAGGAACTCCAGCCCGCCGTCGGGCAGGCGGCGCACCACGTCTCCGGTGCGGTACATGCGGCCGCCCCGGCCGTGCGGGTCGGCAACGAAGCGGGTGGCCGTCTCGGCCGCGCGCCCGAGGTAGCCCCGGGTCAACTGGTCGCCCGCGAGGTAGAGCTCACCCGCGGCGCCGTCCGGCACCGGCCGCAGCCAGGAGTCCAGGATGTACGCCCGGGTGGTGCGGGTCGGGCGCCCGATGGTGGGTCGCGGGTGCTCGTCGATGGCGGCGACGACGGCCTCGACGGTAGTTTCGGTCGGCCCGTAGCAGTTGAAGGCCGTCATGTCCGTGCGCGCGCATTCCGCGCGGATCCCGTTCCACGCCGCGGTGCCCAGGGCCTCCCCCCCGAGCGCGAGGACCGCCAGTGGCACCCGTCGGAGCAGTCCCGCGCTGTACAGCTGGGCGAACATCGACGGCGTGGTGTCGATCATGTCAAGGCCCCACCGGTCGATCACGTCGACCAGCGCCTCGGCGTCGCGCTGGCGGGCGTCGTCGACGATGTACAGCGAGTGGCCGCCGAGCAGGGCCGCCAGCGGTTGCCACGCCGCGTCGAAGGTGAAGGACCACGCGTGCGCGACGCACAGCGGGCGCCCAATTCGGGCCGCCGCCGGCCGCAGCACGCGGTCGATGTGGTCGTCGGCGTAGGCCAGGAGGGCGCCGTGGGTGCCGACGACGCCCTTGGGTGCGCCGGTGGTTCCCGAGGTGAACACCGCGTAGGCGGCCCCGTCGGGGGCCACGATGGCCGCGAGGTAATCATCAGGCGGCCCTTGGGTTTCGGCCGCCGCCATCGCCTCCTCGTCGACGACCACCGAGGCAGACGTCTGCCGCAGGATTTCGCTCAGCCGCTCGGCCGGCATCGACGGGTCCAGCGGCACGATCATGCCGCCGGCCTTCAGGATCGCCAGCATGGCGACGACGTAACTCGGGCCCCGGGGCAGCACGATCGCCACGGGGGCTTCGTCGGCCACGCCTGCCCGGCTGAGCGTGGCGGCCAGCCGGTCGGCCCGCGCATCGAGCTCCCGGTAGGTCAGCCGGCCGTCGGCCCACCGCAGAGCGACCGAATCCGGTTGAGCGGCGGCGACTTCGGAGAATCGGAGGTGCACCGCGCCGCCCGCCGCGCGGGGGTGGGCCGGCCCGGCCACGGCGGAGGCGCGCTCGGCCTCGAGCAGGACGTCGACCTCACGCAGCGGCCGGTCCCACGACGCCACCAACCGCTGCAACACCGCCAGCAGGCGGCCGCCGAGTTCCGCCGGCTTCATGGCGCCCAGCGCGCCGTCGAGCACCTCTACCAGGACGGTCAGCCGCCCCGCCGTCAGGTGCGCGGCGATGGTCACCGGGAAATGCGACACGCTGTCCAGGGCCATCGGGCGGAAGATCGCGCCGTTGGCGGCGAGCTCGGTGGCGCCCACCACCTCGCCCGGTGGGAAGTTCTCGTACACCAGCAGGGTGTCGAACAGCTCGCCGACGCCGGCGATCGAACGCAGTTCGGCGTGCCCCAGATAGCTGTGGTCGCGCAGCGTGGCCGATTCCCGTTGCAGGGCAAGGCATTGCGAACCGACGGGGTGCCGGGGGTCGAGCCGCACCCGTAACGGGACGGTGTTGATGAACAGGCCGACCATTGTCTCCACGCCGGACAGTTCGCCGGGCCTGCCGGACACCGTCACGCCGAAGGTCACGTCGTCGCGACCGGTGAGCGCCGAAAGGGTTATAGCCCAGGCCATCTGAGCCAGCGTGTTGAGCGTTACGCCGCGGTCCCGGGCGGCCTCGGCCAGCGCGGCGGTGGCGCCGGTGTCGAGATCCAGCGTGGTGCGCCGCGGGATGCCCGCCCCGGGCGGGGCGGCGGTGAGCGCCGGCGACAGCAGCGTCGGGCCGTCCAGGCCGTCGAGGTGTTCGGCCCACAGCGCCCGGCTGGCCGACTGGTCGCGGGCGGCCAGCCAGCCGATGTAGTCGCGGTAGGGCCGGGGCGCGGGCGGCAGGGCGGCGGGGTCACCAGCGGCCCGGTACAGCGTGAGCAGCTCGGAGACGAACAGGGGCAGCGACCAACCGTCGATGACGATGTGATGCGCGACGACCGATAGCCGCCACCGCTGCCCGGGCAGTTCGATGAGCAGGAACCGGATCAGCGGGCCGCGGCCCAGATCGAAACGTCGATTGCGCTCTTCGGCTTCCAGCGCCCCGACGTCGCCGGGTTCGGCGCGCACGCAGCGCCAGGGCACCTGCACGCTGGCGGGGATCACCTGTACGGGCCGGCTGAGGTTGCCGTGCACGAAGCTCGCCCGCAGGTTCGGGTGCCGGGTCAGCATCGCCGCGGCGCACCCGCGCAGGAGGGCGACGTCGAGCGGCCCGGCAACATCGGCCGCCATCGCGATGACGTAGGGGTCGGCGTCGCCGGATTCGGTGTCGCTGAGCGCCGCCATCGAGAACAGCCCCTGCTGGAGGGGGCTGAGTGCCAGCACGTCCTCAATGGCCGGTCGCTCGTCGGCCCGCGTCACGGCTGGTGACCCCACGACGAGGTCAGCTCCGCCAGTTCGTCGGCGGACAGCCCCGACGCGCTCATCGGCGCGTGGTGCGTGTCTGCCGAATCGGTTTCGCTTTCCGACTTGGCGTCGAGGGCGGCGGCGAGCTCATGGAGCACGGGATGCTCGAACACCATCCGCGGGGTCAGCGGCAGGCCGGCGTCGCGCGCCTGTGCGGCCACCCGTACGGCGCAGATGCTATCTCCGCCAAGGCTGAAGAACTCGTCGGAGCGCCCGACCTCCCCGGCGTCGAGCACGGCGGCGAGGATGGCGGCCAGGGTGCGCTCGGTGGCGGTGCCGGGCGGCTCGGCGGGCCCGGGGGCCGGTGTGGGCGCCGGCTGCCGCGAGGCCGTGGCCCCGGGCAGCAACACCAGCAGGCCGGCGTCGTCCCACACCCCGCGCTCACCGGTGCGGTAGAGTCTCGAACCCGGTTGCGCCGCAAACGGATCGGCGACGAAGCGGGTGGCGGTCGACGCCGCCTCCGGCAGCCGGGCGCTCGCGGCCGCGCCACCGCCGTAGTACACGTCGCCCACCACACCGACCGGGACGGGCTTCAGCGCGGCGTCCAGCAGGTACACCAGCGCCGCGCCCGAGCGGTCGAGGATGCGCCGCCTCTCCTCGGCGCCGCCGATCTCGACGTCGCGCAGCCGCTGATCGGGGTGGTCAGCGAACGCGTCGAGGACGCGCCCCAGCCACCCGGCGAACCGTTCGACGCTCCCGCGTTTGTACAGTTCGGGGCGGTAGATGACGTGGCCGCGGTAGCCGTTTTCGGACGCGAAGAAGTTGACGGACATGTCGGCGTGCGCGACGTCGAACGTCGGCTCCAGCGCACTGAACGTGGTGTCACCGTCGGGCCCGCTGTCGATCACCTGGGCCTGCGGCAGCTGCTCGCGCACGTGCACCACCACGTCGAACAGCGGGTTGCGCGACAGCGACCGCCCCGGCCGGACGGCGTCCACCACCCGGTCGAACGGCAGGTCCTGGTGGGCGTAGGCCGCCAGCGCCATCTCCCTGGTCCGCCGCAGCACCTCGCGCAGCGTCGGGTCGCCGCGCAGGTCGTTGCGCAGCACCACGATGTTGACGAAGAACCCGATCAGCCGGTCCAAGTCGGCCTCGCCACGGCCGGCCACCGGGGTACCGATGGGGACGTCCGTGCTGCCCCCCGCCTTGTGCAGCACGACGGCGACGGCGGCCTGCAGGAGCATGAACTCCGTGACGCCGAGGTCGCGGGCCAGGGCGGTCAGCTTCCGGCGGGTCGCCGGCCCGAACTCGAACTCGACGGCGTCGCCCGCGCCGCTGAGCAACGCCGGGCGCTCGAAGTCCGGGCGCAGGCCGTCCTCGGGGGTCAACCCCGCCAGCTGGCGCACCCAGTAATCACGTTGGCGGCCGGCGACATCCGCCGCCTCGTCCAGCAGCGCCGCCTGCCAGGCCCCGTAATCCGCGTACTGCACCGGCAGCGGCTCCCAGGCCGGACGCTGGCCCCGGGTCCGGGCCCGGTAGGCGGTCAGCAGATCGGTGAAGAGCACTCCCGCGGACCACTGGTCGCCGGCGATGTGGTGCACCACCAGGGACAGCACGCTCTGACCCGGTACCCGCAGCAGCGCCGCACGGATCGGCCAGTCCGTTTCGAGGTCGAAGACGTGGCGCCGCTCGTCGTCGAGCCGCGCCCGCAGCCAGTCTTCGTCGGGCCCGTCGGCGCGGCGCACCGGCACCTCGGCGGGTGAGTGCACGATCTGGTGCGGCACCCCGTCGATCTCGCGGTAGGTGGTGCGCAGGATCTCGTGCCGCGCCACGACGTCGGTGATGGCCGCCGCCAGCGCGTCGGCGTCGCAGGGGCCGCGCAGGGCGGCCGCGAACGGAATGTTGTTGACGGCGTTGGCGCCGTCGAACCGATAGGTGAACCAGGTCCGCAGCTGCGACGACGACAGCGGCGCGGCACCGTCCCGCGCGGTCGGCACCAACCGCGGCCGGGCCGCCCCGGCGTCGAGCGTGTCGATGTGCCCGGCGATCCGCGCCACCGTCGCGAGCTCGAAGATCTCCCGCACTCCGAGGTCGACCCCGAACGCATTGCGCACCCCCGCAACGAACTTCGTCGCCACCAGCGAGTGGCCGCCGAGGTCGAAGAACGAGTCGTCGGCGCCCACCCGGTCCCGGCCGAGCAGCTCGGCGAACAGTTCGGCGACCCGCCGTTCGGTCGCCGTCCCCGGTTCGCGGAACTCGGCGCCGGCGGTGACCTCGGGTTCGGGCAGCGCGGCCCGGTCGATCTTGCCGTGCGCGGTGATGGGGATCTCGTCGAGCACGACGTACGCTGCCGGCACCATGTATTCGGGCAGCGCCGCGGCCACCCGGGCCCTGATCCGGTCGAGGTCGACGGCCGACACGTCGGCCCTGCCGTCGTCGCCCACCGCGGGCGTCACGTAGCCGACCAGGCTCTTGCCCAGGCGGGGCAGGTCGCTCACCACCACAACGGCCTGCCCGACGCTGGGGTCGACCGAGATCGCCGCGGCGACGTCACCCAATTCGATGCGGAACCCGCGGATCTTGACCTGTTCGTCGGCGCGCCCGACGAATTCGACGTCGCCGTCCGCATTGCGGCGAGCGAGGTCCCCGGTGCGGTACATGCGGGCGCCCGGGCTGAAGGGGTCGGCGACGAAGCGTTCGGCGGTCAGCCGGGGGCGGCGATGGTAACCGTGCGCCAGATGCGTTCCGCCGAGGTAGATTTCGCCGATGACGCCGACCGGTACCGGTTGCAGCGCGTCGTCGAGCAGGTACATGGTGGTGTTGATCTTGGGCCGGCCGATGGGCACGATGCGGGTGCCCTGCGGGCCCTCGACCTTGTACCGGCTGGCGTTGATGACGGTCTCGGTGGGTCCGTAGAAGTTGTGCAGCAGCGCGTCAAAGGTGGCGTGGAACTTGTCGGCCACCTCGCCGGGCAGCGGCTCGCCCCCGATGGGTACCCGCTGCAGCGTGCGCCACTCGTTGACCCCGGGCAGCGACAGGAACAGGCCCAGCAGGGACGGCACGAAATGCATCGCCGTGATGCCCTCGTCGCGCAGCAGGGCGGTGAGGTAGCCGATGTCGTTGAGGCCGCCCGGGCGCGGGATCACCATCCGCGCGCCGCAGGCCAGCGTGCCGAAGATCTCGGCGATCGACACGTCGAAGCTCGGCGAGGCCACCTGCAGCAGTCGGTCGGTGTCGTCGACGCCGTATTCACCCCGGAACCAGGCGAAGTACTCCGCGACCGGGCGGTGCGACACCGCAACGCCTTTCGGCAACCCGGTGGTCCCCGACGTGTAGATCACGTAGGCGGTGTTGTCCGGCCTCAGCGGCCGGACGCGGTTGGCGTCCGTGGGGTCGTCGGCACGCTGGCTGGCCAGGCCACCGACCGGCTCGCGCAGCACCAGCTTCGCGTCGCAGTCGCCGAGGATGAACGTCAGGCGATCGGGCGGGTACGTGGGGTCGACGGGCACATACACCGCGCCGGCCTTGGCGACCCCCAGCGCGGTGATGACCAGGTCCGGCGACTTGTCCAGCAGCACGGCGACCCGGTCCTCGGCGCCGATCCCCCGCTCGATCAGCCAGTGCGCCAAGCGATTTGCGGCCTCGTTGATGTCGCGGTAGGTGAACCGCCTGCCCTCGTAGCTGACGGCGACGGCGTCGGGGGTGCGCGCGGCCTGAGCGGACACCAGCTCGGCCAGCGTGTTGGGTGCGGCGTCGAAGGATTCGCCGCGCGACACCTGGCGCAGCCACGCCGCGTCGGCCTCGCCCATCAGGTTTAGCCGGGCCAGCGGCTTGTCCGGCGCGGCGAGGGCGTCGTCGAGCAGCACGGCGAAGTGGTCGAGCAGCTGGCGCACCAGGGCCGGCTCGAGGATGTCCAGCAGGTGCTCGGCCTCGACCAGCGCACCGGCGCCGTCGAATTCGACCATGAAGCCCAGCGGGAGCTGGGTGAGGTTGCTGCGCAGGTCGTAACGCTCGCACTCGACCCCGGGCGGCCGGAACCCGCCACCGTCGGGCTCGCGGAAGCCGAAGCTGACCCGGGTCATCCGTTCGGCCCCGTGGCGGCGGTCCGGGTTCAGCTCGCGCACCGCGCGATCCAGGCTGACCCGCTGGTGCGCGAACGCGCCGGTGGCGACGTCGCGCGTCGCGGTCAGGAACTGGCGGAAGGTCATCGCCGGGCGTGGCCGCAGCCGCAGCGCCACCGTGTTGCCGAAATACCCGATGCTGTCGTCGGTTCCGGCACCGCGGTTGAGCACGGGCGCGGCCACCAGGAAGTCGTCGCTGTGGCTGTAGCGGTGCATCAGGGCGCCGAACGCGGCCAACAGCACCATGTAGGGGGTGCAGCCGGTGTCGCGCGCCATCGAAATCACCCGCTGGGCGACGTCGGCCGGGAGCCGCAGCGTGCTGCGGGCGGCGCGCCAGTTGCCCGGCATGTTCGTCCCGGCGGGCCCGGGCAGTTCCAGCGGCTCGGGCGGGTCGGCCATCACGGCCCGCCAGTAGTCGAGGTCGGCCTCGGTGGTGTCGGGGCCGGCGGGCGCTGACGCATGGCGCTCCGGTCCCAGACCGGCACCGGTGTAAGCCGTAGTCAGGTCGGCGAAGAACACCCGCCAGGAGCCGTCGTCCCAGGCGATGTGGTGGGCGACCAGCAGCAGGACGTGTTCGTCGGGTGCCGTGCGGGCGACGGTGATCCGCAGCGGCGCGTCTGCGGAAAGGTCGAAGGGCGTGGCGAATTCCCGCTGGGCCAGCACTTCGAGCCGGAGTCGGCGCGCATGGTCCGGCAGGTCGCTCAGATCGTGCTGCGCCCATCCGGGCCGCAGAGCATCGTGCACCGTCGGGCGGGGGTCGCCCTCGTCGCTGACCGTGTACGTGGTGCGCAGTATCCGGTGGCGCCTGGCGACCTCGTCGACGGCGTGGTGCAGCCGGGCGAGGTCGACGTGGCCGGTAATCCGGTAGGAGACGCAGACATTGAGCAACGCGCCGCTGGGGTCGGCCATCTGCACGAACCACATCCGCGCCTGGCCGTCGGACAGCTGGTCGTCGGGCCGGGAGCCCCGGTCCTCGGTACCCGAGGACAGGCCGCGTTCCGCGAGCCTGCGCCGGAGGAGCTCCAGCCGGGCGCCGGTGTCGGCGATCTCAGTCACGCGCAATATCCACCTTCTGTGCTCGGGCGCTCGTTCGCGCCCTCGAGTTGGTCGACGAGTCCCTCGCCGGTGATCTCGCCCATCAGCGTCGCCAGGGTCACCGTCCGGCCGGTCGTGCGCTGGAGACGCTTTCGTAGGTCGAGCGCCATCAGCGAGTCGATGCCCAGGTCGAAGAGCGATTCGGTCAGGTCGATCTCGCCGGGCCGCCCGGTGCCGAGCACGTCTGCCAACTCGCGGCGCACCGCATCGATGATCGGAACCCGTAGCTCGGGCGTCGGCCGCTCGGTGAGAGTCTCAGACCGCCTGCCGTCCAGGAAGATTCGCAACCGGCCCGCGTCGGCGGCGAACACCAGCGGGTCGTCGCCCCACTCGCGCAGGCTCGCCTCGATCGCCTTGCCCGGCTCCATCGGGCGCAGTCCGGACCGTTCGACGTCCGCGACGCCGGCCGCGTCGGCGATGCCCCGGCCCAGGGTCGCCTGGCCCTGCCACAGCCCCCAGCGCACCGCCGCGCAATGCCTGCCCCGGGACCGGATCTGGGCGGCCAGCACGTCGAGCAGGCGGTTGGCGGCCGAATACGCGGCGTGTCCGCGCCCGCCCCACACCCCGGAGACAGAGGAACACAACAGCATTCGCGCGTCGCCCCGCAGAGGCCACAGTTCGGCCAGCTGCTCCAGCCCCTTGACCTTGGCGGCGAAGGTGTCCGCGACGGCGGCCGCCGACAATCCGGCGGGGGCACCGAACGCGGCGGCGCCGGCGGCATGCACGATCAGCGAAGCACCGCCACCGCCGTATTGCGCCGCGACGCTGGACAGTTCGGCGGCGTCGGTGATGTCGCACGGCGCCGCCACGACCCGCGTGCCGTATCGGCCCGTCAGGCCCCGCAGCACTTCGGGGTCCGCCGGGCGGCGGCTCAGCAGGACGATGCGCCCGGCGCCGCGGTCGGCGAGGTGGCGGGCGTAGTGGGTGCCGACAGTGCCCGACCCGCCGGTGATGACGACATCCTCCAGCGCGCCGGGATCCAACGGCCGCGGCAGGGCGGGCACGTCGCGGAACGTGCGCTCGAACAACGCGCAGCCGTCGGCAAAGTCGCGCAGCGCGGCGTCACCGCGACCGGACAGCAACGCCTCCACGACGACCTCGGCGGCCGCCGGTGTCAGCTCCCATGACGGCAGATCCATCTGTGTGAAGGCGTGCTCGGGATGCTCGTACCCGACGCTGCGGTGCATAGCGGCCAGCGCCGCCTGCACGGCCGACGGGGGGGCGCCTTGGCCGCCGACGCGCTCGGCGGCCACGGTGACCAGACAGACGGCGCGGCACCGCGGCCCGAGCGCGTCCGCGTAGCCGAGCAGGCCGGTCCCGATCAGGTCGGTCACGGTATCGGCGGCCCGGCCGGCGTCGGGCACGTCGAGCGCGGGCGCAACCGCCACGACGACGTCGGACTCCCGCGGCCCGCCGAGCTCGGCCAACGGGTGCGACCCGATCGCCGCGCGCAGCGCCCCGCCGAGCGCGCCGTCACGGCCCAGATCGATCACGGCGACGCGCACGCGCGGCCCGGCGTACGCCAAGTTCCGCGGCGCCGGTTCCCAGCGCTCGACGGTGGCCTTGAGCGCGAGGCCGGCGCCGGGCAGGGGAGGCAGCGGCTCGGGGTGCGCCCACAGCGGGATGGCCCGCATCGGCGCGTTCGGAAAACCGTGCAGGAAAGCGCCGTCGCCATCAAGGTAGTCGCCCCAGGCGTGGCCCGGATCGGCCACCGCCACGGTGGCGATGTTCGCCGACAGCGCGTCGGCCAGCGGCTCGCCGCGGCGCGCCGAGCCGACCAGTACCGCCGCGTCCTCGGCCTGACGGTCCTCGAAGACCTGGCCGATCGACACCAGCAGCGCGGGATGCGGCGACACCTCGACGAACGACCGCGCGCCGCAGCGGATCGCCGAGGAGAACGCCCGGTCCAGCCGGACCGTGTTGCGGAGGTTCGCAAACCAGTAGTCGCCGAACGGGGTGCCGGGCGTGACGACGTCGCCGTTTGCGCCACCGATGAATTGCACGGGTGTGTCGGCGAATTCGGCGGCGGGCAGCAGGGCGAGGAATTCGTCGCGGAGCCCATCGAGCAGGCTGGTGTGTCCCGGGAAGCCCGCGGTGATCTCGCGGGCGAACCGACCGCCGGCGTGCACCGCGTCGACGAGTGCGGCCACCGCGTCGCGATCGCCAGACACCGCGACGCTCGATCCGGAGTACACGACCGACAACTCCGCCCAGCCGTCGGTCGCCGCGATGAGGGCCTCGGCCGCCCCGGCGTCGACGCCCAGGGTCGCCATCGCGTAGCGCCCGGGGAGGCGGCCGACCACGCTCGCGCGGGCGGCGACGACGGCGACGGCGTCCGGCAGCGTGATGCTGCCGGCGACGTACGCCGCGGCGACCTCGCCGAGGCTCTGGCCGACGGTGAGGTCGGGGCGCACACCGCAGCCGCGCCACACCTCCGCCAGGCCGACGGCGTGCACGAATTGCGCCGTCTGGACCTCGATCTCCGAGAAGGCTTCTGTTTCGTCGGCGGCCGTCAGATAGCGCAGCGCCGATCCGGCGCCGGCGGCCGCGAACGCCTCGGCACAGCGGTCGACCGCGGCGCGATAGTCCGCAAGCGTCTGGTAGGCGGCGGCGCCCATGCCCGGCCAGTGCCGGCCCTGGCCCGGGAACACGAACGCCTGGCGCGGGGCGGCGCCGAGGGCCGATCTGGAGACGAGCGGATGCTCGCGCCCTGCGGACAGCGCGCGCAGCCCGTCGGCGAGCTCGCGGCGGTCCCCGGCCCGTAACACCGCGCGGTGCTTGCGGACGCGCCGGGTGGAGCGCAGCTGCCCGGCCACGTCGGCCACAGTCGCCTCGGGGTGGCGGTCGAGGTAGTCGGCGATCGCCCGCGCGTCCGCGGCGACCAGGTCATCGCCGTGTGCGCTGAGCAGCACCGGGATTCGCCCGTCGGGCAGCCGTTTGAGGACTGTCACGCGACCTTGCCCCCGGGCGCGTCGTCGGGCATCGAGACGATCAGGTGGGTGTTGGTGCCGCTCATCCCGAACGCGGACACCGCCGCGGTGCGCCAGCCATCGACGGCCGGCCATGGCGTCAGCTTGTCCGCCAGCCGCAAGCCCTGGCTCTCCCAGTCGATTTCGCGGCTGGGCTCGTCGACGTGCAGGGTCGGGGGTATCGCGGCGTGTTCGGCCGACACGATGACCTTGGCCAGGCCCAGTGCGCCCGCCGCGGCCTGCGCATGCCCGATGTTGGACTTGACCGATCCGAGGAGCGGGCCCCGTCCGGCCGGCGCGGTGCCGTAACTGGCCGCGAGCGAGAGCAATTCGGCCCTGTCGCCGAGGCGGGTTCCGGTCGCGTGCCCCTCGACCATCCCGACCCCGGCGGGCTCGACCCCCGCCTGCACCAGCGCGCGCCGAAACAGCCGCAGCTGCGCCTCACCGCTGGGAGCCATCAGGCCGTTGCTGCGTCCGTCGGAGTTCAGGCCACTGGCACGCACCTGGGCGAGGATGCGCCGCCCGTCGGCCAGCGCCCTCGACCGGCGCTGCAGCACGAACATGGCCGCGCCCTCGGCCCAGACCGTTCCGCTGGCATGCGCGCTGTAGGGCCGGCAGTGGCCGTCGTCGGACAGGGCGTGCTTCTTGGAGAATTCGACGAAATACCCCGGCGTGCCCATCACGCAGACGGCGCCCGCAAGCGCGAGATCGCAGTCGCCGGAGCGGATCGACTGCACGGCACTGTGGATCGCCGATATCGCCGACGAGCAGGCGGTGTCGACCGTCACCGCCGGCCCCGCCAGGTCCAGCGTGTAGGCGATGCGCCCGGAGATGACCGCCAGCGACGTCCCGGTGATCAGATGGCCACTGTGGTGGGAGAACTCGGACAGGCCCGGGCCGTATTCGAGTCCGGAGGCACCGACGTAACAACCCACGTCGTGCCCGGCGAGGTCGTCGGGGTTCATGCCGCCGTTTTCCAGGCTGCGCCACGCCACCCGCAGCGCGACCCGCTGCTGGGGGTCCATGGCGGCCGCTTCGCGGCGGGAGATGCCGAAGAAGTCGGGATCGAATGTCGTTGCGCTGGAGAGGAATCCGCCGAGATCACAGATCGGTTTGAAGCCGTCCCGCCGCGATCCGTCGAAGAGCTCGCGCAGCGCCCAGCCGCGGTCGGCGGGGAACGGGCTGAGCGCCTCCCGCTGTTCGGACAGCAACGCCCAGTAGTCCTCCGGGGTTTCGACCCCGCCCGGCGCCTCGAGCGCCAGGCCCACGATGACGACGGGGTCGTTATCGGACATGGGCGCTCACCATCCGGGCCACCGCGTCGAGGTGATCGTTGAGGTAAAAGTGGCCGCCCTCGAATTCGGACACCGTGAATCGGCCGGAGGTGTGAGTCTCCCAGCTGGCCAACACCTCTCGGCTGATCCGATGGTCGTGATGGCCACCGATCGCGTGGATGTCGGCACCGATCCGGACGTCGGGTCGACAGGAATACGTGTTCAGGGCGCGGTAGTCGGCCTGGACCGCACGCACCAGCAGGTCGACGAATTCCTCGTCGTCGAGCAGCGCGGGATCGGTGCCGCCGAGGTCGACCATGTCGGCCAGCACGCCGTCGGCACTGGTCGGCAGCGGCCCGTACCCGGATGCGGTCGACGGGGATTGCCCGGCGGATGCCCACAGGACGCGCACCGGCACCCCGTTGCGTTCGGCGACGCGGGCGAATTCGAAGGCGACCACCGCCCCCATGCAATGGCCGAACAGGCTCAGCGGGGCCACCGAAGCCCAGTCGCCCGCCTCGAACAGCTCGTGCGCGAGCGCCTCGATGCTGTCCGCCGCGGGGTGGCTTCGCCGGTCGGCGCGCTGCGGGTACTGCACCACATAGGCGTCTACGTCGTTGGCCGACAGCGCTTTGGCCAGCGGTCGGTAGGCCGCAGCGGCGCCACCGGCATGCGGGAACACCACCACCGAGCCGCGTGTCGCGCCGCCGGTGAATCGCTTGATCCAGGGTTGGAACTCCCGCTTGTCGGGTTCGGTTGCCGCTGGTTGGCCGGCGTCCGAGTCGAGCTCGGTCAGCACGTCGACGCTCGACATGTCCACGATCTCCAGGTAGACCTCGGCGACCAGCTCGAGGCGTTCGCCGTCGGGTTCCCGGCCGACGAGCAGCCGGGCAAGGGTGGCGGGGGTCCGGGCGGCGAAGACGTCGGCCACCATCAGGCTCGGCGAATCGAGCCACTGCCGGATGCTCGCGACGGCCTGCGTAGCGCGCACGGAATCGCCACCGAGGGAGAAGAAGTCGTCGTGGATGCCGACGGTCTCCGCGTCCCGGTCGAGGAGACCCGCGACGATATGGCAGAGCGCCCGCTCCAGCCGCGACCGGGGCGCCTCGTACGAGGCCGACGTGCCACCCGGTTGATCGGTGATCGCCGCCGCGAGGTGGGCGGTGACGGCGCGCCGGTCGATTTTGCCGCCGATGAACGGGATGCGCTCGACGACACAGACGTGTTTCGGAACCATGTGCGCCGGAACGAGATCGGCGACCGCCTCGCGGATCCCCTGGGTCGTCAGCGAACCGTCGTCGAGGCAGACGGCGGCGGCGAGCACGTCGGTGCCCGGCAACAGGGCCGCCACCGCCGAGCGCACCCCGGCCACCCGGCGCAGCGCGGACTCGATCTCGCCGAGTTCGACCCGGTACCCGCTGACCTTGATCCGGTGATCGGCCCGGCCGACGAACTCAAGGGTGCCGTCGGGCCAGTAGCGGGCCAGATCGCCGCTGCGGTACCAGGTCCGGCCCTCGTGGTGGACGAACCGCTGCGCGGTCAGTTCGGGGCGCCCCCGGTAACCGCGGGCGATCCCCCGCCCGGAGAACCACAGCTCACCCGCGACCCAGTCCGGGCAGTCGGCGCCCGCGTCGTTGACCACCCGGCAGGCCATGTTGGGGAACGGCCGGCCGTAGGGCACCGCGGTCCAGTCCGAAGGCAGCTCCTCGGTCACCTCGAAAAGGGTTGCGTGCACCGCGGTTTCGGTGGCACCGCCGAGTCCCGCGAAGCGAAGGTCCGGCGCCTGTTCCCGCAGCCGGCGGGCCAGGCCGGGCCGCACCCAATCGCCGCCGGTGAGCACGGCCCGCACGGACGACAGCCGGTCGTGGCCGACCTCGACGAGCATTTCGAGCCAGCCGGGCAGGAAATTCAGGACGGTGACCCGGTGGTTGTCGATGAGCCGGGCCCAGGCGTCGGGATCGCGGCGCTGTGCTTCGTCCACCACCACGATCGCACCGCCCGAACGCAGCGTGGCGAAGACGTCCAACACCGACAGGTCGCATTCCAGGTGCGACAGGGCCAGGCAGCGGTCGGCCGGACCGAAATCGAAATGGCCGCTGAGAAATTCGACGGTGTTCATCGCGCCGTCGTGCGTCATCTCGACACCCTTGGGCTCGCCGGTCGAGCCGGAGGTGAACAAGACATACGCGAGGCCCGCGGGGTCCACCGCCGGAAGGTGGACGTCGACCGCGGCGGGCGCGTCGCGGATCACATCGGCGAGCATCACCTCGGTCACCGGCACCGACAGGCGCCGCCCGCCACAGACCAGCGCCAGCCGCACGCCGCCGGTCGCGAGGATCCGCTCCGCGCGGTCGCTCGGCTGGTCGACTCCGATCGGCAGGTAGACCGCGCCGGCGGCGAGGATGCCCAGCAGCGCCGGCAGCTGCTCGGCGGTCTTCGGACCCATCACCGCGACGGTGTCCCCGGCGCCGACCCCCGCCGCGCCCAGGGCCGCCGCCACCGCCAGCGCCTGGTCACGCAGCCGCGCATACGTCAGGTCGCCGGAGGACGCGAACACCGCGGGCGCGTCCGGCCGGGCGGCGGCCCGCCGAAAGAACCCGTCGTGCAACGCATCTCCGCTGGGCTCGGCGGCGCGGTCGTTGTCCGCGTCGCGCACCGCCCGCTGCCCGGCCGGCAGGCATGAGATATCCGGCGCGTCCCACGCGTCGTCGGCGGAGGCCAGCCGGACCAGTTCGTCGACGTGGGCGGCGAACATGGCGTCGATGACGCCCGGCGGGAAGACACCGTCGCGCACGTCCCAGTTCACCAACACCCCGCCGCCGAACTCGGTGACCTGCGCGTCAAGGAGCACCTGCGGCCCCTGCGAGATGATCCAGGCGGGGGTGCCGAACTGCCCCGTGACCTCGGCGCTGAACAGCTCCCCCAGGCCCAGCGCGCTGGTGAAGACGACCGGCGCCAGCACCTGGGTGCCGCGATGGCGGCTGAGATCGCGCAGCACGGACAGCCCGGGGTAGGCGGAATGGGCGGCCGCCGTTCGCATCGCGTCCTGCACCGCGAGTCCGCGCGCCGATGCGGTTTGCGCCCCGGTCAGGTCGACGTCGAGCAGGAGCGACGAGGTGAAGTCGCCGACGAGCGAGTCGACGTCGGGGTGCAGGGCCTGGCGCCCGAACAGCGGCACGTTCAGGAGGAATCGAGGCGTGGTCGACCAGCGCGCCAGCGCGTTGGCGAACGCCGCGGCCAGCGCCATGGCCGGGGTGATGCCCCGCGCCTGGGCGCGGGCGAACAGTGCGTCGCGGATGGTCGGCTCCAGCCAGTGCCAGCGCCGGGTGCTCTGCCGCGACTTCCGCCCGCCGATCGACGGCAGGGCCGGCGGGTCGGGCAGTTCCGGGATGCGCCGCGCCCACCAGTCGCGGTCGGCGTCGCGCGCCGGGTGCGACCGCGTCTCGGCCGCCTCGACGGTCACGCGATACTCGCGATAGGTGTAGCCCAGTTCCGGGAGGTCCCGGCCGCCATACAGCGCCGCCAGGTCGGCCATCAGGGTGCGGTAGCTCATCGCGTCGGCGGCCTGCATGTCCAAGTCGACGTGCAGGCGCGAGCGCTCGCCGGGCAACAGCGTCACCGCGAGCTCGAAGACCGCACCGTCGAGCTGCTGGTGCGATTTGGCGTTGCGGATGGCGGCCAGCCGCCGGTCGACATCCCGGTCGAAGCGGAGATCTTCCACGCCGACCGGAAAATCGCCGCATTCGTCCGGCTCGGGTATCCGCTGGGTGCCGTCGGGCAGGAACCGCACCCGCAGCATCGGGTGCCGGACCGCCAGCGCGGTGGCTGCCGCACGCAGGCGGTCGGGATCGATGGGCCCGCCGTCAAATTCGACGTAGAGGTGCCCGGCCACGCCGCCGAGCTGCTGGTCGTCATGGCGGCCGACCCACATCGCGTGCTGCATGGGGGCCAGCGGGAAGGGCTCACCGGCGTGCGAGGGCGCGCCGTCCGGCGCGGTGGGCGGCGCGGCTTCGGTGGCGGGCGCAGAGGTCGCCACCAGCTGCGCCCAGGCCGCGATGGTCGGCTCGGCGGCCAGCGTCGCGAAATCGACGGCGATGCCCTGGCGCCGCCAGCGTCCGGCCAGCGTCATCATCCGGATGGAGTCCAGGCCTTGGCTGATCAGGTTGCCGTCCGGCCGCACGGCGCCGGCCTCGACGCCAAGCAGGTCGGCCACCTCCGCACGGATCTCCTCCACGCAGGCCGGGGCATGCACCACGAACCCTCCTTAGCAAAGGCTTGCCTAATTTTCTCGTTACCCTATCGTTGAGCCCTGCGTCCCGCTACTACGCCCCCGGCTACACCTCAAGAAGGAGCCCAATGGCTTCGAGCACGCCGCCAGGCTTGGCCGGCTTCGTCCCGTTTCCCGCCGAGCGCGCCGCCTCCTACCGGGCGGCCGGCTACTGGTCGGGACGAACCCTGGACACGATCTTGAGCGACGCGGCGCAGCGATGGCCCGAGCGGATCGCCGTCGTCGACGCTCTCGCCGAGCGCGGACTGAGCTATGCCGAATTCGACGCGCAGGCCGATGGGGCGGCAGCCGGGTTGCGCGACGCGGGCATCGCGCCGGGTGATCGCGTGCTGCTGCAGCTGCCGAACGGCAGCCGATTCGCGGTGGCGCTCTTCGGCGTGCTGCGCGCGGGCGCCATTCCGGTGATGTGCCTGCCGGGCCATCGGGCGGGCGAACTGGCTCACTTCGCGACGGTCAGCCAGGCCGTCGGGCTGATCATCGCCGACATCGTGGGGGGGTTCGACTACCGGGCGATGGCGCGCGGGCTGGTCGCCGACCATCCCGGCCTCCAGCATGTTTTCGTCGACGGCGATCCTGGCCCGTTCACGTCGTGGCGCGGCGTGTGCGAGTCGGCCCCGGCCGGACCGGCCGCGCCGCCCGCCGATCCGGGCTCACCCGCGTTGCTGTTGGTCTCCGGAGGCACCACCGGCGTCCCCAAACTGATCCCCCGCACGCACGACGACTATGTGTTCAACGCGACGGCGAGCGCCGAGCTGTGCCGACTGACCGCCGACGACGTCTACCTGGTGGCGCTTCCCGCCGGGCATAACTTCCCGCTGGCGTGTCCGGGCCTGCTCGGGGCGATGACCGTCGGGGCCACCACCGTGTTCGGCACCGACCCCAGCCCGGAGGCCGCCTTCGAAGCGATCGCGCGCCACGGTGTCACGGTCACCGCGCTGGTGCCGGCGCTGGCCAAGCTGTGGGCGCACGCCTGCGAGTGGGAACCTTTGCCGCCGAAGTCGTTGCGGCTGTTGCAGGTTGGCGGGGCCCGGCTGGAACCTGAGGACGCGGCCCTGGTGCGCGCGGCGTTGACCCCGGGGCTGCAGCAGGTGTTCGGCATGGCCGAGGGGTTGCTGAACTTCACCCGCCTCGACGACCCGCCGGAGCTGCTCGACCACACCCAAGGGCGACCGCTGTGCGCCGCCGACGAGCTGCGCATCGTCGACGGCGACGGCAACCCCGCGCCGCCGGGCGGCGAGGGCGAGTTGTTGGTGCGCGGGCCGTATACGTTCAACGGCTACTTCCGCGCCCAGCGCGACAACGAACGCTGCTTCGACCCCGACGGCTTCTACCGAAGCGGCGATCTCGTCCGGCTCCGCGACGACGGCTACCTGCTGGTCACCGGGCGCGTCAAGGACGTCATCTGCCGCGGCGGGGAAACGATTTCCGCGGCGGACCTCGAGGAGCACATGCTGAGCCACCCGGCGATCTTCGCGGCCGCCGCGGTCGCGTTACCTGATCCCTACCTAGGCGAAAAGATCTGCGCCGCGGCCGTGTTCGCCGGACCGGCGATCACCCTGGCGGAACTCAACGCCCACCTCGACGAACGCGGCGTCGCGGCGCATGCCCGCCCCGATGTGCTCGTCCCGATGGCGGCCCTGCCGACCACGCCGATCGGCAAGGTGGACAAGAAGGCCATCGCGCGGCACGTCAGCGGGAGATGAGTCTCCGCGACCGCACCCCTTTCGCGGGCTCCTCTACCGATGGACCCGTAAAGCGAGGTAATAATCGTGACGGTGGGCGTTGTCAATGGTGTAGCGCTGCGCCTGTGCGACGGCGTCGTGGTCGGAATCGAGCCAACGCTCGGTGCGCTGCCGCTTGAACTCGGCCCAGGACGACACGGTGAATCTCTCCAGGACCACGTCGGGGCGTTCCGCACTCCGATACAGCTGCCAGCTATGACCACCGGTCCGCAGTCGTGATCGCCTCACCGCCGTCATCGCGGCGACGAAGTCGTTGAGGTTCTCAGACGACACCTGATACTGCACGGTGACAAGCACCGGTCCATCGTTGGGACGCGGTTCGAACACGATCATCGGTGAAGCCCAACACGTGGAGATATCGCGGCTCAGCAGGCCGGTAGACGCCCGCAACGGAAGCGCGGCGACGCTGACGGCGACTGCCCCCAGCAACGCCGCCGACCAGGTCAGCGCGAGAACCAGCCCCGCTCGCGTCGCAACGACGCCCCAGAGCCACGAGCCCGCGGCCTGAGATCCCGTGAAAACCAACAGATACACAGACAGCCCGCGGGCCCGGACCCACCTCGGCAGGTGCAGCTGTGCCGCCGCGTTCAATGTCGCCAGCGTGATCAGCCAGGACATGCCCGAAAACACCAGAATGGGCGTTGCCGCGGCGAAAGGCAGCCAGGCCACCGCCAGCGGTGCGCAGCCGTACACGCCAGCGCAACCCGCCAGCAACACGTTGGCTGACACTTTCCGGCGCAACGGCGTGGCGACCACGACAGCGAGCGTCGCGCCGAAACCTATGGCGCCCAGCGCCATACCGTAGCCACTGGCTCCCAGGTGCCACCGGTGGGCGGCGGCTACCGGCAACAGAGCCAGCATGGCCGACGCGGGAAACAGGAAAAGCGCCGCACGCAACAGGATCCTGCGGAAGATAGGACTGTTGACGACGTACAGCAGGCCAGTGCCGATGGCCTGGAGGACGTGTTCTCGTTCGACGGAGACGGCGGGCGGGGGTCGCTTCCACCGGACCAGTGCCACGATGATCCCGGCAAACGATATTGCGTTGATCCCGAACACCGCCGCCGGGCCGGCCAGCGCCACCGCGACGCCGCCGATTGCCGGCCCAATCGCCAGGGCGGCGTTGGCCGAGACGCTGGACAACGTCGAGGCGGCCGGTATCTGCTCGCGGGGGACTACCTCGGGCTGAATCGCTTGCCAGGCGGGTGCGGTCAGCGCAGAGGCACAGCCGATGGCGACGGTGAACATCAACAGTGCCGTGGGGGTTAGGCGACCGGCGAAGGTCAGTGACGCCAGCGCCAGCCCGACCAAGACCGCATACGACTGCAGAACGATCAGTAACCGCCGCCGGTCGAACAGGTCGGCCAACACTCCGGCGAGTAATCCCAGGAGGAGCGTTGGCCCCAGACTGGCCGTCTGGACGAGTGCCACCGTGACGGCGTTGCTGTGTTCCTCGATCAGGAACCACTGCGCAGCAACACTTTGCATCCATGTCCCGATGTTGGAAACGAACTGCGCGATGAACAGCGAGCGGTACAAGCGATTGCGCAACGGCGTTGCCGGTTGGAGGCCGACGGCGCTTCCCCGGCCTGCAGTCGCCGTCGGCTCGGTCGGCGACAGGTCGTCCGCCCGGCCCACCGGCCCTGGACGACGAGCCTCTTGCAACGGCCAATTATCTGACATGGCGGCAACGCCTTTCGCGTTGTGCAGGGAAGCAAAAGTTTAAGTCACGCGTCCGACGCGACGGCAGCCGGGGCCGCCACCATGCTCGGGTCGACCCGAGCGCCGAGGCCGACTATGAGGCAATTGGCCGGGTGGTTAAACAGGCCATCAGGGATTGGTGGGCTCCAGACCGGAATAGCTTCGAGCGGTGTCGCGTTACACCCGTCCGTGGCAATCGACGACCTCTTCCGACCGTTGAGCGTTCGGTCACTGACCGTGCCGAACCGGTTCGCCATGGCGCCGATGACGCGCCAGGCGTCACCTGGCGGAATACCCGGCGCCGACGTCGCCGAGTACTACCGGCGCCGCGCCGCCGGCGGCGTCGGGCTGATCATCACCGAAGGCATCCGACTGCCCGACCCGGCCGCGGGTTACCCGCACGCGATTCCGACGCTTGCGGGCAACGACGTCCTCGCGGGCTGGACTCGGGTCGTCGACGCCGTCCACGGCGAGGGCGCCACGATCGCTGCACAACTGTGGCACCAGGGCGCCCAACGCGACGACGCCGACGGTGTCGCGGCGGTCAGCCCATCGGGCGTCGACGGGCTCGGCAAGCCAAGGGGCCGCGCGCTCACAACCGACGAACTCCCCTGGATCGCAGAGCTCTACGCCAAGAGCGCCGCGACCGCGCGAGACATCGGCTTCGACGCCGTCGAGTTACACGGCGCTCACGGCTATCTGCTGGACCAGTTCCTTTGGGAGCGAACGAATCTGCGCACCGACGGCTACGGGGGGACGCAGGCTGCGCGGACCCTATTCCCGGCCGAGGTGGTCGCCGCGGTGCGTGCCGCGGTCGGACCGGACTACCCCATCATCTTTCGGTTCTCACAATGGAAGGGCACCGATTACTCGGCGTCGATCGCCGATCATCCGACACAGCTGCAGGAAGTACTCTCCCCGCTGACTGATGCGGGGGTGGACATGCTTCATCCCTCGACGCGCAGACACTACGTGCCCGCCTTTCCCGACTACGACCGCGAGCTGAGTCTCGCAGGCTGGACTAAGAAGGTCACCGGGCTGCCGGTCATCGCGGTCGGCTCCATCGGGCTACAGACGCAGTTTCGCAGCGAGAAACAAGGTCAGGTGATCCAGCCCGCCCCCATCGACCGCCTGGTCGAGCAGTTCGAGGCCGGCGAATTCGACATCGCGGCGATCGGCCGGGCGCTGCTCGCCGAGCCGGCGTGGGTGAATCGGCTGCGCAACGGCGACCTCGACGGATTCATCGGTTACGACCCGCAGACTGCGCTGGCCTCGCTTACCTGACGGCGGCGCAGCCTTCGAAGATGTGCTGTTGCTTCCTGACTACCCCCCAGGGGGTCGGTAGCCCCCCGCCGTTGCGTGGGCCGATCGCTGCCAGCAGCACGGGGGATGCATTCGCGGACCGGTCGCCCGATGATCTTCTGTGGTTTGCCGAGGCCTGAGCCTCCTTGATCGGGGCCCAACGGCAACGAATAGTGGCTACCGCGGTACTCGCTGGGTTCCCTCCGCCAGATCCGACGACAGATCTCTCGACGTGTTCGCGGGCACGCGCGACTGGCGCGTCGTACTTCACCCCATGAAGAGCCTCGATGACCTGTGGGCCTGAAGCGCCGGTGCCCAGAATGCAACGAGCGCCGCTGACGTAGTCCGCGCCGGCGGCGGTCATCGCCAAGTTGGTGGGTGTCCATGAGTACATCGGCAAGAGACCGAACGCGAGTTCGACACGATGCGTCTTGGCCGCCACATATCCCATCTGGCTGACGGCGTCGAAGCTGTATGCCTCGGCGATCATCACTCGGTCGAGGCCGATTGCCTCGCACGAAGTCAGCTGCGCGACCACGTCGCCGAAATCGCTGCCGTAGTAGCGCAGCGGCATGCCGAGTTTCATATTTCCACCTCCGGTGTTGTGTTCGCCTGGACCGCCGATGGCCTCGCCGACCGCGACATAGCGGGCGGGAAAAGCGGGCGCGAGCGCGCCTTCCAGTTGCGGCCGCATAAGTTCCAGGCGCTGTAGGTCGGGTCGAAGCGCCACCTGCTCATAGCCCACGACAATGTAGGGGGCGGCGTCCGCAAACTTCATCGCCCGTTCATGGCACGGGAGTGACCTGAAGCGCCGAGTCGCAGACCGGCACAGCGATTGTCAGACCGTAGGCGTTTGCTGATGTCCTCGATCTATTCTAATAGTCAATAGATATTGATTTCTCTGGCCTTGGTCTGCCTGCGATCGGAGGCAACGGAGCGGACGGTGGCCTGAGTGAGACTACCTATTTACCAGTATATTTATCGGCTATCGATACCCGAAGGTGAGGGCGCTCGTCCGGCATAGTCGGGTTCTAATTGCCTTTAAATATCGACCGCACAAGCAGTCTGGCGGGCAAGCGGCGTACCGAGAACCCAATGCAAGTCATCCGAGAGCGCGAGGAAAAGATGGCGGATCGATCGAGTCTTGTCCCTGACCAAATGTGGCGGTATCCGGCGGGTGTGGTGGAGTGGTTGACCCGTTACGGCCAGCAGGTGAGAGCCCCGATCGAAATCACGCGGGTGGGCGTCGGCCAGTCGAACATAACCACTGTCATTGTCGACGCGGACGGCCGACAATGGGTAATGCGCGAACCACCACCGGGAGAGGCGGCTTCCGCGGCACACGACATCGAGCGCGAGGCACGAATCTTGCGGTCGCTGGCGGCCAGCGGTGTGCCGGTCCCCCGCGTCGTCGGAACGGGCCACGGCCCCGTCGGGGTGCCGTTCCTGGTCATGGAGAAAGTCGCGGGCGTGGCGCTGGAAATGGAGGGCGACGCCCGCACTCTTGACCTGAATAGCCGCCGCCGGCTGGGCCTTTCGGTGGCGGCGACGCTGGCGCGGCTGCACCGCCTGGATCCGGGCATTCTTGGGATCCCGGTCTCGACCATTCCGTACGTCGTGCGGCAGCTGCGTAGACTGACCGCGGCATGGGAGCGGCACGGCGAGGGCAGCAAACATGCCGGTGAATGGCGTGCGCTGCGCGCACGACTGGAGGTTCGCGCGCCCGCGGCGCCGGCGCCTGTCATCGTGCATGGCGATTACCGACTGTCAAACCTGTTGGTCGGCAACGGGGTCATCACCGCGGTCTTGGACTGGGAACTGTGCACAATCGGCGATCCGCTCGCCGATTTGGCTTGGCTGCTTGACGATTGGCGCCCTCCCGAGGAGCCGGCAATCGTGATGCCCAGTCCCACTCGCGCCGGCGGCTTCCCCGATCGCGACGAAATGGTGGGGGTCTACCGCGAGCTCACCGGATTCAACCTCGACGCGCTCGATTACTATCGGGCGTTTTCCCAGTGGCGCGCCGCGAGCCTGCTGCAGGGCGTTCTCGTCCGTCGGCGCCGGGGCGCGATGGGGACGCACGCTGCCGTGGGCTGCGACGAGCTCGACCATTCGATCGGGGTGCTGCTGGCTTCGGCAGGCGCGTGTTTGGCATAAGTTGACATAAGCGCCGCGCGTGCACGGTACCTGCGACCACGCAGCGACGGGGCTTTGTCGTGTAGCCGCCAGGCGGTGTGCCGTGCTCTGTTATGCGGCGGGATCGCCGGCCAGACCGTGACGGATAATCGACTGCGCGTTCTGAACCACGGCTTCGATCGAGCCGCGACGCGGATTCCACCATTCCACCGCCCAATTCAGCGCACCGAGGACGAGCATTTGGGCGATGTAGAGGTCCAGCTCCGGCGTCAGCATGCCCTCGCGGGCCACGTCATTGATGAGCCGGCGCCAAATATCACCGTAGCGCTCCTCCTCGAGGATCTGCCTCTTGCGGATCGCCAGCGGGACCTGGCCCGCGTTGCGGATCGACGCCGTGGTGTAGTCGGATATCTCCAGCTCGTGACGTAAATGCGCTTCGGCGGCTACCAGGAGGCGCTCGAGCGCCGGGGTGCCGTCCGCAACATCGTTGAGCGCCGCTGCGACATGCTCACGCATATCGGCGATGCCAGACCACATCACCTCCTCGATAAGGTCGTCGCGCGAAGGAAAGTAGTAATAAATCGCCGGGGCCTGCAGATGCGCCGCGGCCGCAACGTCCGTGAGCCGCAACCCCGCGTAGCCACGCTCGGAGAGCACGCGCGCGGCCGCATCCAGGATTCGCGACCGAGTCAACGCCGACTTCGATTCCGACGTCGCGTCCTCCTGGTCGATCGAGACGGGAACCGTCGTCGACCGGGCGCTTTGCCTTGCCATCCGCTCATGATACGACCCCGGTGGGCGCATGTGACGACGGCGGTGCCGCGCGGCTAACAGCGATTAAATCCAGGGCACAGCGCCGGACGTCTCGGTGCGGCCCGCTTGTGACCGCGGGCTGCGCAGCCGTCAGGCGAACAGGTAGAGGCCGGTCAGGACGCTCGCGACAATCAGCGTCCAGCCCTCGAAGATCGCCTGTAGGAAGGCGGGCGCGTGGCGCAGTTCCATGAAGTATCGCCCGACGAAGCGCACCTTGATGAAGGCGATGATGATGATGCTGACGGCGGCGTAGGCCGTGGGCAGCTCATGGCCGACCCCGAGCAGCCACGATGTCAGGGTGGCCACGATCAGCGCCAGCCAGACGACGGAGATTTTCTCTCGCACAAGGCTTGTCAGCACTATTTCACCAGATATACCAGCGCGAAGATGACGATCCACAGCACGTCCACCATGTGCCAGAAGCAACCGGCACCTTCAAGATAGCCTTGCTCGCGTCCCGTAAGAGTTGCCCGGCGGGTCAGGTGCGCCATCAGGCCGAGCAAGGCCATGCCGAGCACCACGTGCAGCAGGTGCAGCCCGGTCATGACGTAGAAGTACATGAAGAATTGGTTTGAGGAAGGCACCAGTCCATGCGAGATCTTCTGACCGTATTCGATCGCCTTGTTCACCACGAAGATCGCGCCGCATGTCATGGCGCCGTAGACCAACCGCCGCGCCAATCGGGGCGCGCCGGCACGGACCGCGCGTACCGCCGTCACCACCAGCAGCGAACTGGTCAACAGCACAAGCGTATTGACCGCGCCGAACGCCTGGTTCAGGTGCGACTGGGAGCGTTCGAAGAGCTGGGGCTGACCGGCGCGGTAGTACAGATAGACTCCGAACAGCACAGCGAAGACGGTCATGTCCCCGAAGATCAAGACCCAAACACCCTCCTCCCCGGGCAGATGACGCGAGGGTGCCGACGGGCGGCCATGCGCGGTCGATGATGCGATGTCCGAGGGTGTCACTGCGCCGCGCATGTGCCGATGACATGGCCGGATATGACCCGATTCCAGACTGCGTGCATCGGCAACCCCGCTATCCGACGCATCCTGTCCCCTGCCATCCTGCGGTCCTTCGACGTCGAGGTGATCCTCCATTCACAATTTAACACAGAATAAAATAAGAGCTAAGGTGTGAAATATGGCGCCCCTTCTCAGCGATGAAGAAACCATGCTGGTCGAAACGGTTCGGGCGTTCGTCGACCGCGACGTCAAGCCGACCGTGCGCGAGGCCGAGCACGCCAACATTTATCCCGAGGCGTGGATCGAGCAGATGAAGCACATCGGCATATACGGCTTGGCGATACCCGAACAATACGGCGGTTCACCGGTCTCGACGCGCTGCTACGTCCTCGTCACTCAAGAGCTCGCGCGCGGATGGATGAGCCTGGCCGGGGCAATGGGCGGGCATACCGTCGTGGCCAAACTGCTGACGCTGTTCGGCACCGAGGATCAAAAGCAGAAATACCTTCCCTCCATGGCCACCGGCGAAACACGGGCAACGATGGCGCTCACCGAACCGGGGGGCGGCTCGGACCTGCAGAACATGACCACCACCGCGCTGCCCGTCGGCCACAACGACGCCGAACTGACCATCAACGGGTCGAAGACCTGGATTTCCAACGCCCGCCGATCGGGCCTGATCGCGCTGCTGTGCAAGACCGATCCCCATGCCACGCCCAAGCATAAAGGGATATCGGTCGTCCTAGTCGAGCACGGCCAGGGGCTGAGTGTCTCCCGGGACCTGCCGAAGCTCGGCTATAAGGGTGTCGAAAGCTGCGAGCTGTCGTTCGATGACTGCCGAGTTCCCGCGTCGGCGGTCCTCGGCGGCGAGCCGGGGCGCGGCTTTGCACAGATGATGAAGGGCCTCGAGACGGGCCGCATCCAAGTCGCGTCACGCGCTCTCGGCGTCGCCACGGCCGCACTCGAAGACGCCCTGGCGTACGCCCAGGAACGGCAGAGCTTCGGCAAGCCGATCTGGCAGCACCAATCAGTCGGCAATTACCTGGCCGACATGGCGACCAAGCTGACGGCCGCGCGACAACTGACACTGCACGCCGCCGACCGTTACGACGCCGGCGAGCGGGCCGACATGGAGGCGGGCATGGCCAAACTCTTCGCCTCTGAGGCAGCGATGGAAATCGCCTTGAACGCGGTGCGCATTCACGGCGGCTACGGCTACTCATGCGAGTACGACGTCGAGCGCTACTTCCGGGACGCACCGCTGATGATCGTCGGGGAAGGCACCAACGAGATCCAGCGCAACGTCATCGCCGCACAACTGGTGGCCCGTGGTGGCATTTAGGCCGCCCGTGGGCGATCCGCCTGAAGACCTTCGCGCCGCACACGGACTTATCGCACGGCTGCTCGCCCGACATGTTCGCCGCCAGATCGAACTGATCGAACCGGGAATGCCGGACGCGCGCGGCGTCGCGGTGCAAGCCGTCGACTGGTCGGCGAAACCCGTTTCGTGACGCGGTTGCGACCACAATGACCGGTGTCGGAGGGTGGCACTCCTATCATCGAATGATGCCGCGGAAGCCGACAGATGCTGAGACCGACGACTCGAAGTCGCAACGCACCCGATCGCGCATCCTGGATGCGGCAGCCCACGTGCTGAGCGTCAAAGGGTACGCCGGAACGCGGTTGACCGATGTCGCCGAGTATGCCCAGCTGCAGGCACCGGCCATCTACTACTACTTCCCTTCCCGGGAGGACCTCATCGAAGAGGTCATGCATACCGGCATCGGCGATATGCGCAGGTTCCTGCGGGAGCGACTCGACGAACTGCCTCCGGATACGGCGCCGATGGATCGCATCATGGCCGCAGTCTCGGCGCATCTGCGTCACGAGCTTGAATTGTCCGACTACGCACGGGCTTCGATCCGCAACTCCGGTCAGATCCCCGACCGACTCAAGACTCGGCAGAAAAAGGAGCAGGCGGCCTACAACCGCATCTGGCGCGATCTGCTCGACGATGCCGTCTCCGAAGGCCAGATCCGCAGCGACTTAGATGCGCCCCTGGCTCAGGCCCTGGTGTTGGGCGCATTGAACTGGGCCGCCGAGTGGTGGGACCCCCGCCGAACTTCGGTCGAAGCCATGGTTGCCAACGCCCAGGTGTTCGTACGGCACAGCCTCGCCCCGGCGGCGCGGCCGAAGAAGCGGCAATCCAAGCGCCGACCGAAAGCTCCCGCCGCCCGCTAGACCGCCGGCTCACGTTATCGCAGCCGAGCCCATTTTTGATTCTATGTTAAATTATATCCATGACTGAGGCATACATCGTTGACGCTGTTCGCACGGCGGTCGGGAAGCGCGGTGGCGGCCTGGCCGGAGCGCATCCAGCCGACATCGCCGCCCATGTGATCAAGACGGTCGTGGGCCGCCACGATATCGACCCGGCAGCTATCGACGACGTCATCCTGGGGTGCCTCGACAACATCGGGGCGCAGGCCGGAGACATCGCCAGGACCGCCGCTCTGGCCGCAGGACTGCCCGAGTCGGTGCCCGGTGTGACCATCGACCGCCAATGTGGATCCGCCCAGCAGGCAGTGCATTTCGCCGCCCAGGCGGTGATGAGCGGAACGTGCGACCTGATCGTGGCCGGCGGTGTCCAGAAAATGAGCCAGTTCCCCATCCTCAGTGCGTTCAGCGCCGGCGAGCCGTATGGTTCGACTGATCCGTGGAGAGGGTGCGACGGGTGGCGGGCGCGCTACGGCGATCAGGAGATCTCGCAATTCCGCGGCGCGGAATTGATTGCTGCCCAATGGAAGTTGTCCCGCGAGGACAACGAGCGGTTTGCGCTCGCCAGCCACCGGCGTGCCGTCAGCGCGATCTCCGAAGGCCGCTTCACCCGAGAGATCACTCCTTTCGTCGGGCTCACTGCCGACGAAGGACCTCGGGCAGACACGAGCCTGGAGAAGATGGCGTCGCTACCCACCCTCGTCGAGGGAGGTGTGCTGACCGCCGCGGCGGCCAGCCAAATCTCAGATGGCGCAGCCGCACTGCTCGTCGCGTCTCAGGGCGCCGTCGACCGGTTCGGGTTGACCCCGCGGGCCAGGATCCACCATATGTCGGTGCGCGGTGCGGACCCGGTGATGATGTTGACGGCGCCGATCCCGGCAACCCAGCACGCCCTGAAGCGCACGGGACTCTCGATCGACGACATCGACACCGTCGAGATCAACGAGGCCTTCGCCCCGGTGGTGCTGGCATGGCTGACCGAACTGGGCGCCGACCCGGAAAAGGTCAATCCGAACGGCGGTGCAATCGCACTGGGCCATCCGATTGGATGCACCGGCGCGCGTTTGATGACTTCGATGCTGCACGAATTGGAACGCACCGGGGGTCGGTTCGGGTTGCAGACGATGTGCGAAGGCGGCGGGCAGGCCAACGTCACGATCATCGAACGGATCTAAGCCGTGCGGCGTTTGCTGTACGAGGAGGACCACGAGACGTACCGCAATACCGTCCGGGAGTTTCTGGCCCGCGAAGTGGCGCCTCATCAACACGACTGGGATCGTGACCGCTGGATCGACCGCGCGGTATTCGTCCGAGCCGCCAAGGCGGGCATCTACGCCCTACAGATCGATGAGCGATACGGAGGGTCCGGCGAGCCGGATTACCGCTACCGCATGGTGGTGTGTGAGGAGATCGCGCGCATCAATGCGCTCTCGTTCGGGCTGACTGTGAGTCTGCAAGACGACCTGGTCCTGCACTACCTGCTCGATCTGACCACCGACGAGCAGAAGGGGCGATGGCTTCCCGGGTTTGCCACGGGAGAGATCATCGGCGCGCTCGCGATGACCGAGCCGGGCGCGGGCAGCGACCTGCGGGGAATGCGGACCACCGCTCGGCGCGACGGCGACGCCTGGATTCTCAACGGGCAGAAAACGTTCATCTCCAGCGGCATCATGGCCGACGTCGTGGTGGTGGCCGCGCGCACAAACGCCGACGGCGGTTCACATTCGTTCAGTCTCTTCGTCGTCGAGCGTGACACCCCGGGCTTCGAGCGCGGCCGCAAGCTGGACAAGATCGGGCTGCCCGCGCAGGACACCGCCGAACTGTACTTCCGTGACGCACGGGTGCCGGCGGCCAATATGCTCGGGACTGCCGGAGAAGGCCTCCAGTACCTGATGGGTCACCTGCCGCGCGAACGACTCGGAGTCACTGCCAAGGCTCTGGCAACGACACGCGCCATCTATCAGTCGACCGTCGAGTACTGCAAGCTACGCAAGGCCTTTGGCGGTCCGCTCACCGACCAGCAGCACATTCGGTTCGAGCTCGCGGAGATGTCCACCGAGATTGACGTCGCCCAAGCCTACGTAGACAAATCCGTCCTGTCCTACAACGCCGGCGAACTCACTGCGGTCGACGCGGCGAAAGGCAAGTGGTATGTGAGCGAGCTACAGAAGCGCGTTGTCGATCGTTGCCTGCAGTTGCACGGCGGGTATGGATACATGACCGAATACCCGGTTGCCCGTGCGTATCTGGATACGCGTGTGCAGACCATCTATGGTGGAACCACCGAAATCATGAAGGAGATCATCGGACGCGACATAGCCGCCGGATGAGGAGGCGATGGTCGAGCCCCGCCGTCGACCACGGCTGGGAGTGGTCAAGCAACCCCCGTCGAACAGACCTCTTCGTGGGCCGCAAAACGGCTGACCGCCACACGCCCTAACCAGCCGTCGCCGCGGCGAGCAGCGCGTCAATGTCAATCACCTTGACCCGCGGACGCGAGACTTCCGTCCCGCGCTGGCGTTCGAACGCGTCGATGCAGCGCCAACCTGGCCAATCGATGACGTTGAGCCGACGTGAGGAGATCAGCGCTGCAAGGGAAGCGGTGTTGGATGGCGCGGTAGGCAGAATTCCAGCGCGAGCGTCTGAGACAAGGTTGGCGACTGTCTCGCGGGCGCACGTTTTGTTGGTGCCGATCACGCCACGAGGTCCACGCTTGATCCAGCCCGTCACATACACGCCCGGCACCGGGGCTCGGTCGCGCATCACTCGGCCGCCCTCGTTGGGCACTATGCCGGTGGCATCGTCGAACGGCAGCCCGTCGATCGGCGTCCCCCGATAGCCGATCGACCGCAAAACCAGCGGTGTCGCGATCGTCGTTGTGCCGCTGCGATCTTCTATGACGAGGCCTTCGACGCGGTCCTGTCCGGCGAACCGCACAGGGCGAGAGCCGAACCGCAGCACAATCCGCCGGTTCCCGGCCCGGCGAGGGCGGACGGCATATTCGACGATCACGTCGTATTTCAGTGCCCGTTCGAAACCATCGGGCCGGTCGCCGATATCGCCTTCGACGACCACGTCGACGTCACGCAGGTTGCCCAGGGCCAGTAACTCCCCCACGGAGAAGGCGGCGTCTGCGGCACCGCGCCTGCCCATCACGACGACTTCCTCGATCCCGCTGCGCCACAACCGGGCCAGCGCGTGGTCGGCGACGTCGGTAGTGACCAAATCGTCGTGATTCATCACCAGTACTCGCGCCACGTCGAGCGCGACATTGCCGTTGCCGACAATCACCGCCCGAGGTCCGGACAGGTCTAGATCGTCACCGGCGCGCCCGGGATGCCCGTTGTACCAACCGACCACATCAGCGGCGGCGTGGCTACCGGCCAATTGCTCGCCGGGGATTCCCAGTTCGAGGCTGCGGGGCGCGCCGACCGCGTAGATCACGGCGTCATGGTGAGTCGACAGCTCTGCGTGGCTGATGTCTCGACCCACCGCGACGTTGAAGAAACACCTCACGTCGCGGTGCGCGAACGCCGACTCGAATTCGTGGATGACGTCCTTCGTGCGCTGGTGGTCTGGGGCGACGCCGAAGCGAATCAGACCGTAAGGAGTGGGCAGCTGTTCGAACACGTTGACCTCGACGCCGCGGGTGCGTACGAGGTCGGACACGGCATAGCAGGCGGCGGGGCCGGTACCGACGACGGCCACCCGCAACGGTTCTCGCTGGACGGGATCCTGGGACCTCGGCGGCGTCGTCGACCGAATTGCCAATGGCCGAGCGGCGAAGTAGGCGGCATTGACGTCCCTGAATCGCGTTTGGTCGTTGGGCAACTCGTCCTCGTGGTAGATCGCATCCACCGGGCACACCTCGGCACACGCGCCGCAGTCGACGCAAGTCTCGGGATCGATGTACAGCATCGGCGCCTCGACGCCGTCCTCCCCCGGCACGGGACGGATGCAATCGACCGGGCATGCCGGAACGCAGCTGGCGTCGGTACAACAATTCTGGGTAATCACAAAAGCCATAGCCGCTCCTCGATGCGATGGCGGGAAACGAGTCTGGTGGGCACGGCGCCCATAGCTGCGGCGCTGGTCAGTCGTCGACCGAGATGGCGCCCGTCGGACAGCTCGACGCCGCTTCCTTGGCCACGGTGAGATCGTCTCCGACAGCGGACTCGAGGACCACGCGGGATTGGCCGTCGTCCGCGACCTCGAACACCGCGGGCGCGGTCACCTCACACAGGCCGATACCCGAACACTTGGTCCGGTCCACTCGGATCGTCATCAGAACAACTTCCTCATGATCTTGATCGCACGGTCGGTGTAGGGCGGATATACCAGCGCAGGATCCGGCTTGGCCGGCTTGGCCAGCACGGCCCGGCGGTGGCTGAGCGCTTCGAATCCCCACTGGCCGTGATAAGCGCCGATTCCGCTCGCACCGACACCGCCGAACGGCAACTGCGGCACCAGGCAGTGCATCGCGACGTGATTGATCACCGCACCACCCGAAGGCATGGCGTCGATGAGGCCGCGGCCTCTCCCTCGCGACGAGGTGAACACATATAGCGCCAGTGGTTTGGGTCGTGAGTTGACGAATTGCACTCCTGCCGAGTCTGTGTCGACGCGCAGGATGGGCAGGATTGGGCCGAAGATCTCGTCGGACATGACCCCGTCGGCGGGAGCGGGATCGACGATCACCGTCGGCTCGATGCTCAACGACGCGGCATCCGTGCCGCCGCCGGTGACGACCGTTCCGGACGTCGTCTCGATGAGCGAGGCCAGCCGCCGGAACTGGCGCTCGTTGACGATACGCAACGCGGGGCGTGGCTCGGCTGACCTGAAGTCGGCGATAACCCGGATGACCTTGTCGATGAACGCATCGGCGACCGCGCGGTGGACCAACACGTAGTCCGGGGCGATGCAGGTCTGGCCCGAGTTGAGCAGCTTCACCCAGACGATGCGGCGTGCGGCGACGTCGAGGTCGGCGTCCGCGGTTACGATGACCGGGCTCTTCCCGCCGAGCTCGAGGGTGACCGGCGTCAGCGTCGGTGCCGCGGCCGCCATGACCTTGCGCCCGACCTCGGTGCCTCCGGTGAACAGAATGTGGTCGAAGCCCTCGGCGATAAGACCCTGGGTGGTCGAGGCCTCACCTTCGACGACCCGGATCGCCTCGGCGTCCAGATAGCGTGGAATCAACCGGCTCAGCAATTCAGAGGTGGCCGGGGCGAGTTCCGAGGGTTTGATCACCGCGCAGTTCCCGGCGGCAACCGCGGCAACCAACGGGCCCAGACTCAGGTAGACGGGATAGTTCCACGGCCCGATGACCAGGACCACTCCCAGCGGGTCGTACTGAACCCAGGCGCGCCCGGGTAGCTGCGCCAGGGGTAATGGCCGGCGACGTCGGCGCATCCACTTCCTAAGATGTTTCCGGGCGTAGGCTGCCTCGCCCTTTGATGACGCGATGTCGCCGAGCCACGCTTCAACGGGCGTGCGCCCGAGGTCCTGGCTCAGCGCCTCGGCTATCGCCGATTCCTCGTCGTGACAGAATGTTTCGATGCCTTCAAGCTGGCGAAGGCGCCATTGCAACGATCGGGTCCGACCTGAGGCGAAAACACGACGCAGGCCGGGCAACACAGCGGCATTCTGGGCCCCGTGTGCGGTATCGGCAGGAGCATGCAGCGTCATGGCACTCTTTAAAACTCCGGCTTGGGGACGACTCCTGACGCCACGGCACCCGTGATGCCGCCGTCCACTGCCAGGGCCTGACCGTTGACCCAGCGTGCCGCGTCGGACGCCAGGAACAGCACCACCGAAGCGACGTCATCCGGTTTCGCATGCCGCCCGAGCAGATCCTTGACGCCGTCGAGCGTGTCTTTTCCCATCGATTGCTCGAAATCAGCCAGGATCGGGGTTTCGACCGGCCCAGGAAGCACGGCATTGATACGAAAACCCATCTGTGCCATGCCCAAACCCATCGACATCGTGTAGACGGTGGTGACTTCCTTCGAGAAGTTGTACGCGTTGCCCTGCTGCGGGTGAGCCTTGAACCAGGCCGCACCTTCCTCGAACGTGTCGGTGGCCAGCAGGTCCCGGATGGCTTCGAGACGTTCGGGCCAGCCGAATCCGGCGGTGGATGAGACGATGATGACTGAGCCCGCCGGGGCAAGACGCTCGAAGAATGCCTCGGTCAGGTGGCGCACGGCCAAGCTGTTGACCGCGACCACGAGATCGGCCGCAGCGGTGCCCGGTATCCCTGCGACGTTCATCAGCCCGTCGAACAGACCGTCCAGTGATTCCAGCGCCGCGTCGATGCTGCGCGGGTTGGCAAGATCGACTTCGATGTGGCGGGTAACCGCGGTGGTCGGTGTATTGCGATCCAGGCAGATCACCTCTGCACCGGCCGTCAGCAACTCTTGGGCGACGGCATGCCCGATCCCCGACGCCGCGCCGGTGACCAGGTAGCGTTTACCTGTGAATTCCGACATCTGTTCTCCGGTCAATTGAGAGTGTAGGGAAGAGATTTGACCGCGCGCACGAAATTTCCGGTCAAGTACTCCGGCTCTCCCACACGCAATGTCGGAGCGCGGAAGACGAGTTCGCGGAAGAAGGCCTCGAGCTGCATCTTGGCCAGAAACGCTCCCATGCAGTAATGCGGTCCGCCGCCCCCGAACGCCACGTGCGGATTCGGTTTGCGCCGAATGTCAAAGACACCCGGGTTGGTGAATACACGTTCGTCGCGGTTGCCCGACGAGTACATCATCACGACCCAGTCTCCTTCCCGGATCAGCTGACCATGCAGCACGGTGTCCTGAATGGCGGTGCGGCGGAACGTCATCACTGGGCTCGCCCATCGGACAAATTCTTCAATCGCACACTTGATGTGGCCGTCGAAGTCGTCAACGAGAAGTTGGCGCTGCTCCGGATACTGCTGCAGCGCCATCGTTGTCAACGTCATGGTGTTACGCGTGGTGTCATTGCCGGCGACCGACAGCAGCACGAAGAACGCACCGAGCTCGTCGTCGGTAATCTGCCTGCCCTCGACCTCCGCCGCCACCAGTTGCGACATCAGGTCATCCTTTGGGTCAGCGCGCCGCTCCTCGGCAAGTTCCAGCCCTATCGTCAGAAGACCCACGAGCGAATCGCTCACGACCGCCCCGGGTTCCCGCCCGGCCGCGACATCGGCATCGGCCCACGACACCATGCCGTCGGCGTGCCTGGCTGCTTCGTCGCGCCGCTCGGGAGGCAGGCCCACCATCTCGTAGATCGTCCACATGGGCAGCCGCTTGGACACCTGCTCGACGAAATCACCCTCGGCGGTGGCCAGGAGATCGTCGACGATCCGGACAGCTTGATTAGTCACCTGACCTTGAATCTTCGCTACCTGTCGTGGCGTGAAGACGGAGCTGATCAACCGGCGCAGGCTTGAGTGCCTCGCACCGTCCATGCCCAAGAAGGACTCCGCCGCATCAAGAATGTCCTCCGGGACCGCTTCAATCTGAACCCCTTGAGCGGACGAGAAGATCTCCGGGTGTTTGCTCACATGGGCGATGTCCTCGTTACGGGTGATCGCCCAGACTCCGTCGACCGGGGCGGGAATCAGCGTGCCTTCAATGGGGCGATGCCAGCTGACCGGGCGCTCGTCCCGCAGGATCTTGAAGTTTGGTTCGCGCTCCTCAGCCGTGAGTTTCCAGAAGCTGATCGGCGAGATACTCACTGGGTCGTAAGGCGGACGATCCAGATGGTGTTGGGTGGCTTCAAGTGTCATGCCTTTGCCTCCACGTAGCGGTTGATCAGAATCCGTTTGGCAAGTCTGCCGGTTGCCAGTCGTGTAACTCGTCGACGAAGCCGACGGACCGTGGCGTCTTGTGGTGGGCGATCGACCGACACACATGGGCCATTAGCTCGGTCGCCAACTCATCTGAGCCGCCCAGGCCGCCACGTAGCTGGACCACCGCTTTGGCCCGTTCGCCCATATCGGGATCGGGTGCGCGGATGACCGCGACGTCGGACATCTTGGGATGCAAGGCGAGAACATTCTCGATCTCCTGCGGATAGATGTTGACGCCATCACCTCGGTGCACGACCATTTCGCGGATAGCGCTCGCGAAGAGCGCCGAATGATGTTCGAGTTCAACGAAGGTCGGTACACGGCCGCTTTCGGCCATGATCACCGCGGGCCGCTCCGGGGCGGACAGTGCGTGGACTCCGGGAAACATGACTCAGACGAGGAGGTCGTCGCGGCCGTCGGCCTTCAACCGCTCGATGTACGGCGAATACAGCCTCTTTCCGAGCGGCGCCAGTTTCAACAGGCTCGCCACGTTGCCGTCGACCTTGATCTTCTTCTTGGCCATAGCCAGGGGCAGATTGACCTTGCCCTGCCAGTAGGCGTTGCCCGTATCGGCGGTCATCGACATGGTCGCGCTGGGCGTCGACTCTGCGTTGACGCCTTGACGAACGGACTTGTTGGCCATGTCGACGACCACGATCACGTCCGGATCGGTGAAGTCGAACGCCACCACAAGCCCGGTAGCCACCAGCTTGGGGCCGATTTCCGGGTCCTGGAATGCCGTCTCGAAGATGCCCCCGATGTACTTGGCCACTTCGCCCGAGTCGGTGAACCCCATCGTTCTCCTTTTATTCTAATATCGATTCAAAAATGTGGGCCGCAAATCGGTGCGTACTACCCGTCCAGGGTGCCCCGTTGAGAGCATCGTCACACCTTAACCCCGATAAGTCAACTCGCGGTGCCGTGCGGCCAGAGTGATGCCGCGCCGCGAAGGCGACGAGTCGCCGCAGGTCGGTAGGCACCTATCCCGGCACGTGCCAAGAGAATCTCGGAGCGGAGCGTTCGCTGAGCACCGGCCACGGTGGGGCTCTCCCGATCCGACGGCCGCGACAATGTCGCTGTCCGTTGCATCGGCACTACTCGCCGAGAAAAAGGCTCTGGCGTGTGTCGCCGAGAAATTTAATGTGACGTCAACGTTGTCCGCCGGTCGGGTGCGGGCCTGAGTTCAAGCCGCGACGACTATCGACGCCGCTTCGCCGGCCGGGCGTAACGCCGCGTAGCGCAACACCAGGCCCATGCCGACGAGGAACACGCTGTATGTCGTCAACGCCAGCCAGAACACGAAGATGCCACGCCACGAGAACGGCCCACTGTGGAAGAAGAAGGCCAAAACGTCGGGCACGAATGACGCTGCTATCCAGAAGTTCATATATCCGACCCACCTCGGCAAGATTTGCGCCCGATCTCCGAGGATCGCGGCGCCGATCGCGATGTTCTGGATCATGAACGGCGCGATCGGGGTGATGAAGACCAGCCAGGCGATGTCGTTGAGCGTGACCGTGAGCTCGGGGTCGCGGTCGGGCCGAAAGGCGATGACAGCCATCAACAACATCGGCAGGAGCAGCAACACACCAGTTGCCGCTCCGGTGACGAGCTGGACGAAAGCCAAGACCGGGTGTCGGCCCTCGATGCGCAGCAAGATGTAGCCGATCAAGCCGATCAACGGAAAAACGAGGCAGATGCTGAGTTGCGAGACGACAAGCCCGGTCAGTACGCGCGTGGTGTGGCCGTAGAAGGTGACCACATCGTGTGTGGTGCTCGACGGTCCCAGCGGCATCGGCAGGATGCCCGCGATCAACCAGCCCAGCAGGGTCACCAGCACTGTGCCGGGGCCGGTCCATGCACACAGCTTTTGCGCCCGGTGAGACATAGCCGTTCCTCCGTCCGCTCGGGAAAATATTGAATATTGGATAGAATCTTGGCCCCGCAAGGAATCGCGAGGTAGTAGTCGGCAGGACACCATGCTGCACCCGTCGGCGGGTGACCGCACAACAAGTGAACACCGCCAAACTCGGCATCATCCATCTCGCCTTACATCGGCTATGCGGCGGGGCGATCTGTCACCGGTCGGCCGGCAGCCAAACCGTGCGAGGAATGACGCAATCACACCTGATTCTAATTGCAGTTCGATTTCCGTCCAAGACCTTTCTGGACAACGCGGACCTCTGTGCACCGGCAGCACGACCCGCACGCACCAGAATCCGCTGCGGGCGACCGACGACGGGCTTGTCGCCCACCATCGGGTCGTCAACCCCACCACCGCGCCACCCGCGAAGCTGCGGTCACCACTGCGCGCCCAGACGAGGTCGTCCGGCTTCGCTCCGGCGACGGCGCCCTCGAGCACCAGCACGATCCCGCTGGCGAGGCATGAGACTTAGTTCCGGACCACCGGCCGGTGACTGGCCACGATTTTGTCGACAACCAATTTCGCGGTTTCCGCACACGCGGTGGTCCCGCCATTGGCGTACTCCTTGACCGCGTCGCCCACGTTCCACAGTCCTCGAAACGGTGTGTCGTGCGGGAGGTCGAAACCGGCGACCGCCCGCTGGGGTGGCCAGTCATCGCGAGTGACCGTGATGTTGATGATGCGGGCGCGCGTGTCGAAGTTTTCGATGTTGTCGCGCAAATCCTGCAGCAGGAACTCGGTCTCAGCCGCTTCGTCGAAATCCCCGGTGGGGTTCTTCGGCACGGAAGTCCCGACGTACAGGTTCCAGCCTTCGGGAGCCATTTCCGGACACAGATCGGTAAAGTTGGCGATGTAGGCCAGCCGACGTGATTTCGCGAAGCTCAGCATCCCGGGGACGTCGACGAGACGGTCGCGGCTGGCGAAATTGACCGTGATCATCGAAGTGGGCCGGTCGCCCTGCTTGACCAGGTCCTGGTAGTCGGTGGGCACCTTGTCCGCACCGAGCAGCGACACCGTTGCGGCGGGGCCGATATCGCTGACGATGACAGGCGCATCGACGCGGACCGTCGACCCGTCTCGGGTGACTTCGACGGCTGTGGCGGTGCCGCCCGCGGAGCAGATCTTGGTCACCGCGGTCGACAGCCAGATTTCTCCGCCGTTGGCTTCGATGACTTCGGCCAGTGCCCGCCACAAACCGATCGTGCCCTCGGGGTGGAAGCCGAATCGTTTGAATGCGCTCTTGCGGGTGAAATAAGTGAGAAATACGCGCGCGGGCAGATCCTCAGATCCGACCGCGAATATCGACGCGCACATGTTCCGGAAGATCCCGTGCACGCCTTCATTTTTCGTGTATTTCGAGACCCACTCGGCGGTGGAAAGCTCGCCTTCGGGCAGCCCGGAGTCGTTGCGGGCGGCACCGATTCCCTTCACCAACTTGGCGCCTTGCCGACTCAGCTTGCTCAGCAGGAACCCCCAGCCACCACCGGTCACGTCGACGTCCTTGCCGCCGATCCGATAGAGGATGGGCGGCCTGGGTTCGCGGATGTCGAACCGTGCTCCGACCTCTTTACAGGTTTCCTCGGTGATGCCGCCGAGCTCGATGACGATGGCCCCGGTGTTGACCTTGAAACCGTCGATGTCGTCGGTCGAGGCCCGGCCGCCGACCTTGGGCAACCGCTCCACGACGAGGGTGCGGTATCCCTGCTTCGTCAACCGGGCAGCGGTGAACAGGCCGCCCGCGCCGGCACCGATCACCACGGCGTCGAAACGCTGTTCGGTTAGCGTCATTCCATTGCTCCTACGATGCTGTTAGTGGTTCAGTACGAGCGGGGCAGGCCCAGCGAGGTTTGAGCCACGAAGTTGAGGACCATTTCTCGGCTGACCGGCGCAGTGCGCATGAGCCGGGTGATGAACCACAGCTCGGACAAGCCATATTCATGGGAAAGTCCGTTCCCACCGTGGGTCTGGATGGCCTGATCCAGCGCCTTGAGGGCGGCCTCCGAGGCGGCGAATTTGGCGATGTTGGCGGCTTCGCCCGCGGGTTGGCCGGCGTCGAACAGTTCGGCGCTACGAGCAGTCGCCATTCGGCCGACTTCCACAGCAATGTGGCTTTCCGCCAGAGGATGTGCGATGCCCTGATGCGCGCCGATCGGCGTCGACCAGACCAGTCGTTGTTTGGCGTAATCCGCAGCTTTGCTCACCGCGTAGCGCCCTACCCCGCCGCAAATGGCACCGACGAGAATCCGTTCGGGGTTCAAGCCGTCGAAGACTTGCCGCAAGCCGTTGCCCGCCTCGCCGATGAGGGAATCACCTCCGACCGCCACCTCGTCGAGGAAGACGGTGAACTGCTTATCGGGCGACACGATCGACGTGTCGATCTGCTGGTACGTCAGACCGGGACTGTCGGTGGGGACGACAAATAGCGAAAGGCGGGACTTCTCCGGGCCGGACTTCTCGACGTCGCGGGCGACGACGAGAACGGCATCGCACTGGTCGATGGCGGAGATGTAATACTTCGAACCCGAAAGCACCCAACCGGTTGCCGTCTTATGAGCGGTGGTCTTGATGTTGTGGCTGTTCGAACCGGCGTCGGGCTCGGTGATGCTGAAAGCCATCTTTTGGGTGCCATCGGCGATGCCGGGCAGCCAACGCTCCTTCATATGATGTGAACCGTGGTGGGAAAGGATGCTCCCGCAGATCGCCGGCGAGATGACCCAGATGAGCATTGGCATGCCATGCGCCGCAAGTTCTTCGACCACAACGACGGCTTCGGACATACCACCCCCACCGCCACCGAATTCCTCGGGCAGGTGCACACCGAGCAAGCCGGCGGCACCGAGGTCTTTCCACAGTTCCCCGACGTCTTGGCCACTGCGGGCTCGCTGCAGAAAATATTGTGGCCCATAGCTGTCGGCGATACCGCCTACGCTTTCGCGGATCGCACGGTGCTCGTCGGAGTCGTGGATCAATCCGGGCATTGATTACCTTCCTGTATACGTCGGAGGGCGCTTAGCCACGAAGGCGGCAATGGCGTCGGCGGCGTCGGCGGTGTCCCCGGTGACCTTGAGTGCGCGTGTCTCCGCGGTCAGCTGGGCGGACAGATCATTTCGCCAGCTGTCCCGGAGCAGCGCCCGCATGGCCGCGAACCCGACCGTGGGTCCGTGGGCGAGCTCGGCCGCGAATGCCGCTGCGCGCTCACGGAGTTCCGCCGCCGGCACGACCTCGTTGACCAGTCCCCAATCCAGTGCTTCCTGGGCGCTGATGGGCGTATTGCGCAGGTAGGCCGCCGCGGCGCGGCGCGGGCCGATCAGTCGAGGCAGGTGCCAGGTCCCGCCGCCGTCGCCGGACAAGCCGAGCCCGGCGAAAGCGGTGACGAATTGGGTGGTGTCGGCCGCCAGCACGATATCGGCGGCGTAGACGTAGCCGAGTCCCCCACCTGCGACCGCTCCGTGAGCCGCCGTGACGATCGGCGCCTCGACGCGGCTGAGAATCTCGAGCGCTTGGTGGAAGGGCATGGTCATCTCGACGAACAGGTCTCCGAAGCCGCCGTTGGCGTTGTCGAGGAAGTACGTGATGTCACCGCCGACGCTCAGTGCGGCCCCGTTGCCGCAGATCAGCACAGCGCGGACTGTGCTGTCGGCGGTGATGCGCCGAGCGACCTCCAATGTGTCCCAACCCATCTGGAAGTCAATCGCGTTGCGGGCCTGGGGGCGGTTGAGACAGACCGTGGCCACACCGTGGTCAACGTGATAATCGATCGTCCGTAGTCGACCACTGCCGTCGAGAGCAGCGCGCCACGCCGCGGTGTCAGTGAGTTGGCGCAGCGTGGCGATGCGCCCATCGGGGGCGAATCCGATCAGGTGAATGAAGGCGGCGTCAAGTATGTTGCCGCTACGACGCGCCGATCCGCGGTAGGTACCGCTCACCATGAGCCGGCCATCCTCGAGCACCTGGAAGGCCTCGGCGACGGCACGGGCCTTGAAGTGCTCGCCGATCCGCCACCACAGTTTGTCGCGCATGGCGTCAGGGCCGACATGGATTCCGCCCATGCCCAGCGGCAGTCCTTCCGCGGCATGCCCGACGAAGTCCGGATGCAGCAGCCGGCTCAGAGCATCGCGGTTGCCGGATGCCAGCCCCTCGTACAGACCTCGAGCGGCAGAGATTTTCGCGTCCCTTAAATGATCAGCCGACATAGCGCACGATCAACTCGGCGCCAGCGGCGGGTTCGGGTACACCGTCGATTTCGACCCCAGTGCTCAGCATCGCTTGAACGGCGGTGCCGATGCGAGTGACCTGTTCGATGCGCCGGCCCGAGATTGATTGCCGTGCCGGGCGACGCGCCGCTGTGTCCGTACGGAATGTCATCGGCGCCGCGGCCTCTCCCTGCGACGAAAGCATCAATTCGAATAGCCCTTCGAAAGCCCATCACCCATTAACGGGCCTCACCCCGGCACACTAACACAGTTTTCTAGTTTAGGTTAAATTATGCCCGTGACGGTGTCGGTGGACGCCGCCCAGCACTACGCGATCGACGGCCGCAGTCAGGTCGGGAGTGGCCCTCGTCGTGATCGCTGGCCAATCGCCGTTTCGCCGCCGCTACAGTCGCCAGCGGGGGTTCACCTCTGCGGTATCACTCGAGCTGCCGGCTCGGCGGCGCGCCGGGTCGATCAGCTGTCGGTCTCTAGAACCGGCCGACGCACAGCGTGTGGGATATTAAGGAGATCCACCCGACCTGAGATAGCAGATCAAAAGATGGTGCAGAGCAGCAAGATTAGATTTTGACCGCCGTTTCAGTCAGGCCCGGCATTGGATACTCATCAAGATTCCCCGACGGGCGGGCGGATGCTTCCAGACGACGGTCCAGCCGGGACGGCTGCGGTGGGTCGGACTGGACTGTGCTTTGGTCCCGGGTCACGCGACGCCCTCAGACTTGTTTGCAGCATCAGCCCGAGCGATGCTGGCAATCCCATCACGTTCCGGGCAGGGCGGGGATTCGCGCGGCCAGATCGGTAATCTCCAGCGCCAAGCGGAGGTTGAGGCTATTAAGTTGTGCGCCAACGCTCCCCGAATAATCCGGTGATGGAGTCCAAGCGCTGATAAAGAGTGTTGACGTGGATGTGCAATTCCTGCGCGGCGTGCTGCATGTGCTGATTGCGACGGACCTTGATCATGCACAACTGCACCTCGATGGATGTAGGTAAGGATCGCCCGTTCGTTCCGCTTGCCGTCGGCCCGCAGCCTCGCTCGCCAGGGATCGGAGATCGACCGCACCAATGTGAGGTCGTGACAATTGGACGCGGCGACTCGCACTACGGTGCGGTCATTGTCCTGCCGACGTGTTGGCAAAAATCGAGCGGGACATAAGTCGCTGATACGACTTCCTCAAGAAACCGGTTAGTCCGGCGCCCGGCGTCTCCGGTCGTCGGCGCAAAGGAACCGCAACGACGCCCGGAACGAGTCCTGCCTGGAGTCGACACGCCGGTGACCTCCTCAGCACTTTTGAATCCGTAATAGATGCCTACGGACCACGCTACTCCTAGAACCCGCGGCTGCCTGGCAGTCGGCTTGATCCCACCCTTTGGGCACCGCGATCAGCACCGACGATGCGCCGGTCGTGGCACGGCATGCGCCTTTCGAGAGCATCGCGTCAAGCCGCTCTTTGAACCACGTAGCGAGCCGGCGTGAACGTCGGGCACGGCTCGCGCCTGTGCACACCGACCGGTCCGGTGCACGTGCCGCCAAACTGACTGCGCGCATGGACAACTGTCGCCTCCAGCATCGGGTGAAACTGGTGATGACGGAGCACCAGCCTCGTGGTTGGTGCACGAGCAGCGCGGGGGCTGTCATCGATGCGGACTCAAGGGGGACCCAAGAGCGTGACACGAGAAATGACTGCGGCAAAACCTAATACCTATCTTCGTGGGCTCGGCTCACAGGAGCGCTTTTTCTGGCGTTACGCTCAGCGCAATCCAGGGCACTTCGTGCTGGCCGCCGAATTTGACTTAAATTTGGATGCGCGGCGAGTCCGTGACGCCCTCGACGCCGTGCAGCGCCGCCACACATTGTTGTCAGCTCACGTCGAAGACGATCCAGAATTGCGCCTGGGGTTCTACCGCAACGACACGGTGGCACCGATCACACTTACGTGTCACCTTGACCTCACCGAAGACTGGCAGGTGATCGCTGCCGACGAACTGACCCGGCCCCTCGATCGCTCGGCTGCTCCGTTCGTGCGGGCGGCACTTCTCACCAAGGGCGAACAGTCGACCCTCCTGCTGACATTCGACCACGTCATCGCCGACGGCATTTCGGCGTTGTTGGTGCTCAACGATTTGTTGGTCGCGTTGAACGGCCAAGCGTTGGCACCACTGGAATTGCCGATATCGGTGGAGGACTTGGTCAGTCGTAGGCTCGGCCCTCCTCAGGGAACTGTGTCGCTGGAGGCCGGTGATCCGCGCATTGCTGCGCCGACCTCGTTTCGACCGTTTGACGCTACCCCGCAGCACCTGCACAGGGTTCAGATGAGCCGCGCCGAGACTGAGCGTCTGATTGCGCGCTGCCGTGCAGAAGGAACAACCGTACATGCGGCGATTGTGGTTGCCGCCTCCGTCGTGCGCAGCGCGGAATCCGCCGAGGAATTCGTTCGCACGTACAGCCCGATAAACGTCAGGGATTTCCTCGGTCAGCGTGCCGGTAGCTGCGTATGCATCGGAGGTGCCCTCACCGGCATGACACCGGGCGACGGAACTCCTTTTTGGAGTCAAGCTCGCCAGGTCAGCAACCAGCTGAACGCCGCCAGGTCGGCCGCTGGCTTGGCGGCTGGGTCGGCGATAGCCGAGCAATTGTTGCCCATTGACGCTGATTGCGACGCGGCAGAGCACTTCTTTCGCACTGTTTTACCGTTTGAACTGGCGATTACCAACCTTGGTGTACAAGATTTCCCTCGCATTGGACCGGTTCGGCCACGGGCCGTCTGGGGGCCAATGGTGCTCACGCAAGTCGAACGCGAGTACGTGACAGGCATCGTGACCTACGGAGGCCAACTGCGTATGGTCACATGCGGACACTCCCCCACGGCCGGCTTCCTCGAGCGCGTCCGCGAAATGTTGCTCGGCATCGGGTCATAAAGCTTGACGGATGCTTTCCCATGATCGGTCCATCCAGCGCCCCTTCACATGTTTCACCGGAGGCAAGGAATTCGGGTGGCCGTCCGTGTCGGTAGCCGGGCTGCCCGGATGATGCCGAGCATCGCGCCGCCGCCGCCGCACCTCTGTCTGAACCGGTAGCGACTTGTCACGAGTCCGTGCACGGTGCCCCGTTGGCGCCGGCCTGACCTCTTGGACGGAGTTGTTGCGCCCGAAGCTGCTCGGCGAGCCGGAACTTCTGGACCTTGCCGGTGGGGGTGAGCGGCAGGTCTTCGGGCCGGTAGAGCACAACTTTCTTGGGAACCTTGAACCGCGCCACCTTGTCTCGGCACATGGTGAGTACGTCGTCTTCGGTGATACTTGCCCCGGGTGTTGGAACGACCACCACGCAGCCAATTTCACCCCACCGTTCATCGGTCAGGCCGATGGCGAAGGCTTGGCTGATGTCCTCGTGGCCGGCCAACAGATCCTCGATCTCCTTGGGCATGACGAGCTCTCCACCGCTCTTGTAGAGCTCTTTGCTGCGGCCCGTCACCTGCAGGTAGCCGTCGGCACGAACACGGCCCAGATCCCCCGAGTGCAACCAGCCGTCGCGCATCGCGTTGGCGGTGTCGGTCGGCCGGTTCCAATAGCCGATCATCGTGGCCGGCCCGGCAGACACCAATTCGCCCTCAGCACCGACGGGGACGTCCTCACCGGTGTCCGGGTCCACTGCGCGATAGGCCACCAAGGCGTCGCTGCCGGATATCCCGGCCGCGCCCGCGAGCTTAGGTCGCCCGACTGTTTCGGCTGTCAGCGATAGCGGATCCTCGGGCAGGGTCAGCGTCATGGCTCCCCCACACTCCGTCATGCCGTAGCCGGTGACGATCTCGTCGACACCGAAATCACGTACGATCTGCTGCCACAACCAGATTGGCGCCGCGGCGGATCCGCACAAGAGGGCTCTGAGCGAACTCAGGTCGTAGTCGGCACGTACCGGACTCTCGACCATCGCGACGGCCATTGTGGGCACGCAGAGCATATCGGTGGCCCGATACTGTTCGATGCCGCGAAAGTATCCTTCGGCGGTGAAGCGCGGCTGCATGACCACCGCCCCACCGACGAACATCACCGACAACAACCCCTCCACGTAGCCGAACATGTGGTAACAGGGCAGAGCGAACAAGACCCGCCGCCCGTCTTCATACGCGCGGGTCAGCGCCGAGGCGTAGGCGGTGCGAAGTACGCCGTCGTGGGAGATCACGACCCCCTTGGGCGAACCGGTGGTTCCGGAGGTGTACAGCATGTCTCCGGGACCCGACGGGTCGACCTCGAGACTTGTTGATCGGTGCCGGCTGTATTGGCCCAGCCGGGCCAGCTCCGCGACCGACATGACGCCAAGGCGTATCGGCTCTTCGGTTTCCACCAGCACGACACGGCGCAGGGTGGGCACTGGGTCCGCGTTCGGCCGCCGTTCGGCGAAACCAGGGGTGTCCCATCCTGGAACGATGTCGTCGAGCATGGATTGATAGTTCAAGGCGGCGAAACTGGTCATCGACACCAGGACTCGGCACCCCGAATCGGCAAGGACGAAGGCCAGTTCGTCGCGGCGATACAGATAATTGAACGGGACCGCGACCGCGCCGAGGCGCGCGATGGCGAATTTCAGGGTGACGAACTCGGGGTAATTGGCCATCAGCATGCCGACCCGGTCGCCGGGACGGACCCCCAGTTCGCTCAGTCCCGCAGCCAGCCGATGCGAATGCTCCGCCACTTCCCGGTAGGTCAGGGTCGCCGTATCGGACAACACGAACGGACGGGAGCCGAAATCGGCAGCGCAGCGATCCAGCCACTCGGCCATGCTGCGGACATGCCACACCGGGAATCGGTCACGCAGGGCCCTACGACGTGCGGCAACGTCCGGCTCCCGCCTCATAGCTCGTCCAACTCGTTACGCAGGATGGCCTCGCGCAGCGCGAAACGGCGGACTTTGCCGGTCGCCGTCACCGGGAACTGATCGGCGAGAAACCACCGCACTGGCACCTTGTAAGCGGCCATGCGTGCGCGACAGTGGGCGATCAGATCATCTTTCAGCGCGCTGCGACGGAGGCCCGCCCCCCGGCAGACGACGCATACGATTTCACCGAGTCGGTCGTCGGGCAGCCCGACCGCGACGGACTCCTCGACGCAGTCGAATTGAGTCACGACGCGCTCAATCTCCGCCGGCGAGAGGTTCTCGCCGCCGCGGATGATGAGTTCTTTCAACCTGCCGGTGACGGTGATGAATCCACGATCGTCCATGGTCCCGAGATCCCCGGTTCGCAAAAACCCGTCGGCGTCGAGCGCCCGTGCCGTGCCCTCGGGGTCGTGCAGATACTCGACGAATTGTTGGTATCCGCGCGCGCAGATTTCGCCCGTTTGTCCGACCGGCACGACGTGACCCTCGCAGGGATCGATGACCTTGCAGTCCACCTGCGGCAGTGGACGTCCGACGGTACAGAGGCGGTCGGCGTGGCTGTCGGATGGCCGGGTCAAGGTGAGCACCGGCGCGAGTTCCGTTTGGCCGTAAAGGTTGTAGACGTTGGCACCGAACACCGCTGCGGCGCCATCGATCAGCTCGGCGGATACATCGGCAGCGCCGCCCATGATGATGCGCAACGCGGGCGCCGGCTCGTTGCTGGCACGCTGGTGTTCCAGCAGGGCGCGAAGCAGGGTTGGCACATAGAACAGCACTGTGGCCCCATGCGCGCGAAGGGCGCTGAGCGCAGAGCCGGGGGTAAACCGCCCGCACACCACGGCCGTACCGCCTACCCATAACGGCCCTAGGGTGGCGATCACACATCCGGCGGTGTGGAAAAGAGGAAGCGGGTTCATGCAGACCGCGGCCTTCGGGACCCGGGTCGCTTCCATCGTGAGCTTGGCGACGTTCACCAGTGCGCGGTGGGTCAGCAACACGCCTTTGGGTAGACCGGTGGTCCCGGACGTGTACTGCAACATGACAGGAGTGTCCGGATCGACCGGTGCGCGTGAAAAAATATGAGGGTCAACGCCGGTGGACTTCCACGCGGCAGTGTCCGACAGCGAAACACGTCGCAGTCCGGCAATGTCGCGGCATACCCGCTCCGCGACATCGACCATCCGGTAGTCGCGGCTGACGTCGGCGTGCAGCAGCACGCTGGCCCGACAATGCCGTAATGCGTAGTCCAGTTCGCTTTCCCGCAGCAGCGGGTTCAGCGCTACCAGCACCACACCGGCCAGGGCCGCCCCGTATTGAATGAGCGTCCACTCCACCACGTTGGGCGCCCAGAGCGCCACGAAATCGCCGGGGTCTGCGAGCGCAGCCAGCGCGCCCGCTACGCGGCGGGCCTCCTCGAACAACTCGGCATAGCTCAACTGCACGCTATCGCCGCCATCATGGCTCGCCGCGACGAGCGCCTTGCGCCCGGGATGCTCGGCAGCACGCGCGGCCAGCAGCCCTCCCACGGTGTCATCGACTAGAGGCACGCTGCGGTCTGCGGCCCAGAAGGCCTCGGCCAGTTGGCGTGTGGCACACCCCGCCGGGGACGTGGTCATCGGCGGTCCGCGCCTGCGCCGTCGCCCGGTCCCGTCGAATACTCGCCGAACGGCGTGAGCATGTGCCCGCCCGCTTAAACCGGGTTGGCGCCGAGTTTGGCGGCGGACATATCGCTGATCTCGCTCCACCGGGCGGTGATCTCCGACAGGTCGGGAGGTGCAGTGAAGGTGACGCCGTCGTTCTGGAAGATGGCGACGCGCTGAACCAAACCGCCGCCGACTACGAAAACCGATCCGCTGTCGTGGTTCTCGTCGGAGACCAGGTAGCCGACCGCGGGCGCGACGAGCTCTGGGTCGAGCTTGTCCAGCATCTCCCGGGGCGCGATGTCGGCCGTCATCCTGGTGGCCGCGAGCGGTGCGACGGCATTGGCGGTGATTCCGTATTTGGCGCCTTCGATGGCAAGGGTGTTGGTCAGCCCCACCAAACCCGCCTTCGCGGCCCCGTAATTGGACTGCCCGAAGTTGCCGTACAGGCCGCTGGTTGAGGTCGCCACCACGACGCGTCCGTGTTTCTGCTCCCGCATGTGCGGCCAGGCCGCTCGGACCACGTGATAGCCCCCGTAGAGATGCACTTTGAGCACCGCATCCCAGTTGTCGTCGGTCATCTTGTGGAAGGCGCCGTCGCGCAGGATTCCGGCGTTGCTGATGACCGCGTGCACGGCGCCGAACTCCGACAACGCGGTGTTGACGACGGCTGCGGCACCGTCGGGGTCGGCCACCGAATCGTAGTTGGCCACCGCTCGACCACCCGCGGCTCGGATCTCCTCGACGACCTCGTCGGCCATCGACGTTCCCGCGCCCGAGCCGTCGCGGGCACCGCCGAGGTCGTTCACCACCACCAGCGCTCCGTTGGCCGCCAGGAATCGCGCATAAGCGCGGCCCAAGCCTCCGCCCGCACCAGTGACGATCACAACCCTGTCCTGGACTCCAGACACCTCGACCCCCTCCAGAAGGTTGTTACCAAATTTATCTTAAAAAATCAGACTCAGTCAAATACGTGAGCACGGTATACTGTGTTGCGCAAACTCTTTTGCGTCGGAGACGCCTTGGGTATGGCTAGTTAGATTCTTGTGCGCGGTGTACGGGACACGATCGACACAAACGACACACAGCCGCCGGGCCGTCCACCCAGATTGTGGGTGAGCGCGGTGTGCGGGTCGGACAGCTGCCGTTCGCCGGCCTCCCCGCGGAACTGCAGCCATGCTTCATAGAGCATCCGCAGGCCACTCGCTCCGACGGGATGGCCGAACGACTTCAGGCCACCATCCGGATTAACCAGGAGCCGACCGTCGGCGTCGAAGTCACCGTCCAGCACGTGCTTCCACGCGTGGCCGACATCACAGAAGCCCAAGTCTTCCATGAGTACGATCTCGGTGGGGGTGAAACAGTCATGCACTTCGGCCAGCGAGAGCTGTGCTGCGGGTCGGTCTATGCCCGCCTGGGCGTAGGCGTCTTTGGCGGACTTGACGACCTCGGGGAAGGTAGTGAAGTCGTACCGGGAATCCATTGCAGCCCGGGCGGACCCGGCGACCAGCGACAGCGCTTCGACATACATCGGCGCGGCGGTGTAGTCCAAAGCGCGCGCGGCGGGAACGATCAGCGCGCACGCGGCCCCGTCGGAGACACCCGAACAGTCGAACACACCGAGCCGTCCGGCCACCTTGGGCGCATTGTCAATGGTTTCCCGGCTGACGGGGGAACGGAACTGCGCCTTGGCATTTCGGGCTCCGTTGTCGTGATTCTTCCACGCGACATGGGTCATCGCGGCGCGCATTTCGTCAGCATGCACGCCGTGGCGCGCGCAGTAGGCTGGATCGAGCATGGAAAAGGCCGCCGGAGCGGTCATCGACAACTCCGGGGCAGTACCGTCGCCGGGCGGGTCTTGGCGCAGCAATCCCGAATAGCCGGAATCTTTGAGCTTTTCGACGCCGACGGCCATGGCGACGTCATAGGCTCCGGCCGCCACGGCGTAGCAGGCGTTGCGGAATGCTTCGGAACCGGTCGCGCAGAAGTTTTCCACCCGGGTCACCGGTTTGTCATCGCTGCCGATGGCCCGGCTCAGGGTCAGCCCGCCCAGCCCCGAACTCAGTGTCCCCAACCAGTAGGCGTCAATGTCGTCGGCGCGGATACCCGCGGGTGTGTCAAGACACTCGCGATACGCCTCCAGGATCAGGTCGTCGGTTGAGGCTTCCCATCGCTCGCCGAACCGGCTGCACCCCATCGCTACGACCGCCACCTTGCCGGTTATGCCCTTACTCGGCATCGTCTTGGATCGCCTTCCAGAAGTAGTCGTGCACAGCGCCGGCGGTGAATAACCGGCGGAAGCTGAAACGCACTCGGGCACCGACTCGCAGCTGGTCGGGCCGGGCGTCGGCGACCTCGAGGGTGCAGCGTCCGCCGCCGTCGACATCGATCACCGCCTGAACCATTGGCGGCGAAGGGGAAAACGCGAGACGATCCACGGTGTAGGTGACCACCGTGCCGCTCAGCCGAGAGGCTGGCGCCGGATCCATCTCGTCGGTCGCCCCGCAGGACCGGCAGACCCTTACCGAGGGTAGGTGAGTAAAACCACAATGGCGGCAGCGTGATCCGGTAAGACCGAATTTCCATCGCGCGGCCCGTGAGGCGGGCGGTGCCGCGGAGCGATCGGGTTCGGGCCGCCGGGGCGGCTCAACGGCGACCAGCCCCCGCCAAGACAGATACCTCAGGTGTTCAACGACAGCGCCCTCGGCACGCTGGTCGCTGAGTGGGCGGGGCTGACGAGCACCGGACAGCTGCGCGGTGGTGCGTAGCACCATGGCATCGCAGCCGTCGGTGGCCGAGAGCACCAGCACCGTTTCGCCCGGTTGGGCGATGTCGAGCGCGCCGCACAACGCGATCAGTGCGTCGGCGGCCCCACTGAACCCTGCCGCGGAGGTGCTGACCGTCTTCTGTCCTTTCACCAGTGTGTGCGCGCGCTTGACGACTCCGCTGTTGGGACAGGCCAACACGACATGGTCGGGGTCGGCGATCCCCGCGGCGTCGAGCGCGCCGCGGGCGGCGCTGCGGATGAGGGCCGCATACCGCTGGCCACCGAACCGCTCCTCCCACTGCTGGCCGGTGATCGCGGTGGGGTCGCGCCATCGGTCGAGGAACTCTTCGGTGACCGACCGTGACGCGAGGTGCTCGGCGATCACGTCTCCCGCACCGAACAGCAGGGCCGCGGCCCCATCGCCGCCCAACTTCTCGTCGGCCGAACCGGGTTTGCCGACCCGCACATCAGCGGCGACCACCAGTCCCCCGCCGTTCGCCGCAGCAGCCATGGCAGCGAACGCGCTGCGCCCCGTCCCGCACATGTCGGCAGCCAGCACGTCAGGGGGCAGCCCGAGCGCTGCGTGGAGGGCCGTGGCGTTGGTTTTGTCGGCGTAGGCCGGCGAGCTGGTGGCAAAGTACAACGCCGCGGGCGCAACGGTGGATGTCACCAGATGGCTGGCGGCGGCCACAGCCATGGTGGTCGAATCCTCGTCGTACGAAGCGATTACCCGGTCCCCGCCGCGCATCCCGATGTCCTGGCCGCACAGTCGGTGGCGCGGCAGGTAGCTGGCGTAGCCCAAGAGGCCGGTGTTCACGCAACCCCCCTGAATAGCGCGGCCAGCCCCTGCCCGCCCCCAATGCACATCGTCTCCAACGCAAGGCCGCCGCGGCGGCGGCGAAGTTCGTGCAACATCGTGGTGAGAACCCGTACTCCGGTGGCGCCGATCGGATGGCCCAGCGAAATACCCGATCCGTTGACGTTGAGCCGGTCGTCCACGTCGTCGAGCTTGACTCCCCAGCCCGAGAGCACCGCCAACACCTCCACGGCGAATGCCTCGTTGATCTCGATGAGATCGAGATCGTCGAGACCCACGTTGGTCCTTTTGAGCAGCTTTTCGACCGCGCCCACCGGACCGATGCCCATGCGGGAGGGCTCGCAGCCAACCGCCGCCCAGCTTTCCAGGAAACCAATTGGCTCCAGCCCAAGCGCGTCGAGGTGGTCTTCGCCGACGACCAGACAGGCTGCGGCGGCATCGTTTTGCTGACTGGAGTTGCCGGCCGTGACGGTGCCGTCAGGGATGATGGGGCGCAGCCGCGCCAGGGTTTCGACCGTGGACTCGGGCCGGATCCCCTCGTCACGGTCCACCACGATGGGCTGGCCCCGGCTTTGTGGGACCTCCACGGCGACGATCTCGCCGTGGAACATCCCGGACCGCTGCGCGGCGGCTGCACGCTGATGACTGCGCGCGGCGAACGCGTCAGCTGATGCGCGCTCGATGCCGTGGTCAACGGCCAGGTTCTCCGCGGTTTCGATCATTCCGCTGATGGGTCCGAAACGCCATACCGGCTGGGAGAGCTCGCGTCCGCGGTCGAGCCGATCGTAGAGGATTTGGTTTCCCGACCGCGCGCCCCATCGCGTCGTGGTGGTGTAGTGCTCGATGTTGCTCATGGACTCGACGCCGCCGGCGAGCACCACGTCGGCCGCGCCAGTCTGCACCGTCATCGCGGCGGTGATCACGGCTTGCAGTCCCCCACCGCAGCGGCGGTCGATCTGCAGGCCCGGCGTGCTGACCGGCAAGCCGGCGTGCAGAGCCGCCCACCGCCCGATGCACGGCGCCTCGGAATTGGCGTAGGACTGAGCGAACACCACGTCCTCGATCAGTTCTGGGTCGATAGCACTCTGCGCTACAACGGCTCTGATGACATGGGCGGCCAGGTCCTCGGCGCGCATCGGGCGAAGACTGCCACCGAAAGTTCCCACCGCTGTGCGCAGCGGAGCGACGATCGCGGCGCGCCTCATGTCGCCTCGCCTCGCCACCGGTCAGCCGACGGATCCAGCAGCTTCTCGAGGCGTTCGGGGGGCAGCCACACGATCGCCTCGAGTTCCAGGGCGTCCAGGTAGCGCACCCGTCCGGTACGCAGATCTTCTAACCGCAACCGTGGCGAGTTGCCGCGATCGTCGACACTGACTGCCACATCGGCGAATTCGCTGCCGATCACCGGCCCCGCGCCAGGCACGGTGACCGGCGCGGAGGCGTCGAACTCGATGCCCATGACCGCTCCTCCTAAATCAGAAAGCCCAGGGTGGGAACGGGCTTGTCGTTGTCGACGAGCACCACCTTCTTGAAGGCCAGCCGCATGCCATCGCCCACCCGACGGATCCGGTAGGTGGCGCGTCCGCCCCACAGGTGGGTCCCCCGCGCGCGCGCTTCCAGCACCAGGAAGTTGGCCGCGACTTCCAGATCGACACCGCCCTCGGGATTCGACCGTCCCCCAAGCCATTCGATGTTGGACAGCAGGTGGCGCAGATGCGATGGCGGCGCCTGGGCGTAGCGCCTGCCGGTGCGGACTTGTTTGAGCCGTGTGGAGATGCGGCTGCGGTTGTCGAAAATGATGGACATCTGGCCCGCCGGATCCGTGGTGTTCGGCGCCGCGGGCACCCAGTACAGGGCATCATCGGTCCACAGCGCCTCCCAGCTGTCGTAGTCGCTTTCGTCGGCGTACCGGGCTTCGCGGTAGAGGAACTGCTCGATCTCGAATCGGTCGAAACCCGCGGGGATCGGACCGAGCTCGGTAGCGGGACTCGTCGTTGACGCGGTCATGGCGGTGTCAGTCCTTACTCATCAAAGCCTGGTAGTGAGACCAAAATGCGCGCATCCCGGTCTCATCGGTGGCCGCGCCGATCGTGAACCCCGCGTCGTCGACGGTTTCACGGTTCAAGCCGCGGCGGACGTCCAACCACTCGGGAGAGAGGGCCGCAAGGCCCTGTTGGTTGCGTTCATACATTTCGGTGTCATCGGCCAGCAACATGCCGGCGGGACCCACCGACCCGATGCATTGGGACACCATTCTGCGATTGAGTTCGTGCGCGCCGGCAAGTTGGACCGCGGTGGAGTACTGGACACACTCATCGACGGCAACCGGCTGGATGTTGAAGACCTGGATTTCGGCGATGAACAGATTCGGGAAGATCATCACGTGCGGGCCGCCCTCGATCAGGATCTGCTCAGCGGCGGCGCCGTGCAATCGGCGCATCGCCGACACATATTCGGGGACTCGCGATTCCGTGGTGCCGAACCATCGCATCGGTTCGGCGAACTTGCGAAACTCCGGGCGCAGGTCGTTTTCGCTGTGCCCGCCGCCCAGATCCCGGGTAACGGCCGCCGAGGAGTCGCTGTAGAGAGGAGCGATCGTGGAACCGGTGACCCCGAAGATAGAGCCGTGCACGAACTGCGGGTGGTAACCGTCGGTTTCATTCTCGGCGAGCAGTTTCCAGTTTGCGCGGGTGAGGTGCTGCAGCCAGCCCGCGGTCAGCTCAACGCGTCCCAATGGTGACAGCCGGGTCAAGCGGTCGATCTCGCCGGCGGCGGCCCCGAGGTGCTCGAGCAGGCAGGGGCCGTCTGCGGCGAAGCTGCCGAACACAAAACCGCCGTAGGAGTCCACGCGGGGCACCCGCCCCATGGGCAGGTCGAGTTTGCGCCCACCGTATCCCTTGAAGAAAGGGAACCCGACTAGTTCTCCAGTGTTGCGAAAGGTCCACCCGTGGTAGGGGCACCGGAAGGTGCTCGAGTTGCCTCTGGCGTCGTCACAGACCTGGTTTCCGCGGTGTGAGCACCGGTTGAGGAGCAGATGGATCTGGCCGTCGCGGTCCCGGGTCATGATGACGTCTTGCGGCCCGAGCTTTTTCCGCACGTAGTCATTGGGCTGACTGACTTCGCTTTCGTGACCCACGAATACCCAAGTGCGATACCAGATTTTGTGCAACTCTTCAGCGAAGATCGACGGGTCGGTGTAGAGCGAGCTGTGCACCTTGTCGGGACGGATCAGCTGCTCGTAGCGCGCGCCGGTCGACGCCTCGGGTTGGCTGACCGATGTCATTGGCGAACTCCTTGTCGCTGACCGAATGAGGGCCGGCGCTTCTCGTGGAAGGCGGCAACGCCTTCTACGAAGTCGTCGGTACCGAACAGCCTGGCCTGGTGCCGCGCCTCCTCGTCGAGTGTGTCAAGCGGATGCAGCGTCGGAGCGACGGCCAGGAGTTTCTTGATGACCCCGAACGCTTCCGCGGGCCCGGTGGCCAACCGCGCCGCATCGGCCCACGCCACCTCGAGCGCCCTGCCCGGCTCGGTGAGCGCATCGACCAGACCCCATGCTGCTGCCTTCTCACCGGCGACCGCCTCGGGCATCAGCAGCATCTGTCGAGCTCGGGCCATCCCCACGCGCCGCGGCAGCGACACGAAAGTTCCCATGTCACCGGCTAACCCGACACTGGTGAAGGTGGTGGCGAAGCGGGCGTTCCGGGCCGCGACCACCCGGTCGCAGGCGAGGGCGAGCGCGGCGCCGGCGCCAAAGGCCGCCCCCTCGACCGCGGCCACCACGGGCTTGGCGGTGGTCCAGATGCACCGGACGACGTGCTGGGCAAGGTGGGCGCGTTGCTCGGCTTCCTCGGGCGCCATGCGCCGCATGGTGGAGATGTCGCCGCCCGCGCAGAACACGGTCCCGCTGCCGGTAAGGACGATGGCGCGTACCGATTCATCGGCGTCAGCCGTCTCCAGCGCCTTGGCGAGCTCGAGGCGCAGGGGGATGTCAATGGCGTTGCGCACCTCGGGCCGGTTCAACGTCACCGTGCGAACCGCGCCGTCGTCGCCGGTCAGCACACTCGTCATTGGCCGGTGAACCTTGGGGCGCGGCGTTCGATGACCGCACGCAACCCTTCCAGGGCGTCGGCCGTCCCCGACAGTTCGGAGACGATCCGGGCCTCTTCGGCCAGCCGCGCCTCGACGGGGGCGCCCAGACCGGACCACACCAGCCGCTTGGTGGCCGACAAGGCCAACGACGGCATCGCCGCCAGCTGACGGGCGGCCCGCTCGGCCTGCTCCGTCAGCGCGTCGTCGTCGACGACGTCCGTGATCAACCCGATCGCGGCGGCCTCCTCGGCGGTGAGCGTCGGGTTGGTCAACAGGATTCGGAGAGCCTGGCGCAGCCCGACCAACTGCGTCAGCGTCACCGATGAACCCCCGTCGGGCGCCATCCCGACGCGGACCGCGCCGGAGAAGAACTTCGCCGAGCGCGCGGCGATGACGATGTCTGACGCGCACACCAGTCCCAGGCCGCCCCCGCCGGCGGCGAAACCTTGCACCGCTGCGATGACCGGAGCTTTCAGTTGGATGAGGGCTGCGGTAGCCAGCTGCAGCCACGCCGTCGCTTCGCGAAGGTAATCGGGCAGCGCCGCGCCTTTGGATTCGAAGGTGCGAACGTCTCCTCCGGCACAGAAATTGCGGCCTTCCCCCGACAGCAGAACAACTTTGACCGCGGGGTCGGCATGGCAAGCCAGCACCGCCTCGTGCAGCGCCTTGAGAGTTTCGACGTTGAGGCCGTTTGAGGACTGGGGGCGGTTGAGCCGAATGCGTGCAATGCCGTCGGAGTCGACATCACGCAACACCGGCGCGTGCAGCGTGGTGGTCACGTGTGCACCTCTCTGTTCTTGAACGCCGACACTCCATCGTTGCCGGCCTGCCCGCAGATTCGCTGGACGACGGCGTCGGTTTCGTCGCTCAGGGCTGGTTCGATCGGCTGGTTCAGACCATCGCAAACGAGCCGCTTGATCCCGGTGATGGCCCCGCGGTCACGTCCGGCGAGCCGAGCCATGAACGTTTCGACCCCGGGTTCGAAATCGGCCGCGGCGAACGACCGGTAAGCCAGCCCGCGCGCGACGGCATCGGCGCCGGATATCCGATCACCCGAGAGCAGCAGTGCCATCGCTGCTTGCCGGCCGACGATCCGGGGCAGCCGGACGGTGCTGCCACCGCCGGGGATCATGCCGAAGTTGATGTGGTTGTCCGCGATCCGCGCGTCCTCACGGACGAGCACGATATCGGCGGCCAGCATCAACTCGAATCCCCCGGCCATCGCCACTCCCTCGACTACCGCGATGACGGGGATATCCAGCCGACTGACCATTTGGCACGCGGCGTGGAATGAGCTGAACAACGTGCGCAACGCCGGCTTGCCCTCGGCGCGAAGGCGTTCGACTTCCTCGAAATCGCCTCCGGCGCAGAAGTTCCCGCCTGCACCCCTGATCACGATCGCATGCACGTCCCGATGCTCTCCGAGGGCGCGCAGCCGGGCCTCGAGTTGGCCGGCCAACGCGACGGTGATCGCATTCATCCGCTCCGGGCGGTTCAAGGTAAGCCGACCGATGCTGCCGTCGACTGTGCAGAGGACCTCGCTCACATGTACCGCCCGTCGCCCACTTCGAGGGCAGCGCCGGTGACGCGGCCCGAGAGCTCAGACGCCGGGAACACAACCGCGCCGGCGATCTCCCCGGGTTCGACGACGCGCTTCATCGACACCACCCGGGCGTCGCAGTCAAGGTCGCGCAGCACCACCTGAGCCAGGTGGCTGTGCGGCACGCGCGCGTTCTCGCGACCGATCCCCCGCGCAGCCCCAGTCACCACCGCGACCTTGTCCGCCAGCAGTGACATCGCCATCGTCGACTGACTCCCATCTACGTCAGGTCATGGACAAATCTACTCTGAATTTCTAATCTAGGTTAAACCAATGGGTCGGCTCGCTTCAACCAGGCTGCGGCCGGAAAGGATCGTCGTGGATTTGGGACTGGCTGATGCGAGGGTGGTGGTGACTGGTGGGGCTTCCAACATCGGTCGCGCGATCGTTCACGAGTTTGCGACGGAGGGTGCGCGAATCGTGTTGAACGATATTGACGAGCCGCAGGCAGAGAAGGTCCGTGCGGAGGCGCTCGAGCGTGGCGCGTCCGCGGTCGAAGTGGTGATCGGCGACCTGAGCCTCTCCGATGTCGCCGAATCAACGATCGGACGTGCCGTCGACACCTGGGGCGGCATCGATGTGTTGGTCAACAACTGCGGCTGGACAGTACCCGGGTTCATCGCCACCGACACTGATCGCAATAAGTGGCAGCGCATCATCGAGGTCAACCTGTTCAGTTCGCTGGCTGCGACGCAGGCGGCAATCGGGCCGATGAAAGAAGCGGGGGTCGGATCGATCGTTTGGATTGCGAGCGACGCCGCGTTCGGCCAGATACGGCAGAGCGTTTACGGTGCATCGAAGGCGGCCGTGGTCGCGCTTGCCCGTACGACTGCGCGTGAGCACGGTCGACACGGCATCCGATCCAACGTCGTCTGCCCGGGACTGGTGATGCCCGACGGTCCCGACGCGATCGGCAAGGGCAGCCTGTGGGCGGTCGGGCAGGATAACGTCTTCAATCAGAAGCAAATTGACTTCATGTTGAAGGACACCCCGATGCGCCGCCTGACGATAGCCGAAGATGTGGCGCGCGCGGTGCTCTGGTTCTCGTCGCCTCGGGGCGCCCGACAGGTCACTGGCCAGATGATTTCGGTCAGTGGCGGCTACACGATGCCATGATCGCTCGGGGGGTTCGCGTCTTTCATGCGGCACAGCCACTCCCTGCCACGACGCACGCGTTGCCGCCTCAGAATGCCCCCGTGGGTTTTTAATATAAACTAATTTCTGCATCGGACGCTCGATGGTTCAGCACGCCAGCGGTGTCGCGCCAGCGGGCGGCTACACGCCGTCGGCCGAAGGTCCGTTGCACAGTCCAGCCAGGCTGCCGCGCCGAGCCACCTGTAATTCTCAACACGGATGCGATGGTGGCGCGACGTAGCAGGATGTTCTCGTCGACAGTTTGTCGCGCCGGCCATCCGCGTTCCGACCGAGACATGAATCCCGGTTCGTCCACGCGCGCGGTGCATCTCCGGCGGGTCGCTGGCCCACATATACCTGCCTCAGCTGTCCCGCCCCTCGCCCGTGCGACACATTGATGGATAACCGGCTGATGCCGATCAACGCTCCTGCCGCCGACAGCAGACCGCTCACGCGACAAAGCCACCGGTTTTACACGCAAGCCCTTAGCCGCGCCAAAAGCAGGCGGGCGCGCACGGGCTACCCGACCGGCATTGCCGAAACTGCCATTGACTAATGTCACCATTTGCGATTGACTGCATCGCATGACCGACCGCGTCCGAGGCCGATGATGTTCGGGCCGCTGGACCACCTGTTGCGCAAGCCGAAGACCAGCCATGGCGCGTCGGCGGTCGTGACAGGTGCCGGCAGCGGGATCGGCGCGGCGTTCGCCGTCGAACTCGCCCGGCGCGGCGGCGCCGTGGTGTGCAGCGACATCGACGAGTCCACCGCCCAAGGCACCGCCGACGCGATCGGCGCCCAGGGCGGCAACGCCACCGCGGTCCGTTGCGACGTCGCACGTTTCGACGACGTGCGCGCGCTGGCCGAACAGTCGCAGGACTGGTTCGGCGCGCCACCCACTTTGGTGGTCAACAACGCCGGTGTCGCGGCCGGCGGCCCGGTGATCGGGGAAGCGCCGCTGGACGATTGGCGGTGGACCCTGGCCGTCAATCTGTGGGGCCCCATCCACGGCTGCCACGTGTTCGCCCCCATCCTCCGCGAGGCGACCCCGTCCCGCGCGCCGAGGGGCATCGTCAACGTCGCCTCCGGGGCGGCGTTCGGCGCGCTTCCCGGCATGGGTGCCTACAACGTCAGCAAGGCCGGCGTCCTTTCGCTCTCCGAGACACTCGCCGCCGAAATGTCCGGCACCGGCGTCAGGGTGACCGTGCTGTGCCCGAGCTTCGTAAAGACCAACATCGTGGAGTCCGGCCGCATCAGCGACGAGGCCCGGCAGCGGGCCGCGGGGTTGATGCGCCGGACCGGCATCTTGCCCGGGCGGGTGGCCCGGGCGTGCCTGGACGCGCACGACCGAGGCGAGCTCTACTGCATGCCGCAGCTCGACTCCAGGCTCATCTGGAGTACCAAACGCCTTGCCCCGCAGGCCTACACACGCGCAGTCGGCCTGGCGTCCCGGATCAACCTGCCCTGACCCCACACCGGAAGGAAGCGCCACGTGGCCATCGACATGGAAACCATGCTCGCCAAGATCAAGGAACGCCAGTGGGCGCTCGCCGACATCGACTGGGAGGCACCGGGCGCCAACACGATCAGCCCGGAATTCCGCCCTAAGCTCAAGGCCTTCATGGCCGACCTGTGCTGGATCGAGAACGTCGGCGCCCGCGGCTTCGCCGCGCTGGCCAAGAAGGCACCCGACCCCACCCTGGCCGAGATCTACAGGTATTTCCACGCCGAGGAGCAGCGGCACGCCAACGCCGAGGTGGCGCTGATGAAGCGCTGGGGCATGCTCGACGACGGCGAGCTTCCCGAGCCGAACATCAACATCCGCCTGGCGATCGAGTGGCTCGACACGTTCGCCGACGGGATGCCGCTGTCCGTGCTGGGCACCGTCATCCCCATGCTCGAGGTCGCGCTCGACGGCGCGCTGCTGAAATTTCTGCTGGACAGCGTCGAGGATCCCGTCTGCCATCAGGTCTTCGAGAAGATCAACAACGACGAATCCCGGCACATCGCGGTCGATTTCGAGGTGCTCGACATGATCGGCCACGCGACGGTGCGGCGGCTCCTCATCGAACTGGTCGGCCGCGTCGCGTCACCGGGACTCATCATCGGCATGCTCATGTATGTTCCGTTGCTCAAGCGCATCTACACCGAAATGGCCGAGATGGGCCTGGAGCCGGAACGGCTCAACAACGCGGTCAAACGTTTCAAGCAACTCGGCGAACGCGGCGAAAACACCTGGCGCGTGCCCGCGTATCAGCTCCTCAAGCGGCACGCGGCGATGGTGGTCAACGCGCAGCACCCGTACCAGATCCTGGCCGGCTCCATGGTATGGCTGTCGGATCGCTATCCCAGGCCACTCCTGAGGCCGGTGCCCAGCTGGTTCAAGGAACTCACCTACAAGCCGGCGGCATGACCGTGGCGGGCGAGCACACCTATGCCACGCTGATCATCGGCGCGGGCTTCGCGGGACTCGGGGCGGCAATCCGGTTGGCCCAGACGGGGATCGACGACATCGTGGTGCTGGAGCGCGCGGACCGGCTCGGCGGAACCTGGCGCGACACCACGTATCCCGGCGCGAGTTGCGACGTCCCGTCGCTGCTGTACTCCTACTCGTTCGTCCCGAACCCGACGTGGTCGCGGGCGTACTCCCCCGCCCCGGAGATCTACCGCCACCTCGAGGACATGGCCGACCGGTTCGACGTCCGCCGGTATATCCGCTTCGGGCAGGAGGTCGACACCCTGACCTTCGACGAGGACGCCGGCGAATGGATCGCGACCACCAAGCAGCACAACGAGTTTCACGCCCGCACCGTCGTCCTCGCGTCCGGCCCGCTGTCAGACGTCACCTTTCCCGACCTGCGGGGCCTGGACAGCTACCGAGGGCACAAGATCCATAGCGCCCGTTGGGACCACGCCTACGATTTCGCCGGTAAGCGGGCGGCCGTCATCGGCACCGGGGCGAGCGCCATCCAGATCATCCCCGAACTGGTGAAGCGGGCCGGGTTCGTCAAGGTCTTCCAGCGCACCCCATGCTGGGTGCTGCCACGCCTCGACGGGGCTACCCCGTCAGCCGTGCAGACGCTATTCACCAAAGTGCCTGCCACGCAACAGCTTGCGCGCCAAGCCCTATTCTGGGGTCACGAGGCAACCGCCACGGCCCTGGTCTGGAACACGCCGCTGACCTCGCTGGTCGCGCGGCTGGGGCGGGCGCACCTGCGCAGACAGGTGCAAGACCCGTGGCTGCGCCGCCAACTCACGCCCGACTTCAGGCCGGGCTGCAAGCGCATGCTGGTCTCCAGCGACTACTACGCCGCCCTGCAGCGGGAGAACTGCAAGCTCATCGACTGGCCCATCGCGACGCTGAGCCCGGCCGGGATCCGCACCAGCGATGGCGTGGAGCACCACCTCGACGCCATCGTGTTCGCCACCGGCTACGACGTCCACCTGACCGGTCCGCCGTTCGCCGTCACCGGGCGAGGCGGCCGGGCGCTGGCCGCCGAATGGGTCGGCGGCGCCAGCGCATACAAGAGCATCAACGTGCACGGCTACCCGAATCTGTTCTTCATGACCGGCCCGAACTCCGGTCCCGGGCACAACTCGCTGCTGGTCTACGTCGAGGGCCAGCTGGATTACGCGGTGCGCGGCATCACCACAATCTTCCAAAACGACCTGCGCTACCTCGACGTGCGCGAGGACGCGCAGCGCCGCCACAACGAACGCATCCAGCGCCGGCTCGCCAAGACGACGTGGATGTCGGGCTGCCGTAGTTGGTATCTGACCAAGGACGGGTACAACGGTTCCATGTACCCCGGCTTCGCGACGCAGTACCTTCGCCAGATGCGAGACTTCCAAATCACCGACTACCACGTGGTGGAAAATCCCGTTCGGGCCGTCCTCACCTCGTCCGCCTGACGCCGGCCGAACCGACATGGCAGCCGACCGACCCCCACGTCCCGAACCGGGCACCATCGCCAGCGTCCTGCACAACCTGCGGCGCGCGCCCAAGCGCGTGCGGCGCCAGTCGCGCGAAGTCCTCGAGACGGCGGTGTCTCAGCTTTTCGACGCGGCGGTGCGGCATCCGCACTCCGCCAACACATCCGGCGAGTACCGGATCGACGACCTCGCCCGGTTGGCGGGCACCACGACGCGCAACATCCGCGTCTACCGGGACCGCGGGCTGCTGCCGCCGCCGCTGCGCGTCGGCCGCATCGCCTTGTTCAACGACACTCACCTGACCCGGCTGCGGCTGATCACCTCGATGCTTGACCGCGGCTACAACATTTCCCACGTGCGCGAAATGCTGAGCGCCTGGGAGGAAGGCAAAAACCTCGGCGACGTGCTGGGGCTGGAAACCGCCATCGTGGGCACCTGGACCACCGAGAAGCCGGAAACCATGCAACTCGCCGAGGCGCGACGACTGATCGACGACCCGGCGGCCTTCGAGCGCCTGGTGGCGCTGCAGCTGATCCGCGTCGAGGGGCAACAAGCCACCATCGTTCGCCCCAAGCTCATCGAGGCGTTCAACGAGATGCGTGGGTACGGCGTCGATTTCGACAAGCTCATCGGCCTGCACGAGCAGATCGTCCCCGAGATCGACAAGATCAGCGACCTGCTGGTGCGGGCCGGGGCCGAGCACGTCCTCGACCGGATCAAGCCCGGCCAGGCCCTACCGGCCGATGCGGAGATCGCCGAGCTGATCACCATGCTGGTGCGGTTCCGCACGCAAGCGGTCGCCACGGTCACCGCCACGCTGGCGTCGTCGATCGAGTCGAACATCGAGTCGCTGGTCAGCCGCATCCTGTCGGATTATCTCGAGCAGTCGGCCGAACCAGAACCCCAACTGCGGCAGGTGAAGTGACCCGTCAGTGGCCGCTGAGCGTCAGCGTGCCCTCGGTCCTCAGCACCTTGCTGGCGGTGATCCGCTCCGTCCTGCGGGCCTCACGCTCGATGTAGCGCTGCTTGGACTCCTCGAACTTGTCGCTGGCCGCCTCGAGCTCCTTGACCAATACGGCCAGATCGTCGCGCATCCGCGCGGCCTCGCCGGTGAAGTCCTCACGCTCGAAGATGCGCCACTTGCGCAGCACCGGCATGACCACCTCGTCCAGGTGTATCCGCGGGTCGTAAACGCCGCCGACGGCGATGATCACGGCCTTGCGGCGGAACTCCGGCACCGTGAAGCCGGGCATCTTGAAGTTGCGCAGGATCTTGTGCACCGACTTCATCGCCTGGTTGGGGGCGATGTCCAACCCGGCGCCGCTGACGTCGCGGTAGAAGATCATGTGCAGGTTCTCGTCGTGCGATACCCGGGCCATCAGCTGCTCCGCGATGGGGTCGTTGGAGAATTTGCCGGTGTTGCGGTGCGAGACCCGGGTGGCCAACTCCTGGAACGACACGTACATGACCGAGTCGAACAGGCTCTCAGCGAACATGTCGCCCTGGTGATTCTGGCCCGGGCTGAAGCCCCTGGTCATTTGCTCGAGGCGTAGCTTCTCCAGTTCGACGGGGTCCACGGCGCGGGTCACCACCAGGTAGTCGCGCAGCGCAGTGCTGTGCCGGGCCTCTTCGGCGGTCCACCGGTTGACCCAGTATCCCCACGGGCCGTCCATGGTGAAGTTCATGGCGATCTCGCGGTGATACGACGGCAGGTTGTCCTCGGTCAGCAGGTTTTGCACCATCGCCACCCGCGCCACGTCGGGGAGCCGGCTCTGGCCGGGCTCCCAGTCCTGGCCGTCCAGGGCGTAGAAGTTCTTGCCGTCCGACCACGGGATGTAGTCGTGCGGGCTCCATTCCTTGAACATCTCGAGGTGTCGGTTGAGCAGGCGCTCCACCACGGGCTCGAGTTCGTGAAGTAGCTGCAAGTTTGTCAGGGACTTGGACACGTGCGCTCCCAGCTATGTGTTGCGTTAGGTAACAGGCAATGTATCTGTGTCATGCGGTTACATAAAGCTGACACGCGCGGATGCGCCGAAATAGGGTCGAAAGTCCCACGTAAGGGAAAAGCGGGCAGACGCCGAGCCTCGGGCCGGCGCCGCCGGGTCAGGCGCCGTCGCGAGCGACGAGATACGGCGCGAGCGTAGAAAGCTTTTCGCAGGTCTCCTCGAATTCGCGGTCGGGCCGCGACTCCTCGATGATGCCGGCGCCGGCCCGCAACCACGTCTCGCCGTCGCGTTCGTAGGCCGCGCGCAGTGTCAACGCGGCGTCCAGCCCACCGTCGGCCGAGAAGGTCACGACCGCACCCGAATACAGCCCGCGGGGCGCCTCGTCCAGGCGCAGGATCGCCTCGACGCCTTCCGCCTTCGGAATGCCCGACGCGGTGACCGCCGGGAACAGCGCCTCCAGCGCGTCCATCCGATCGCTCGACGGGCGCAGGCGCGCACTGACGGTGGAGCCGAGGTGCTGCACGCTGCCGCGCTCCCGCACCGTCATGAAATCGGTGACGGCCGCGGTCCCCGGCTCGGCGACCTCGGTGATCTCTTCAAGAGAGCTGCGCACCGAAATCGCATGCTCGACAATCTCTTTCGAGTCCGACTGCAGGTCGGCGCGAGCCTGGCGGTCGTGCGTCGCGCCGCGGCCGAAAGCGCGGGTGCCCGCCAGCGGCTCGGTCACGACGCCGCCGTCGCTTCCGACGGCGGCAACCAACTCGGGGCTGTAGCCGACGGCTCGGATCGCACCCAGCCGCAACAGAAACGACCGCACCGGCGTGTTGTGCCGACGGCCCAGCCGGTAGGTCGACGGGAAGTCGAGGGAGAAGGGCACGCGGACGGAACGGGACAGGATGACCTTGTGGTACGCGCCGGCGGCGATCTCGCGGACGGCGGTCGCGACCCGATCTCGATACCCGGAGGGATCGGCGCCGACGTCGACCGCACGAGCGTCCCGCACGTCGGGCACGCCGTCGGCGAGCAGTCCCAGCACCGCGTCGCGGTGACCGGCCGGCGCGTCCAGCAGCCGAATCCCTCGGCGGGTCACCACGATGCGGGTACGGGGCCAGAACACCCGGGCCAGGGGTGTGCGCGGCGCCAGCCGCTCCTGCAGCCCGTAGCGGTAGACGCCGAACTCGAACGCGATCCAACCGAAGACCTGGTCGGTTTCGAGCAGCATCCGGTCGACGGCGTCGCCCAGGACCGGCCCCGGCCGCCCGGACCACTGTTGGCGCCGCGTGACACCGTCACAGGTGACGCGGAGCTCGTCGCTGTCCAGTTCGACCGTTGCCCGAACCCCGCTGGCAAGCACCCACTCCCCGTCGCGCTCGTAGAGCAGGTACTCGTCGCCCAACCGCTCGGGCAAGACCGCCGCCAGCTCGGCCGCGAGGTCGCCCGGGTCTACGTGGGCGGGCAGCGGAATAGCCGGTGAGGCGGAACTTGTCTCGACGCTCAGCTCGGTCACGGAAGTAAATGTAGCCTAACCTACCTTGCACCGCGCGGGTGGGTGCCGCCTGACGCACCCTGCGCCGCGAGTCCCCGCCGCCCGTCGATGTGCGCAGGCGATAACACGCCGTTCACGCGCCGCTAGGGCGGGTCGCGGTCTCCCGTACCAATTGTTCGGCGGCGAGTGACAAATGCACACCGGAAAATGGTCCGGTCGGGTTTACCGCGTTAAGTCGCCCGACACCATACGTTATCCACACCCAGTACTTTCACAGAAAAGTCACAGTACATCCAAACGTTTGAACCTTTAGCCGCGCGACCTGCGCGGGCGATGACTACGCCATTCAGCGAAGCGGTGCATTGCGCCGCCAACGGGGTGACCTCGGCGTATCCCGTCCGTTTTCGAGTGGCGATGCAGGAGCGGCGGGATTAAATTTCTGCACGATCTCGGGATGTTCGTGGTTGCCACCCTTGCGGACGGTGCTTCCCCTGATCAACGGATCACTTTAGAGAGGCACCAAATGCTGCAAGAGTTCTGGCACAACTTCACACACAACCTGTTCAAGCCGTTGCTGCTCTTCTTCTACTTCGGGTTTCTCATCCCGATCCTCAAGGTGCGGTTCGAGTTCCCCTATGTGATCTATCAAGGCCTGACCATGTACCTCCTGCTGGCCATCGGCTGGCACGGCGGCGAGGAGCTCGCCAAGATCAACTCCGGCATCTGGGTGATCCTCGGGTTCATGGTTCTGGGCTTCGTCCTCAACTTCCTGATCGGCGGCCTCGCCTATCTCCTGCTGGGCTGGCTGACGTCACTGCGGAGAGTGGACCGGGCGACGGTTGCCGGGTACTACGGTTCGGATTCGGCCGGCACGTTCGCCACCTGTGTGGCCGTCCTGGCCGCAGTGAACATCGCCTTCAATGCCTACATGCCGGTGATGCTGGCCGTCATGGAGATTCCCGGCTGCCTGGTCGCGCTGTACCTGGTGGCGCGTCTTCGCCACCGCGGGCTGGACGCGGCGGGGAACATGGCCGACGAACCCGGCTACATCGCGCCGGTCAAGGCCGGGGTGGGGCCGGGCACCGCGGCACGGCCACCGCACGGCCAGAGCCTGGAGGCGGCCGAGAACGCGCGGGGGGCCGAGGACGAGCTGGAGCTTTCGCTGGAAAAGCTGGAGCATCCCGACTGGGAGCCCGGTCCCAGCGCCCCGCGCCCCAAGGGCAAGAGAGTTCCCGTCCTCTCCCGCGAGCTCTTCCAGGAGGTATTCCTCAACCCCGGCCTCGTCCTGCTGATCGGCGGCATCATCATCGGCCTCGTGAGCGGGCTGCAGGGTCAGAAGGTCGTTGCGGACGACGACAAATTCTTCGTGCTGGCGTTCCAGGGCGTACTGTGCCTGTTCCTCCTCGAGATGGGCATGACGGCCTCCCGCAAGCTGAAGGACCTCAGAACGGCCGGGCCGGGCTTCATCTTCTTCGGCCTGCTGGCGCCGAATATCTTTGCGCCTCTCGGCATTATCGTCGCGCACATTTACTCGTCGCTCGTCCACGCCGATTTCAAGCCGGGAACGTACGTGCTGTTCGCGGTGCTCTGCGGTGCGGCGTCGTACATTGCGGTGCCGGCGGTGCAGCGGTTGGCGATCCCCGAGGCGAGCCCGACGCTGCCGCTGGCCGCATCGCTGGGCCTGACGTTCTCCTACAACGTCACCATCGGAATCCCGTTGTACATCGAGATCAACCGCATGGTCGCCCACTGGTTCTAGCTTTCGACGCAACGCCACTTCACGAGCGACAACTGGCCCGCGACATGCATCGCGGGCCAGTTTGCTTTGGTGAGAAGGCCACCTTCCGGCCGCAGGGTGTTAATTGTTCGTAAAACCGGGTTGACGCGGCTATCCGAAGTCCTCAAGGTTTATGGGTGCTCGTGCACCCCGCGCACCGGCCGCTGTTCCCCTCGGCGCCGAACTGAACGCTGGGAGGCAGCCGTGCTCCAGGAGTTCTGGCAGAACTTCACCCAGAACCTGTTCAAGCCGCTCCTGCTCTTCTTCTACTTCGGCTTCCTGATCCCGCTCCTGAAGGTGCGGTTCGAGTTTCCCTACGTGATCTATCAGGGCCTGACCATGTACCTGCTGGTCGCCATCGGCTGGCAGGGCGGCGAAGAACTGGCCAAGATCAAACCGGCCGACGTCGACAACATCGCCGGGTTCGTGGCGCTTGGCTTCGCGTTGAACCTGGTGATCGGTGCGCTCACCTATTTCCTGCTGAAGGCCCTGACAGCGATGCGGCGGATCGACAGGGCGACGGTCGCCGGTTATTACGGCTCGGACTCGGCGGGCACGTTCGCCACCTGTGTGGCGTTCCTCACCAGCGTCGGCATCGCCTTTGACGCCTACATGCCGGTCGCGCTGGCGTTCATGGAGATTCCCGGCTGCCTGGTGGCGCTCTATCTGGTAGCCCGGCTGCGCCACCACGGGATGGACGAAGCGGGATTCATGCCGGACGAGGCGGGCTACACGGCTCCCGGGAGGGCAGGACCCGGCGCGGCCGCTCGGCACGGGCAGACGGAAAGCCTCGACGACCCTGACGAACGCGGGATTGCGGAAGAACTGGAGCTCTCGCTCGAGAAGGGCGAACATCCGCCGCGGTACGAGGAGGCGCGGAAGCGCACCAAGGCACCGCTGCTGTCCCGGGCGATATTTCAGGAGGTCTTTCTCAACCCCGGGCTCATCCTCCTCGTCGGCGGCATCGCCATCGGCTTCATCAGTGCGCTGCAGGGACAGAAGGTGGTGCACGACCAGAACGAGCTCTTCATCGCGGCGTTTCAGGGTGTGCTGTGCCTGTTCCTGTTGGAGATGGGCATGACGGCGTCCCGCAAGTTGCCGGATCTCAGGACCGCCGGCGGTGGATTCATCTTCTTTGGACTGCTGGCGCCCAACCTGTTCGGGGCGTTGGGCATCCTCGCCGCGTACGCCTATGCCTACCTCACCGACACTCACTTCCAGCCCGGCACCTACGTGCTGTTCGCCGTGCTGTGCGGCGCGGCCTCTTACATCACGGTCCCCGCGGTGCAGCGGCTGGGAATCCCCGAGGCAAGCCCCACGCTGCCGCTGGCCGCATCGCTGGGCCTGACGTTCTCGTATACCGTCACGGTGGGAATCCCGCTCTATATCGAGTTCAATCGCGTTGTCGCGCAATGGTTTCCGGGGACTTGACGGCTCGCCGATCCGAGCTACCCAAGCAGCGTACGCACCACCCCGTCGGCCAACAGCCGGCCGCGCGGGGTGAGCACCAGCCGATCGCCCTCCGGCACCAGCAGCCCGTCGGCTATCACGGATTCAGCGCGTTCGCGCTCGTCGGGGTATAGGCGGCTCAGCGGAAGCCCTTCGCGCAGGCGGATTCTCAACAACACGTCCTCGGTGTGCGAGGCTTCGGCGTCCAGCTGCTCGAAGCCGGCCACCGGCAGGGCGGAATCGGCCAGCAGCTGCCCGTAGGCGTTGGGGTGCTTGGCATTCCACCAGCGCGTCGCCCCGACATAGCCGTGCGCGCCGGGTCCGGCCCCCCACCACTGACCGCCGTTCCAGTAGCCGAGGTTGTGCCGGCACTCCCCGCCCGGACGCGACCAGTTCGACACCTCATACCAATTCATCCCCGCCTCGGCCAGTCGGGCGTCCACGAGTTCGTAGCGGTGCGCCAGCACGTCGTCGTCGGGAGCGGCCAGCTCGCCGCGTCGAACACGGCGCGCCAGCGCGGTGCCCTCCTCGACAACCAGGGCGTATGCGGAGACGTGGTCGACGCCGGTTTCGACCGCGGTGTCGACCGAGCGCAGCACGTCGTCGTCGGACTCCCCCGGCGTTCCATAGATCAGGTCGAGGCTGACGTGCTCGAAGCCGGCCTCCAGCGCCTCGCGGGCCGCGGCCGCCGAGCGGTTCGGCGTGTGAATCCGGTCCAGGACCCCCAACACCCGGGGTGATACCGACTGCATGCCGAGCGACACCCGGGTGTACCCGGCCTCGCGAGTCGCATCGAAGAAGTCTGGCCACGCCGACTCCGGGTTGGCCTCGGTGGTGATCTCGGCGTCGGGGGCCAGCTCGAAACTCTCGCGCACCATGTCGAGCAGCGTGGCAACGCGCCGGCCGCCCAGCAGGGATGGCGTGCCCCCGCCGACGAACACTGTGTCCACCGTCGGCGCATCGAGCCGCGCGGCCGCCAGCTCCAGCTCGGCTCGCAGCGCTTGCATCCACGCGTCCGGGTTGACGCCGCCCAGCTCGGCGGGGGTGTACGTGTTGAAGTCGCAATAGCCGCAGCGGGTGATGCAGAACGGGACGTGCAGGTACAACCCGAACGGCCGGCCGGAAGTCGGTTGCAGTGCCGGCAGCTCGACCGGGGCCTCGCGAAGGGTCATGCCAAATGATCCCACGATGAGCGCGGCGTCCACGTTGTCAGCGAATTATTGGTTTTGTCTGCCTGATTACCCAGGTTTGCTAAGTATTTTCGATCACCATGAGGAGAAGTTTGACCTGGTGGCGTAGCCGCTGTGCATCCGTGGCACAATGGTCGCGTGATCGTCGCCCAGTCCAGTTTGCGCATAGCGCTCGTGACGCGACGGCACATCGATCTCAAGCGTGTCTGCAGCTGTTGCTGTCTGCCTTGATCCCGTAGACCCGCCCACCTGTACGTCCAAGCTGGCGAGGATCTGCGCCGCCGATGGATACCGGTGTGTCGCGCGTCCAGGCCTGCAACGCCGACAAGGAGACATTTCCCATGACCACAGCCCGTCCCGCCCGGGCCCAGAACAAGACGCGCAACGAGGGCCAATGGGCCCTGGGTGATCGCGAGCCGCTCAATCCCAACGAGGAGATGAAGCAGGCCGGCGCCCCGCTTGACGTTCGCGAACGGATCGAATCCGTATACGCCGAGGCTGGATTCGACAGCATCGACAAGTCCGACTTGCGCGGCCGGTTCCGCTGGTGGGGCCTCTACACGCAGCGCGAACAGGGCTACGACGGTTCGTTCACCGGTGACGAGAACGCCGACCTACTCGAAGCGAAGTACTTCATGATGCGGGTGCGCTGCGACGGTGGCGCGCTCTCGACGGCCGCCCTTCGCACCCTCGGGCAGATCTCGACCGAGTTCGCCCGCGACACCGCGGACATCTCCGACCGCGAGAACGTCCAGTACCACTGGATCGAGGTGGAGAACGTCCCCGAGATCTGGCGGCGCCTCGACGAAGTCGGACTGCAGACCGCCGAAGCCTGCGGCGACTGCCCGCGTGTGATCTTGGGCTCACCGTTGGCCGGCGAGTCGCTCGACGAGGTGATCGACCCCACCTGGGCCATCGACGAGATCGTCCGCCGCTACATCGGCAAGCCCGATTTCGCCGACCTCCCACGCAAGTACAAGACCGCCATCTCCGGGCTGCAGGACGTGGTGCACGAGGTCAACGACATCGCGTTCATCGGCGTCAACCATCCCGAGCACGGCCCGGGATTGGACCTGTGGGTCGGCGGCGGCCTGTCCACCAACCCGATGCTGGGCCAGCGGGTCGGCGCCTGGGTGCCGCTGGACGAGGTGCCCGAGGTGTGGGCGGCGGTGACATCGATTTTCCGCGACTACGGCTACCGGCGACTGCGGGCCAAGGCGCGGCTGAAGTTCCTGATCAAGGACTGGGGCATCGAGAAGTTCCGCGAAGTGCTCGAGACCGAGTACCTCAAGCGCCCGTTGATCGACGGCCCGGCCCCCGAGCCCGTCAAACACCCGATCGACCACGTCGGCGTTCAGCGCATCAAGAACGGGCTCAACGCCATCGGTGCAGCACCGATCGCCGGCCGGGTGTCGGGCACCATCCTGTCCGCGGTAGCCGACCTCGCCGAACAGGCCGGTTCGAACCGGATCCGGTTCACGCCCTATCAGAAACTGGTCATCCTCGACATCGCCGACGACAAGGTCGAAGAGGTGGTCACCGGCCTGGAGGCCCTCGGCCTGCACACCAGGCCGTCACAGTGGCGGCGCAATCTGATGGCCTGCACCGGCATCGAGTACTGCAAGCTCTCGTTCGCCGAAACCCGTGTTCGCGCCCAAAGTTTGGTTCCCGAGCTGGAGCGGCGCCTGGAGGACATCAATTCCCAGCTCGACGTGCCGATCACCGTCAATATCAACGGCTGCCCGAACTCCTGTGCGCGAATTCAGGTCGCCGACATCGGCTTCAAGGGCCAGATGGTCGACGACGGCGAAGGCGGCTCGGTGGAAGGGTTCCAGGTCCACCTGGGCGGCAGCCTCGGCCTGGACAGCGGTTTCGGCCGAAAGTTGCGTCAGCACAAGGTAACCAGCGACGAGCTGGGCGACTACATCGAGCGAGTGGTCCGCAACTTCATCAAGCACCGCAGCGACGGTGAACGTTTCGCCCAGTGGGCCCTGCGGGCCGGGGAGGACGATCTGCGATGACGGACAGGGCAACGAGGCCTACCGAAGCGGAACTGCGCGAACTCGCCGCCGAGGGCGCGGCGGAGCTCGAAGGCGCCAGCGCGTCGGACCTGTTGCGATGGACCGACGAGCATTTCGGCGGCGTCAACGGCCCGCGCGGCTGGGCGACGTGCAACTACGTCGTCGCATCCAGCATGCAGGAGGCCGTGCTGATCGACCTGGCGGCCAAAGTGCGGCCCGGTGTGCCAGTGATGTTCCTGGACACCGGCTATCACTTCGTGGAGACCATCGGCACCAGGGACGCCGTCGAGTCCGTCTACGACATCCGGGTCGTCAACGTCACCCCGGAGCGGACGGTGGCCGAACAAGACAAGCTCCTGGGCAAGGACCTCTTCGCCCGGGACCCGGGCGAGTGCTGCCGGATGCGCAAGGTCGAGCCGCTGGGCAAGGCGCTGCGCGGCTATTCGGCCTGGGTGACCGGGCTGCGCCGGGCCGACTCGGCGACCCGCGCGAACGCCCCGCTGGTCAGCTTCGACGAGGGGTTCAAGCTCGTCAAGGTGAACCCGCTGGCGACGTGGACCGACGAGGACATGCAAAACTACATCGATGAGCACGATGTGTTGGTGAATCCGCTTGTCTACGAAGGTTATCCGTCGATCGGCTGCGCTCCCTGCACGGCCAAGCCCATCGAGGGCGCCGACCCGCGCAGCGGACGCTGGCAGGGGCTGGCCAAGACCGAATGCGGACTGCACGCGTCGTGACCTCCCTCGTCCTGACCGCCCACGGAAGCAAGGATCCGCGGTCGGCGGCCAACGCACGGGCAGTCGCGGACCGGGTCGCCCTCGTGCGGCCCGGTCTGGACGTCCGGCTGGCCTTCTGCGAGCTGAACGCCCCCAGCCTCGGGCAGGTCCTCCACGGCCTGCCCGCCGCGCGCCGGGCCGTGGTCACTCCCCTGCTGCTAGCCAATGCCTACCACGCCCGCGTCGACATCCCGCACCAGATCGGCGCGTGCGGCGCCACTGAGCGGGTGCGGCAGGCGTCGGTCCTCGGCGAGGACGAGCGGCTGGTTTCGGTGCTGCGCCAGCGAGTGGCCGAGCTCGGAGCGTCCCGGCTCGACGACACGCTGGGCGTGCTCGTGGTGGCGATCGGCTCCTCCGACGCCACAGCCAACGCGCGCACCCGGGAGGTCGCGCCCCGGCTGCTGGAGGGCACCCCGTGGGTCGCCGCGACGACGGCGTTCGCGACCCGCCCCCGGTCGTCGCTGGCCGAGTCCGTCGACGTTTTGCGCTCGCGGGGCGCCCGTCGGGTGGTCGTCGCGCCGTGGTTTCTGGCGCCGGGGCTGCTGCCCGACCGCGTGCGGCGCTTCGCCGAAGCCGCCGGCCTCGAGATGGCGGCGCCGCTGGGCGCGCACCGGCTGGTGGCGGAGACGGTGCTGAGCCGGTTCGATCAGGCGGCCGCCGAGCGCATCGCCGCCTGAGGGCTTTGACTTAGGGTTCGCGAATCTCGGTGGCCCGGCCATGATTCGAGCATGTCTGAGGAATTCCGGCGGTTTGACGCTATCGCCGCGCCCGCGGCGCTAGGGCGGAGTGATACCGGCAGTCGAGCACGTCAATTGCCGCCAGTAAGTCACGCCGACGTCAGCGTGTCCTGGTCCTCGTTCGTCCCACCGGCGCCGCCATCACGGGGAAGCACGACGTCGCTGGGAAGCGGTGGGACGCGGGTGGCGCGGACGTAGACGGTGTCGCCGTCGCGCAGGGCCAGCGCCTCGGCGTCGCCGCGGGTGATCTCGGCGGTGAACGGCCGCTTGGTGGCCGCGCTCGTCAACTCCACCCGCACCTCGAAACCCAGCGCGACCACCCGGTCGACAGTGGCACGCACGACCCCGATGGACTCCGCGGTCCCATCACCCCCGGCAACGGCCATATCGGGCTTGCGGCCCACCCGGATGTCGTGCGGGCGCACCAACGCCCCGTTGAGCTCGGAGACCGCACCCAGAAACGACATCACAAACGTGCTCGCCGGCGAGTCATACACCTCAGTCGGCGAACCCACCTGCTCGATGCGCCCCTTGTTGAGCACCGCGATCCGATCGGCCACATCCAACGCCTCGGCCTGATCATGGGTCACCAACACCGTCGTCACATGCACCTCGTCATGCAGCCGCCGCAACCACGCCCGCAAATCCTCACGCACCTTGGCATCCAACGCACCGAACGGCTCATCAAGCAACAACACCTGCGGATCGACCGCCATCGCCCGCGCCAACGCCATCCGCTGCCGCTGCCCACCCGACAACTGATTGGGATAACGCCGCTGAAACCCGCTCAGCCCCACCACTTCCAACAACTCATCCACCTTGGCCTTAACCTCGGCCTTGGGCCGCTTACGGATCTTCAACCCGTAAGCCACGTTATCGCGCACCGTCAAATGCTTGAACGCCGCATAATGCTGAAACACAAACCCGATCCCACGCCGCTGCGGCGGCACCCGGGTCACGTCCTGACCATTGATGGTCACCGTCCCGCTGTCAGGCTGATCCAACCCCGCGATCGCCCGCAACAACGTCGACTTACCCGAACCACTCGGACCCAGCAACGCCGTCAACGACCCCGTCGGCACCACAAAATCCACATGATCCAGCGCAACAAAATCCCCGTAATGCTTATAGGCATCACGCACCACGATGGCAGGTTCCGCGGCGGCCTGGTTCTGGTGGTCGGTCATGTGCGAATCTCCTTGTCGGGCCTACTTGGTCGCCCGTGCCCGGCGGGCATCCAGCGCCACTTGGAAGATCAGGACCAGCACGGCGACACCCATGAGCAGCGTCGAGAGCGCATAGGCGCCGTACTCGGCGCCGCGGTTGTAGCGGTCGGAGACGAGCAGTGTCAGTGTTTGCGACTTGCCCGGCAAGTTCGACGACACGATGGTCACCGCTCCGTATTCGCCGAGTGTGCGTGCGACGGTCAGCACGATGCCGTAGGTCAGCCCCCAGCGGATGGACGGCAGCGTGATCCGCCAAAAGGTCTGCCACCAGCTCGAACCCAGCGTGGCCGCCGCCTCCTCCTGGTCGATGCCCAGCTCGTGCAGCACCGGCTCGACCTCGCGCACCACGAAGGGCAGTGTGACGAAGATGCTGGCCAGCACGATACCCGGCAGGCCGAAGATGATCTTGAACCCCAGGTCTTTCTCCACGAAGCCGAACGCCCCGGCCGACCCCCACAGCAGGATCAGGGCCACGCCCACGACGACGGGCGACACCGCGAACGGCAGGTCGATGATCGCCTGCAGCGCGCCCTTGCCCCGAAACCGGTTGCGCGCCAGTACTAAAGCGGTGGGAATCCCGAACAAGACGTTGAGCGGCACCACGATCGCCACCACGAGCAGCGTCAGGTCCAGTGCCGATTGCGCCGCCGGCGTGCTCACCCAGTCGAAGAACTGCCCCAGCCCGGGCCGGAAGGTCCGCCAGAGGATCAGCGAAACCGGCAACACCAACAACACGAAAAGGTATGCGAGCGCGACGAACCGGAGCAGATACCGAACCCGGACTGAGGACGTCATGCGGCCAGCTCCTCACGTTTGGCAGCCCGCCCGCCCACGATTCGCAGGACGAACAGCACCACAAACGAAATCCCAAGCAGCACGATCGATATCGCGGCGGCGCCGGTTCGGTCGTCGTTCTCGATCAACGTCCGTATCCACTGCGACGACACCTCGGTCTTGCCCGGCACCGCGCCACCGATCAGCACCACCGAACCGAACTCGCCGATCGCCCGCGAGAAGGCCAGCCCCGCACCGGACAACAACGACGGCAACAGTGACGGCAGCACCACCGAGGTGAAGATCTTCGGGCCGCTGGCGCCCAGAGACGCCGCGGCCTCCTCGGTCTCGTGGTCGATCTCCAGCAGGACCGGCTGAACCGCGCGCACCACGAACGGCAGCGTCACGAACGCGAGCGCCACCGCCACGCCCCAGGCAGTGTGCTGCAGGTGCAGACCGACCGGGCTGTTGTTCCCGTACAGCGCGAGCATCACGAGGCTGGCGACGATGGTCGGCAGCGCGAACGGCAGGTCGATGGTCGCGTCGACGACCCGCTTGCCGAAAAAATCGTCGCGCACCAGCACCCAGGCGATGAGCAAGCCGAAGACGAGGTTGACGGCCGTGACCCCGGCGGAGATGGTGAGGGTCACGCGGAACGAATCCAGCGCGGCGTTGGAGGTGACCGCGAGCCAGAACGCCTGCCAGCCACCACCCGCGGCCTGCCAGGCGATCGCCGCCAGTGGCAGCAACACGATCACCGAGAGCCACAGCGTCGCCGCGCCCAGCCGGAGCGGCGTGGCCCCGACCCGGTGCGGCAGGTGCGCGTCGTGTGCCTCCAGCTCTGGCCGAATCGCCTGCGGGTCAGGGGTGACGGTGGCGGTCATCCGGTGGCCTGCGTGTAGATCTTGGTGATGCTGCCGGTGCTCTTGTCGAACAGCTGGGGATCGATGACCGCCCAGCCGCCCAGGTCGGCGATCGTCCACAGTTTCGCCGGCGACGGATACTGGTCCCGGAACTCGGCGGCCACCGCGGGATCGACCGGGCGGAAACCCGTCTGGGCCCAAACCTCTTGCGCCGCAGCGGTGTACTGGAAGTTCTTGAACGCCACGGCGGCGTCCAGGTGCGGACTGGTGTTCACCACCGCCACTGGGTTCTCGATCTTGAAAGTCTGCGGCGGATTGTTGTGTTCGACCGGCTTGCCCGCCCGCTCGGTCGCGATCGCCTCGTTCTCGTAGCTGATCAACACGTCACCGCTGCCCTGAACAAAGACATCAGTGGCCTCCCGCCCCGACCCCGGTCGCAGCTTGACGTGTTCGCGCACCAATTTGTTGATGAAGTCGACGCCGGCCTGGTTGTTGCTGCCGCCCTGGCTCTTGACGGTGTAGGGGGCCAGCAGGTTCCACTTGGCCGAGCCCGAACTCAGCGGACTGGGCGTAATCACCTCGACGCCGGGCCGCAGCAGGTCGTCCCAGTCCTTGATGTTCTTCGGATTCCCCTTGCGCACCACCAGCGTCACCACCGACCCGAACGGGATTCCCTTGGTGGCGTCAGTGTTCCAGTCCTTGGACACCTTGCCGGCCTTGATCAGTCGGGTGATGTCGGGCTCAACGGAGAAGTTCACGACGTCGGCCGGCTTGCCGTCAACGACTCCGCGCGATTGGTCGCCGGATGCTCCATAGGACGTGATCACCTGCACACCCTTACCTTGGTCGGAAGCATTGAACGCCGGAATCACCTTGCTCCAGCCAGGTTCCGGGACGGAGTACGCAACGAGGGTGATGCTGGTGCGGGCGCGGCCCGGCCCGCCGCCGCCTACGACGTCACTCGGACCGGGGTTGCACGCGGCCAGGACGGCGGTCGTCAGCGCGAAAGCGCCGACATACCGGACCGTTCGCCAGCGCGGTGTGAGCCCGCTGTCGTTGAGCATTGTGGCCTTCCAGTGCGAGACGGATTGGTCCCGTTGCTGCGGAAGGGCACTGGAAACGCGACGAGAATTCACCAACTCCATACCTGACCGCGCACGGGTTCGGGAGTCAGCGACAACAGTGCACGAACACGCCGCATGGGAACAGCGCGGGTGCCACGTGCATGCCGCGAAGCCTAACAAAAAATCGCTGGCCCGCCACCGGGCCATACCCGAGCCGCGTCAGTGCGTCAGCAACCAGGTGACGATCACCAGCGCAATCAGCGTGACGAGAATCAGCGTCACGTGCGACCGAGGCATAGGCGTTTACCCGGCGGTCACGTCGGCGTGGCGGCCGCGGCGCATCAGCGCGATGCCCCGGCCGAGCAGGCCGTCCAGCCCGGCCGCTGTGAGGTAGGCCACCGCCAACACCACGGGCATCACCACCATGGCCTGCAGGACGAAGGCGAGCCCCGACAGCCACAGTTCGTTGCCGTCCCACCAATTCAGAAACCCGTCCATTGGGCTTAAGGGTATTCGCCCCGGCACCCGAAACCAATGTGCCAGGATCGGCGCATGTCAGCCGGATCCTCCGAAGCTCGGGCGACGACCTGCCTGGTCGCCGGCGGCGGACCGGCGGGCGTCGTGCTCGGCCTGCTGTTGGCCCGCGCCGGCGTTGACGTCACGGTGATGGAAAAACATGCCGACTTCCTGCGGGACTTCCGCGGGGACACCGTGCACGCGAGCACCCTGCAGCTACTCGACGAGCTGGGCCTCGGTGCCAAATTCGCCGGGATTCCGCATCGCCTGATCAGCACGATCCGGATGGAGATCCAGAACGGAACGGTCGACCTCGACCTGACCCGCCTGCCCGGGGCGCATCAGCACATCGCGCTGGTGCCGCAGTGGGACTTCCTGGAGATGGTCGCCGCTGCGGCCGAGGCCGAGCCGACCTTCCGGCTGTTGCGCAGCACCGAGGTCGTCGGGGTGGTCCGGGACGGCAACCGCGTTGTGGGTGTCACGTACCGGGACCACGCCGACCCGGCGGGCCTGGTCAGGGAGATGCGGGCGGAGCTGACCGTGGCTTGCGACGGGCGCTCGTCGACGGTGCGGTCCGCGATGGGCCTGACGCCGCGCAGCTTCGGCGCGCCCATGGATGTGTGGTGGTTTCGCCTGCCCCGCCGGCCCGACGACCCCAGCGGGCTGGCCGGCGTGATGCGCGCCGGGCACGCGACGATCATGATCGACCGCGGCGATTACTACCAGATCGCCTACATCATCCCGAAGGGCAGCGACACCAGGCTGCGGGCCGAAGGAATCGAATCGCTGCGCCGGGCCCTGATCGGCATGGTGCCGTGGATTGCCGACCGCGCCGGTCAGCTCACCTCGTTTGACGACGTGAAACTGCTTGATGTGCAACTGAATCGGCTCCGCCGGTGGTACGCCGACGGCGTGCTGTTCATCGGCGATGCGGCCCACGCGATGTCGCCGGTCGGTGGCGTCGGCATCAACCTGGCGGTCGCCGACGCCGTGGCCACCGCCCGCATCCTCGCCGGCCCCCTGCGCTCGAGGCGGGTGTCCACCCGCCGGCTGGCCCGCGTGCAGCTGCGACGCTGGCTGCCGACGGTGCTCCTGCAGTCGGCGCAGCGGCTGATCCACGCGAAGGTGATCGCCGCCGCGGTGGCCGAAGATCGCGCGGGCGAGTCGATAAAAGCCCCCCGAGCGGTCCGGCTGGCGGGCCGGGCGGTGGCATTGCGGCGCCTGGTCGGCTACCTGGTCGCGATCGGACCGCTCCCCGAGCATGCGCCCGGGTACGCCCGGCGCCGCGGGTGATCCAAGACACGGCGGCGCGCCGCTCGGCGGAAAGCGTGGACGGGGAGCAGGTAAACAGTCGATGATGTCGGCATGGTCCTGCACGCCGAACCCGCCGACCAACCCGCCGAGCCGGCGACCGTTGAAGCGTACGAAACGGCCCCCGGAGCGGCTCTCGCGGCGCCGATCGACTTCAGCGCACCAGCACCCTTCTCCGCCACGGGAACGTTGCGCAACCCGTTTCCGCCGATCGCCGACTATGCCTTCCTGTCCGACTGGGAGACCACCTGCCTGATCTCGCCAGCCGGGTCCGTGGAATGGATGTGTGTGCCCCGCCCGGACTCCCCGAGCGTGTTCGGCTCGATCCTGGACCGCAGCGCCGGCCATTTCCGGCTCGGGCCCTACGGGGTGTCCGTGCCGTCGGCCCGGCGCTACCTGCCCGGCAGCCTGATCATGGAGACCACCTGGCAGACCCACACCGGGTGGCTCATCGTGCGGGACGCGCTGGTGATGGGGCCGTGGCACGACGTGGAGCGCCGCTCCAGGACCCACCGGCGCACCCCGATGGACTGGGACGCCGAACACATCCTGCTGCGGACGGTGCGCTGCGTGAGCGGCACCGTCGAGCTGATGATGAGCTGCGAGCCGGCCTTCGACTACCACCGCGTCGGGGCGACCTGGGAATACTCGGCCAACGCGTACGGCGAGGCGATCGCGCGAGCCACCAAGCACCCCGACGCGCACCCCACCCTGCGGCTGACCACCAACCTGCGGATCGGACTCGAGGGCCGCGAGGCGCGGGCGCGCACCCGGATGAAGGAGGGCGACGACGTCTTCGTCGCGCTCAGCTGGACCAAGCACCCGGCGCCGCAGACCTACCAAGAGGCCGCCGACAGAATGTGGCGGACCACCGAGTGCTGGCGGCAGTGGATCAACATCGGCAACTTCCCCGACCACCCGTGGCGGGCCTACCTGCAGCGCAGCGCCCTCACCCTGAAGGGTTTGACGTACTCGCCGACCGGTGCGCTGCTGGCGGCAGCTACGACGTCGCTTCCCGAGACGCCGCAGGGCGAGCGCAACTGGGATTACCGCTACGCCTGGGTGCGCGATTCGACGTTCGCGTTGTGGGGCCTGTACACGCTGGGGCTGGACCGCGAGGCCGACGACTTCTTCGCGTTCATCGCCGACGTGTCCGGCGCCAACAACAACGAGCGCCATCCGCTGCAGGTCATGTACGGCGTCGGGGGCGAGCGGAGCCTGGTGGAAGAGGAACTGCACCACCTGTCCGGCTACGACCATGCGCGGCCGGTTCGCATCGGCAACGGCGCCTACAACCAGGACCAGCACGACATCTGGGGCTCGATCCTGGACTCGTTCTACCTGCACTGCAAGTCGCGCGAGCAGATCCCGGAGAGCCTGTGGCCGGTGCTGAAGAAGCAGGTGGAGGAGGCCATCAAACACTGGCGCGAGCCCGATCGCGGGATCTGGGAGGTGCGCGGCGAGCCGCAGCACTTCACGTCGTCGAAGGTGATGTGCTGGGTGGCGCTCGACCGGGGGGCGAAGCTGGCGCAGCGGCAGGGCGAGAAGAGCTATGCGCAGCAGTGGCGGGCCATCGCCGAGGAGATCAAGGACGACATCCTCGCCCACGGGGTGGACGCCCGCGGCGTGTTCACGCAGCGCTACGGCAGCGACGCGCTGGACGCCTCGCTGCTCCTGGTGGTGCTGACCAGGTTCCTGCCGCCGGACGACCCGCGGGTGCGCAACACCGTGCTGGCCATCGCCGACGAGCTCACTCAGGACGGCCTGGTGCTGCGCTACCGCGTCGAGGAAACCGACGACGGGTTGACCGGCGAGGAAGGTACCTTCACGATCTGCTCGTTCTGGCTGGTGTCGGCGCTGGTCGAGATCGGCGAGGTGGCGCGCGCCAAGCGGCTGTGCGAGCGGCTGCTGTCCTACGCCAGCCCACTACATCTCTACGCCGAGGAGATCGAGCCGCGAACCGGCCGGCAGCTGGGTAACTTCCCGCAGGCGTTCACCCACCTGGCGTTGATCAACGCCGTGGTCCACGTGATCCGCGCCGAAGAGGAGGCCGACGGCTCCGGGATGTTCCAGCCCGCCAACGCACCCATGTAGTGGGGCCGTGGCGATCGCGAGCGCGGCAAGAGCCGCGCGAAGCGGGTCGCCACCATCAGCCCGTGGCGATCGCGAGCGCGGCAAGAGCCGCGCGAAGCGGGTCGCCACCATCAGCCCGTGGCGATCGCGAGCGCGGCAAGAGCCGCGCGAAGCGGGTCGCCACCGTCAGCCCAAGCTGGGCGTCAGCGCAGGGCGTCGAGGTTGTCCATCAGGCGTTGGGCGACCTCGATGGCGCCGCTGTTGGCGCCGGCGTCACTGTCGCCCGACAGGGGCGTCGACTGCACAGCGTTGAAGAGGTCCACCTCGACCTCGACGAGGCAATTCCCCCGGACACCAACAGCGCGCTCCGCCGGGATGGAGTCGGAATCGGAATTTTCGGACTCGAACGCGACCCAAACAGTCGCCCCAAGCACCGAGCCCGCCGTCCGCACCTGAGTGATCTTGGCCTTGAGCCGAAACACGCTGTCCGAGAGCGGCTGCGTCTTGCCCTCGCACGCTTGCCACTGCCTGGAAAACTCGGCGAACAGCGTGTTGGCCTCGGCCGCCGTGGGCAGGCTGACTATGCCCTCCTTCACGGCGGTCACCGAAGCCGACTTCGTGGCGTGGCGCCAGCCCTCTACCGCGACGCCGTGGACATTGCTGGATTGATACGCGATCTGCTCGAGCATCCCCGCCACACCGAGGCAGTCGACCGATGTGGCGGGCCCGGCGGCCCGCAGTACCTCGGGGCCGCCGAACCGCGGCGGAAAGCGGGGATCGAGAACCAAAGATTGCTTGAGAACCCGCGACAGCGGGACGCGTCCGAGCAGCGCCCGTTTGAGAGCGGGACCGGCGAGAGGACGGAGGATCGGCGTCGGCACGGGCTGCGCCTCGCCGCCGACGGTCGCGGTGCAACCGGCGGCGATCATCGCCACCGCCGGCAATACCGTCAAAGACCAACGCTTCTTCATGCACTCTTTTGTGTTTCTTGCCCTGGATTCGCCCCCCGCCATGGCGACCCGAAGCGCGGCGGCGAATATCGTTGCTTACTACGTGATTACCAGGAGTTCACCATCGCGGGCGATTCAAACGCCGTGGGCACAACCAAATTACAGCGGAACCGCAGCAACGTCTCAGCCTGCAATGTGCGGATCGTCACCGTCAGCCCAGGGCGCTGACCTTGTCCATCATGGCGCGCGCGACGTCGATCCCGCTGTTGTCCAGCGTGGCTGACCCCGGGTCGGAAGTGCGCCGCTCACCGAAGAAGACCACCTCGACCTCGACGAGGCAGTTCGACCGGACGCCGATCGCCCGAGCCTGAGGCGTGGGCCGCAGCGGCGGCATGTTGGGCAGCGTCGACGTCGCGGTATTCGTCGCCGCGATAACGGAATCCGTGACGCGAACGTCGCTGATGACGTTCGTCGTGCTGATCGGGCCCGTTTGTTCCGTCGTCGTTGTGCCGTTGCACTTCCGCCACTGGTCGGCGAATTGGAGGAACCGCGCCTGAGCCGCCGCGGCGGAAGGTAGCGACACCACACCCTCGATCACGGTGATCACCTGCGCCGGCTCGCCGTTGTTCCACCACGACTCCGACGCGACATCCCTGACGTCGGCGGAGCTGTAGACGTTCCTCTGCAGCATCGCCGTCACGCCCAGGCAATCGGGGGGCGACACGACGTCGCCGTCCCGGTGGTAGAGCTTCTCGGGGCCGCCGACGTCGGGCGCGTTACGGGCGACGAAGGGCTGGTTCAGCATCCGCGACAGCGTGACGTCGTCGAGCAGCACCTGCCTGACGGTTGCGCCGGTGATGGGTTGCGGCTTGAGATTCGGCGCCGGCTTCGCGGTGCCGTCAACCACCGAACCGCAACCCGCCGTCAACGCGGCGACCACCGTCAACGCCGTCACGGCCCGGAATGTGCGCACGGTTACTTCTTGCCCTTGTCCCCGGCCGCGTCGGTCGACAACGCTGCGACGAACGCTTCCTGAGGCACATCGACCCGGCCGATGGTCTTCATCCGCTTCTTGCCTTCCTTCTGCTTTTCCAGCAGCTTGCGCTTGCGGGTGATGTCACCGCCGTAGCACTTCGACAGCACGTCCTTGCGGATCGCGCGAATATTCTCGCGCGCAATGATTTTCGACCCGATCGCGGCCTGCACCGGTACCTCGAACTGCTGGCGCGGGATGAGTTCTTTGAGCTTGGTGGTCATCTTGTTGCCATACGCCGAGGCCCCGTCCTTGTGCACGATCGCGCTGAACGCGTCCACCGCCTCGCCCTGCAGGAGGATGTCGACCTTGACCAGGTCGGCCTCCTGCTCACCGGCCTCCTCGTAGTCGAGGCTGGCGTAGCCGCGGGTCCGGGACTTCAGCGAGTCGAAGAAGTCGAAGATGATCTCCCCCAGCGGCATGGTGTAGCGCAGTTCCACCCGCTCCGGCGACAGGTAGTCCATGCCGCCCAGTTCGCCGCGGCGCGACTGACACAATTCCATGATGGTGCCGATGAATTCGCTCGGCGCGATGACGGTGACCTTTACCACAGGCTCGTACACCGAACGCACCTTGCCTTCGGGCCAGTCCGACGGATTGGTCACCACGATCTCGGTGCCGTCCTCTTTGATCACGCGGTAAACAACGTTCGGCGACGTCGAGATGAGGTCCAGGTCGAATTCGCGTTCCAACCGCTCGCGGGTGATCTCCATGTGCAGCAAACCCAAGAAGCCACAACGGAATCCGAAGCCCAACGCCACCGAGGTCTCCGGCTCGTAGGTCAGGGCCGCGTCGTTGAGCTGAAGCTTGTCCAGGGCGTCGCGCAGGTCCGGATAGTCCGAGCCGTCAACGGGATACAGGCCCGAGTAGACCATGGGCTTGGGTTCTCGGTAACCGGTCAGCGCCTCCTTGGCGCCGTTGCGGGCCGTCGTCACGGTGTCGCCGACCTTGGATTGGCGGACGTCCTTGACGCCGGTGATCAAGTAGCCCACCTCCCCCACCCCCAGGCCCTCGCTGGGCTTGGGTTCGGGTGAGACAATGCCCACCTCCAGCAATTCGTGCGTGGCGCCGGTCGACATCATCAGGATGCGTTCACGGGGAACGATCTTGCCGTCCACCACGCGGACATACGTCACCACGCCGCGGTAAATGTCGTAGACGGAGTCGAAGATCATCGCGCGGGTCGGGGCGTCAGCGTCACCCTGCGGGGGCGGGACCTGGCGCACCACTTCGTCGAGCAGTTGGCCCACACCCTCACCGGTCTTGCCGGAGACGCGCAACACGTCGTCGGGCTCGCAGCCGATGATGTGGGCGATCTCGCCCGCGTAGCGGTCCGGGTCGGCGGCCGGCAAGTCGATCTTGTTGAGCACCGGGATGATGGTCAGGTCCCGGTCGAGCGCCAGGTAGAGGTTGGCCAGCGTCTGCGCTTCGATGCCCTGGGCGGCGTCGACCAGCAGGATCGCCCCCTCGCACGCCTCCAGCGCGCGCGACACCTCATAGGTGAAGTCGACGTGCCCCGGGGTATCGATGAGGTGCAGGACAAATTCTTTTCCGGCGTCGTCGCCGCCCGATACCGTCCAGGGCAGCCGCACGTTCTGCGCCTTGATGGTGATGCCGCGTTCGCGCTCGATGTCCATTCGGTCCAGGTACTGGGCACGCATGGAGCGCTCGTCGACGACGCCGGTGAGCTGGAGCATCCGGTCGGCCAGCGTGGACTTGCCGTGGTCGATGTGAGCGATGATGCAGAAATTCCTAATCTGCGCCGGCGCGGTGAAGGTCTTGTCGGCGAAACTGCTGATGGGAATCTCCTGGTCTAGGCCGCGCCTCGCGGCGACTCGTGGGCATGTCCAGGGTAGCTATCCCGCCGCCGCGGCACACTCGGACACGATCGCGCCCGCCCGCTCACGCTCTATGCTGCGAATATGGCGTCTGCCAAGAAATCACAATGGAAGACGTTTCGGCGGTTCGCGGAGAACCTGGTCGTCACCGGGGCTCCGCGCCTGGTCCGACATCTGGAGAATTCGCAGACCGTGCTGCGGGAGCTGCAGCAGGCCGTGAAGATCACCGCGAACGTCATCGCCGCGGCCGCGCCGCAGCCGCCCGCCGCGGTGACCGCGGGCCGTCCTGTGACCAGCGCCAGCTTTCCCACGGCGCAGCGGGCACGCAAGCTGGTCTACGCGCCGGATCTCGACGGCCGGGCCGATCCCGGGGAGGTGGTCTGGACCTGGGTGGTCTACGAGGACGACCCGACCCGCGGTAAGGACCGGCCGGTGCTCGTCGTGGGCCGCGACCGCAGCGTTCTGCTGGGCCTGATCATGTCGAGCCAGGAGCGCCACGCCGCCGACCCGAACTGGGTCGGGATCGGCACCGGGGGCTGGGATTACGAGGGCAGAGAGAGCTGGGTGCGGCTGGACCGGGTGCTCGACGTCCCCGAGGAGGGCATCCGCCGCGAGGGCGCGATCATGGACCGCGAAGTCTTCGACCTGGTAGCCGCCCGACTGCGCGCCGAGTACTCCTGGCGCTAATCCTTCGGCCAGCGTGTAACCACGGCGAAAAAAACGGCCGGATTTTCGCCCTGAGTTCACGCTCGGCGAGCGAGCGCCCCGTCAGCCCTGCGTGATGTAGGAGTGCAGCTGCTGCTGCTCGGCCTCGAGCTCTTCCATCCGGGTCTTCACCACGTCACCGATGCTGACGATGCCGATCAGCTGCTTGCCCTCGAGCACCGGCACGTGTCGCACCCGGTTGTTGGTCATGAGCGCGCTGAGCGAGTCGACGGTGTCGGACTTCGTGCAGGTGGCAACCGTGGCGGTCATGATCTGCGAGACCGGGTGGGTCAGCACGTCGGGGCCGTGCGCGTGCAGTTGGCGCACGACGTCGCGCTCCGAGACCATGCCGACGACCCCGTCGTCACCGACCACGACCATGGCCCCGATGTTCCGCTCGGCCAGGCCGGCGAGCAGGTCCCTAACGGGGGCGTCCGGGGTGATCGTCGCCACCGCCGCACCCTTGTTCCGCAAGACGTCTGCGATACGCATCGGGGCCTCCCGCCGGTTGTGATCCGATTCACACAGGCTACGGCTATCTGGCCCGGCGGAAAAGCCGCTGGGGGAACCTGTCGTACCGCGGACCGGGTTGATTGCGAGGATGAGGCCATGATCGAGATCACCCTGCTCGGAACCGGCAGCCCCATCCCCGACCCGAACCGCGCCGGGCCGTCGACCCTGATCCGGGCCGACGGCCAGGTGTTCCTCGTGGATTGCGGGCGTGGGGTGCTGCAGCGCGCGGCCGCCATCGGCGTGGGTGCCGCCGGGCTGTCCGCGTTATTGATCACCCACCTGCACAGCGACCATATCGGCGACCTCGGCGACTTCCTCATCACGCGGTGGATCAGCACTTTCGCACCGGATCCCGCGCCGCTGCCGATCATCGGGCCGCCGGGCACCGCCGAGACCGTCGAGGCGACGCTCAAGGCGTTCGGCCACGACATCGGCTACCGGATCGCGCACCATGCCGACCTCAACGAGCCGCCCGCGGTCGAGGTGCACGAACACACCCAGGGACCGGTGTGGGACCGCGACGGCGTCACCATCCGGGTGGCACCCACCGACCACCGGCCCGTGGCACCGACGATCGGGTTCCGCATCGAATCCGGCTCCTCGTCGGTGGTGCTCGCCGGGGACACGGTGCCCTGCTCGGGCCTGGACGGGCTGGCGCGCGGCGCAGACGCCCTGGTGCACACCGTGATTCGCAAGGACATCCTCGGCAGCATTCCGCAGCAGCGCGTGCGGGACGTCTGCGACTACCACTCGTCGGTGCAGGAGGCGGCCGCGACCGCGGCGCGTGCGGGGGTGGGCACGCTGGTCATGACGCACTACGTGCCGGCGTTAGTCCCGGGCCAGGAGGAACAGTGGCGGGCGCTGGCCGCCCACGAGTTCGGCGGGCGGATCGAGCTCGGCGACGACTTGCACCGCGTGGAGGTGTAGATCTTCGCCGCTAGCCACACCGCGGCGACCCGCCGCGCCCGGCTCCGCCGCGCTTGCGATCGCCGCTAACCACACCGCGGCGACCCGCCGCGCCCGGCTCCGCCGCGCTTGCGATCGCCGCTAACCACACCGCGGCGACCCGCCGCGCCCGGCTCCGCCGCGCTTGCGATCGCCGCTAACCACACCGCGGCGACCCGCCGCGCCCGGCTCCGCCGCGCTTGCGATCGCCGCTAGGCCAGCCGGGTGACCTCCACCACGACGTCGAGGTCAGTCGCGCCCTCGCCCGAGTAGATCCCCTTCAGCGGGGACACGTCGGTGTAGTCGCGGCCGGCGCCCACGCTGACGTACTGCTCGCTGACCGAGGCGTTGTTGGTGGGGTCGTAGTCCCACCAGCCACCGGTCCAGGCCTCGATCCAGGCGTGGCTGCGCCCGTCGACGGTGTCGCCGACGACGGCGTCACGCTTCGGGTGCAGGTAACCCGAAACGTACCGCGCGGGAATTCCCATGCCACGCAACAACATCAGCGACAGGTGCACGAAGTCCTGGCAGACGCCCTTGCCTTCGTTCAGGGCGTCCAGCCCCGACGAGGCCACGCTGGTGGTGCCGGGCAGATAGTCCAGCTGCTCGCGCACCCAGTTGGCCGCCGCGACGACTGCTTCGGACGGCGTATGGGACTTGGCAATCTTCTTGCCCACTGACGCCACCTGTTTGCTCGCGGGGGTGTGCTCGGTGGGGCGCAGCAGTTCGTCGAACCGGTCGATCACGGCCTCGGACCGCAAATCGCTCCAGGTCGCCTCGGTGTCGGGTGCTTCCGGCTCCTCGGTCTCGACCACCGACGACGACGTGACCGTGAGGTCGGTGTGCGGGGCGTGCAGGTCGAACGCGGTGACGGCGGTGCCCCAGTAGTCGATGTAGCGATAGGAGCGGGTCGCGGGAATGGTCTCGACGCGGTTGAGGATGACGTTCTGCCGGGTGTTCGACCGCGGGGTCAGCCGGGCCTCGTTGTAGGAGGCCGTCACCGGCGACTGGTAGGCGTAGCCGGTGGTGTGCACGATCCGCAGCCGCCACATCAGCCGTCCCCCTGCCGGGTGACCAGCCGGCTGCGTTGGCCGGCGTCCGACCACGCCACCCATGGCGTGACGTGGAAGTACTGCAGCGACAACGCCTCCCCAACCTCGCGGCAGGTCCGCTGCAGGTCGGCCAGGCGGGTTTCCAACGACTCGAGCAGCACACCGGGTTCCACGAACTCCAGCTCGCTGCGGGCCCGGCCGAGCAACCGCTGCGCCTCCGCGGTGGACCCGACCCGGCTCTGCGGATTGTGCAGCAGTTCGTCGAGGCTGTGTTCGGCCAGCTTCAGCGAGTAGAACACCGACCGCGGGAACAGCCGGTCCAGCATCATGAACTCGACCACCCGGGCGGCGTCGAGCACGCCCCGGTAGGTCCGCAGATAGGTGTCGTGCGCCCCCGCCGAGCGCAACAGCGTGACCCATGCCGGCGACGACGCGCTGTCCCCGACCCGGGACAGCAGCAGCCGCACGGTCATGTCGACCCGTTCGATGGCGCGGCCCAACACCATGAAGCGGTACCCGTCGTCGCGGGACAGCGTCGAGTCGGCCAGCCCGGCAAACATCGCCGCCCGGCCCTCGATATAGGACAAAAACTCATGCGGCCCAAGGCGTTTGGCGGCACGCCAGCGTTCCGGCAGAGCGTTGTAGGTGGTGTTGAGGCACTCCCAGATCTCGCTGGAGGTCACCTCCCGCGCCGACTTCGCGTTCTCCCGGGCCGCCGTGATCGCGTCCACTATCGAGCAGCCGCCGGCCGTGTTAGTGCCGAAGGCCACCAAGTCGGTCAACGACCACACGTCCAGGTCGTGATCAGGCGGCTCGATGCCGAGCACCCGCAGCAACAGCCGGGACGCCTGGTCGGGGTCAACGCTGGAATCCTCGAGCAGTTGGTGCAGCGCCACGTCGAGGATCCGCGCCGTGTCGTCGGCGCGCTCGACGTAGCGGCCGATCCAGTACAGCGCCTCGGCGTTGCGGGCCAGCATCAGCGGACCACCTTCTGCTGCTGTTGTTGCTGGGTCTGCTCGTGCTGCGGCGGCTCGGTGGGCTGCGCCTGCTGCACCAGCCGCGGGACACCGTCCAGCGCCGGGTCGGGCATGGACTTCGGCAGCGATCGCACCACCTCGGCGGCTCCCAGCTCGCGGTCGCCGCCCGTCGCCCGCGGCGCCAGCACCCAGGTGTCCTTGGAACCACCGCCCTGGCTGGAATTGACCACCCGCGAGCCCTCGACCAGCGCGACGCGGGTCAGCCCGCCCGGCAGCACCCACACGTCGTCGCCGTCGTTGACCGCGAACGGCCGCAGGTCGACGTAGCGTGGCGCCAACCCACTCCCGACCTGAGTCGGCACGGTGGACAGCTCCATCATCGGCTGCGCGATCCAGCTGCGCGGATCGTCGCGGATCTTCTTGGCGACGGTGGCCAGCTCCTTCTCGGAGGCGTCCGGGCCGAACACAATGCCGTAGCCGCCAGAACCCTCGACCGGCTTGAGCACCAGCTCGTCGATGCGGTCCAGCACCTCTTCGCGTTCGTCGTCCAGCCAGCAGCGGTACGTCTCCACGTTGGCCAGCAGTGGCTTCTCGCCGAGGTAGTACTCGATCATGGTCGGCACGTAGGTGTACACCAACTTGTCGTCGCCGACGCCGTTGCCGATCGCGCTGGAGATCACGACGTTGCCCGCGCGGGCGGCGTTGACCAGGCCCGCCACGCCCAGGACCGAATCGGCCCGGAACTGCAGCGGGTCCAGGAAGGCGTCGTCGATGCGCCGGTAGATGACGTCGACCTGGCGCTCCCCCTCGGTGGTGCGCATGTACACCTGGTTGTCACGGCAGAACAGGTCGCGCCCTTCGACCAGCTCAACGCCCATCTGGCGGGCCAGCAGCGAGTGCTCGAAGTACGCCGAGTTGTAGACGCCGGGGGTCAGCACCACCACGGTCGGGTCGGCCTCGTTGGTGGCCGCCGAGTTGCGCAGCGCGCGCAGCAGGTGCGACGAGTAATCGTCGACCGCCCGCACCCGGTGGGTGGCGAACAGGTTCGGGAATACGCGCGCCATGGTGCGCCGGTTCTCCATTACGTAGGACACGCCCGATGGCGAGCGCAGGTTGTCCTCGAGGACCCGGAAGTTGCCCTTCTCGTCGCGGATCAGGTCGATGCCGGCGACGTGGATGCGCACCCCATTGGGGGGCACGATCCCGACGGCCTGGCGGTGAAAGTGCTCGCAGGAGGTCACTAGCCGCCGCGGGATGACGCCGTCGTTGAGGATCTCCTGGTCGCCGTAGATGTCGTCGAGGTACAGCTCGAGGGCCTTGACGCGCTGGATGATGCCGCGCTCGAGCTTGGTCCACTCCGGGCCGGAGATGACCCGCGGCACGAGGTCCAGGGGAAACGGGCGCTCCTGACCGGACAGGGAGAACGTGATGCCCTGATCGAAGAACGCGCGGGCCAGCGCTTCGGCGCGGGCCTTGAGCTCGGAGGCGTCCGACGGCGCCAGCTCCGCGTAGATGCCCTTGTAGGGTCCGCGGACGTCGCCGTGGGCGTCGAACATCTCGTCGAAGGCCTTCGAGTAGACGTCCGCGTACGCGCGCGACGCGGTGTAACCGCTGAAAATGCGCTCGGAACGAGGGGTGCGCGACCCCTTGGTCTCCTCCAGCTCGTTAGTAACACTCACTTGTCAGATGCTGCCTCAAATTGACGTTACGGCCGGCTGTGGGTTGCCGTTTTGGGAGAAAACGTAACCGACTGCTAACCTGGGCAGTCGCCGTCGGGGATAGAGGCGACTCTGACATGCATCGAACCCGGCAGACACCAACGACTTAACGAAGGAACGACACGCGTGGCCAACATCAAGTCGCAGCAGAAGCGCAATCGCACCAACGAGCGCGCCCGGCTGCGCAACAAGTCGGTGAAGTCGTCGCTTCGGACCGCCGTGCGCGCTTTCCGCGAGGCCGCCCACGCCGGCGAGAAGGATAAGGCCGCGGAGTTGCTGCTGGTGACCAACCGCAAGCTCGACAAGGCGGCCAGCAAGGGCGTGATCCACAAGAACCAGGCGGCCAACAAGAAGTCCGCGCTGGCGCGCGCCCTCAATCAGATCTGACATCCGCCCGCCTCGTCATCGGGACCGGTTGGCGGCCAGCTCCGCGACGGTCCTCACCGCGGATTCCATCGCATAGTCGGCGTCGGCCACGGCGCCTTTGACGTTGGCGTTCAGGGTCGCAACCACCTTCATCGCCGTCGCCACCGATTCGCGCGACCAGCGCCGGGCCTGTTTCTGCGCCTTCTGCACCCGCCAGGGCGGCATTCCCAGCTGCGCCGCCAGGCGGTACGGATCGCCCGAGAGCGGCCCGACCCGGCCGATCGAGTGGACGGCCTCGGCCAGCGCATCGGCCAGCACCACCAGCGGCTCTCCGCGCATCATCGCCCAGCGCAGTGCCTCGGCCGCGCCCTCGACGTCGCCGGTCACGGCCTTATCCGCGATGTCGAAGCCTTTCACCTCGGCCTTTCCGCTGTGGTAGCGGCGCACGGCCGCGGCATCGACGGCACCGGCGGTGTCCGCGACGAGCTGCGAGCAGGCCGAGGCGAGCTCGCGCACGTCGGAGCCGACGGCGTCCAGCAGCGCGGTGACCGTCTCCTCATCGACCTTGACGCGCAGCGCGCGGAACTCCTTGCGGATGAAGTCGACCCGCTCGCTCAGCTTGGTGATCTTGGCGCACGGGTGCACGACCGCGCCCAGCGACTGCAGCTCGGTGGCCAGCGCCTTGGCCCGCCCGCCGCCCGAGTGCACCACCACGAGCGTGGTGCCCCCCGTCAGATCGGCGGCGGCCGACGCGATCATGGCGGCCGTCTCCCTGCCCGCCTCGCCGGCGGCCTCGAGCACCACGACGCGTTCGTCGGCGAACAGCGACGGGCTCAGCAGCTCGGCGAGCTCGTAGGTGCCGACGTCACCGGCCCGCATCCGGTCGACCGGGATGTCGGCGTTGTTCGGGCCTTTGGCCCGCTTGCGGGCCGACCGCAGTACCTCGGCCACGGCCCGCTCGACCAGCAGTTCCTCGTCGCCCAGGACAAGGTGCAACGGCGAATCCTCGCTCACCCCACGATGGTGTCACGAGCGGCCGACGACTCCGTCAGACGGATCCCACTGCTCGCAGAGCAACCAGGCCAGGGCCCACAGGCCGAAGGCCGTCACGGCGAGGCCTCCGGCGGCGCGGAACCAGCGCCACCGCCACAGCAGGATCGCGGACACGACCGCGGCGCCGACCGCCAGCACGCCCGGCGGCCCGGCCGGAACCGGGACCGTCGCCGCCGGGATGCCGGCCGCCGCCCGCGCCACGCGCAGGACCCACCACACCTCGGGGCCCGTGAACCGGATCAACAGTTCCGCGCCCGGACGCCACACCATGCACACGACGGCCGCCGCGCTGCCCAGCACGGTGATCGGCGCGATCACCGGGGCGACCACCAGGTTGGCGCCCACCGCGACCAGGCTGACCCGGCCGGAGATGCCGGCCACCAACGGGGCGGTCACCACGTGCGCGGCCCACGCGATCGCGACCGCGTCCGCCAGCGGCTTGGGGCACCCGCGGCGGACCAGGCGCCGTGACCATACCGGCGCCGCGACAACCAATGCGGCCGTCGCCAGCACGGACAGCGCGAAGCCCACGTCGACGGCCAGGTGTGGGGCAACGGCCAGCAGGACGAGGACCGTCGCCGACAGCGCCGGGATCGCTTGGCGCCGGCGGGACGACAGGATCGCCGCCAGCGCGATGGCGCCCATGACGGCCGCCCGCAGCACGCTTGCGGTCGGCTGGACCACGACCACGAACGCCGCCAGCGCGACCGCGGCGAGGGCGACGGCGGCCCTGGGACCGATCAGCCGCGCCGAGAACAAGACCGCCGCGCACACGATCGTGACGTTGGCCCCCGATACCGCGGTCAGATGGGTCATGCCCGCCGCGCGGAAGGCGCGGCCCGTCTCGGCGCTCACGGCCGAGGTGTCGCCGAGGACCAGGGCGGGCAGCATCGCGGCCTGGTCGCCGGGCAGCGCGGGCCGCACCGCGGCCGCGAACCCGCCGCGCACCGCCTGGGCGACCCGTTGGACCGCGCCCGCGGTGCCGACGGTCGGCCGGCCGGTCGCGGTGAGTACCGCGACCGTCAGGTCGTGGCGGGACGGGCGGCCGATGCGCGCCGTGAATCGCAACGGCCGGCCGGGCAACACCGGTCCGGCTTGAGGGTCTTCCCGCAGGTCGGCCGGGATTGCGAATTCTGAAACGCGCGCGAATACGACGACGCGCCCGGACATCTCGTCGTCACCCACGCGCCGCAGGTTGGCCCGGAACATCAGCCGGCCGCTCCCGAGCGGCACCGCGCTCTCGGTGGGCGTGACCGTCACCGCGGCCGCCCTTCCGTACGCGGCGGTGATCGGGTGGCGACCCACCGCGTCGGCGCGGAGCGCGATCGCGAACCCGTAACCCGCGCCCACCACGCCGACGGCCGCCAGGGCGGCGCTGACCGCGCGGAGGCGCCCGCCCCGGGGCTTGTGGCGCGCCGCGCGGCAGGCTAGCGCGCCGGCACCGGCAATCAGGCCGACGCAGCACAGCGCCGCCGCCCGGCCGACCGGCCAGCAGATCCCGGCGGCGGTCACTACCCAACACGCGAGCGCGGCCGGCACGAGCCGCACATCGACGTTGACGGGCGCCGACTCGGCGGCACCGGCGGGAGGCACGCGGCTCAGACACGGACCAGGGCACGCAACTTGTCCAGGCGCGCCGGACCGATGCCGTCTACGTCGGCCAGCTGGTCGACGGTGGTGAATCTGCCGTGGGCCTCCCGCCAGGCCACGATGGCGGCGGCGGTGACCGGCCCCACCCCGGGCAGGGCGTCCAGTTGCTCCACGGTTGCGGTGTTGAGGTCGAGCACGTCTCCCGCCTTGGGCTTGCCGGGCCCCGCCGCGGCCCCCGGCGCGGGCGTCCGCGACGTCGGTGGCGAGCCCGACGCCACCGAGCTGCCAAGCGCGGGCGGCTGCCCGGCGGCGGGGGCGAGCCCGACGACGATCTGCTCGCCGTCGCCGACCGGCCGCGCCATGTTCAGCCCGATGGTGTCCGCCCCGTTCACCACGCCGCCGGCGGCCTGCAGCGCGTCGGCGATGCGCGCGCCGGGAGCCAGGGTGACCAGCCCGGGGGTGCGCACCAGGCCGACGATGCTGACCACCACCGGGTGGTCGGCTCCGCCCGGCTGCCCGGGACTCGCGGAGGACCGCGGGGACACCGTGGTGGTCCGCTCCACCGGGGGAAGCTTGGCCGACAACACCGGGGCGGGACGGTCGCGCAGCATGGTGAGGACCGTGACCAGGACGGCGAGCACCGCCACGATCGCCAGCCCGATGGCACCGGCCCGCCCGGGGTCGGCACGCACCCTGGCCACCCAGCCCCGGGCCGGGGACGCGTCGGGCACCCATCGGGGCAGCAACGAGTTCTGGTCCTCGTCCGGGGACGTGTCGGAGCCCGCGGAGTTTGTCGAAGAGGAATCGGTGTCGGACGCGGGCTGCGGATCGGCGTCCGGGTCCGCTCCGAGACGCCGGTGCAGCCGCTCGGCGGGAAGTTCTGTTCGCATGCGCCGACCGTAGGTGCGCCGACCGCCAGACCGGACCGCCCCGTGGCGCCACGGCGCCCGTCTGTGCATTAAACCGAGGCTGTGGACAAACACCGCGGGCGATGGGTCAAGATGGAGGTCGGAGCGAACGACCGGACGCACACGGGGCCACCGCAGCGGTTCATCGCGCTCCCCCCGGACCGACAGGAGGCTGCCATGCAACTGGCGCTCACACCGGAGGAAGCCGCGTTCCGCGACGAACTCCGCACCTTCTACACCACCAAGATCCCCGAGGAGCTGCGGGTGGCGGTGCGTGAGGGCGCGCCGGTGACGAAGGAGCACATCGTCACGAGCCACAAGATCCTCCACGAGCACGGCCTGGCCGTGCCCAACTGGCCGGTCGAATGGGGCGGCAAGGACTGGACGCCCACCCAGTTCCAGCTGTGGGCCGACGAGATGCAGTTGGCGTGCGTGCCCGAACCGCTCAACTTCAACACCAAGATGGTCGGCCCGGTGATCGCCGAGTTCGGGTCCAAGGAGATCAAGGAGCGTTTCCTGCCGCCGACGGCCAGCATCGACATCTGGTGGTGCCAGGGATTTTCCGAGCCGGAGGCCGGCTCGGACCTCGCCTCGCTGCGCACCACCGCCGTTCGCGACGGCGACAGCTACGTCGTCAACGGGCAGAAGACGTGGACGACGCTGGGCCAGTACGCGGACTGGATCTTCTGCCTGGTGCGCACCGACCCGCAGGCGCCCAAGCGGCAGGCCGGCATCTCCTTCCTGCTCATCGACATGGAGACCCCCGGCATCACCCTGCGCCCGATCAAGTTGATCGACGGCGGCTTCGAGGTCAACGAGGTGTTCTTCGAAGACGTCCGCGTCCCCGCGAACCAGCTTGTCGGACAAGAGAACCAAGGGTGGACGTACGCGAAGTTCCTGCTGGGCAACGAGCGCACCGGCATCGCCGGGGTGGGCCGGACCAAAGTGAAGCTCGCCGAGGTGAAGAAGCACGCCGCGCAGACCGGCCTGCTGGAGGACCCGCTGTTCGCCGCCCGCCTGGCCGAGGCCGAAAACGAGATCCTGGCACTGGAACTCACGCAGTCGCGGGTCACCACGGACTCCGCAGACGGCAAGCCGAACCCGGCGTCGTCGGTGCTCAAGATGCGCGGCAGCCAATTGCAGCAGTTGGCAACAGAATTGATGGTCGAGGTGGCCGGGCCCGACGCGCTGCCGGTGGACGGTGACGGGGCGATCGCGTCCCCGCAGTGGGCGCAGTCCAGCGCCCCGCGCTACCTCAACTACCGCAAGACGTCCATCTACGGCGGAAGCAACGAAGTGCAGCGCAACATCATCGCGTCCACCATTCTGGGATTGTGAGGCAGCCATGGACTTTCAGCTGAGCGACGAACAAAGCCTGTTGCGGGACACCACCCGCGAGCTGCTGTCGCGCACCTACGACCCGGAGAGCCGCAACAAGATCATCGCCAGCGACCTCGGCTGGAGCCGCGAGGTCTGGAGCCAGCTCGCCGACACCGGCATCCTCGGCCTCGGCTTCGACCCCGACGAGTCGGGCCAGAACGAGATCGCGGTGGTGCTCACCGAGATCGGCCGGCGGCTGGCGCCCGAACCCGTCCTGCACGCCGCGCTCGGGCCCGGTGCGGTGATCGCGCAGCTGGGCAGCGCCGCGCAAAAGGAGCTCCTCGACGAGGTCGCGGCGGGGCATCGGCTGCTCGCCTTCGCCCACCAGGAGGCCGGCCACCGCAGAACCACCGACACCATCACCACTCGGGCCGAGCGGCAAGGCGATTCGTGGGCGTTGACCGGCACGAAGAACCCGGTCCTGGCGGGCGACTCCGCCGACACGCTGGTGGTCAGCGCCGCGCTGCCGGACGGCGGCAGCGGGCTGTTCCTGGTCGACGGCGACGCGCCGGCGCGGCACCCCTATCCCACGCTCGACGGGCAGCGCGGCGCGCAGATCGACTTCGATGGCACGCCCGCCGAACCCCTCGGCGACGCCACCGAGGTGCGCGACGCCTCGGCCGCGATAAGCGACGCCATCGTCCGGATCCAGTCGGCGCTGTGCTCGGAAGCGGTCGGCGCGATGGAGGAGGCGCTGCGGCTGACCACCGAGTACCTCAAGGCGCGCAAGCAGTTCGGCGTCACCCTCAACAAGTTTCAGGCCCTCACCCAGCGCGCGGCCGACATGTACGTGTCGCTCGAGCTGGCCCGCAGCATGAGCTTCTACGCCGCGATGTCGATCGCCGACGGCAACCTGGACCCGCTCATCGCGTCGCGGGCCAAGCTGCAGATCGGCCGCTCGGGCCGGCACATCGCGCAGGAGGCGATCCAGCTGCACGGTGGCATCGGCATGACCGCCGAATACCCCGTCGGCCACTACGCGGCCCGGCTCACCGCGATCGAATACACCCTGGGCTCCTCGCAGGACCACCTGCACGTCCTGATCGATCGCATCGGCGACTACGACCTGGCGCGGCTCTAACCGCCGTGACCGGGCCCGCGAAGCTCTCCGACCGGGTGGTCTCGTTCCTGTCGGCGGGCACCCGCACCGGGATGCTCGGCTACGTCGCCGCCGACGGCCGGCCGCTGGTGGCGCCGGTGTGGTTCGTCGTGCAGGACGATCAGCTGGTCTTCAACACCGGCCGGGAGACGGCGAAAGGCCGGGCGCTGACGCGTGATCCGCGGGTCGTGATCTGTGTCGACGATCCGCACCCGCCGTATTCGTTCGTACAGGTGCAAGGCCTGGCGACGACGAGCGAGGACCCGCAGGACTTGCTCGACACCGCGACCCGGATCGGCGCCCGCTACATGGGCGCCGACCGAGGCGACGAGTTCGGGCGGCGCAACGCCGTGCCCGGCGAGCTGGTGGTCCGGGTCCGGCCGACCAAGGTCAACTCGGCCTTCGACATCGCCGACTGACGCGGGGCGTCAGTTCGGTTCCGGCACTTCGGCTTCCGGCCCCGGCGCCGCGTCGTCCGGGCCCGGCTCCGGCGCCGGCTCTGATACCGGCACCGAGGCCGCGTCCTCCGGCTCCGGCATCTGACCGGCCAGGTACTCGGCGAGCCCGCCGATGGTCGGATAGTCGAACACCGCGGTGGCGTTGAGCGTGAACGCGCCACCGAACTGGCTGTGCAGCCGGTTGCGGAGTTCGACCGCCATCAGCGAATCCGTGCCCAGGTCCAGGAACCGACTGGTTGCCGCCGGCGGTTGCGCAAGCCGGAGGAAATGCTGCACTTCCCGCTGCAGGAATTCGGTGATGAAGCCTGCGCGCTGCGCCACCGGGATCTCCTGGAGTTGCCGGAGCATCTCGCTGTCACCGGTGGTCTCCCCCACCGCGCTCGGCAACACGAGGTCGAGAATCGGTGGGCGGGAGGTGCCCAGCACCTTCGCGGCACGCTGCCAGTTTGCCTTGATGACGGTGGCCTGCGCGGTGCCGTTGGCGATCACCTCGGCAAGCGCACCGAGGGCGGCCGAGGGCTCCAGCGGAACCAGCCCCTGCGCACCGATATTCGCGCGCGCGGCCTCCGACGACGCCATGCCGCCCTTGGCCCAAGGACCGAAGTTGACGCCGGTCGCCGGCAGGCCCCTCGCCTTGCGCGCCGCGACCAGCCCATCGAGCAGCGCATTGGCCGTCGAATAGTTGGCCTGCCCGGGTGAACCGAACAGGCTGGACACCGACGAGGACACGACGAAGAAGTCCAGTGCGTCGTCCTTGGTCAACCGGTCCAGGTGGCAGGCGCCGAACGCCTTGGGCGCCAGCGTCGCCCGGAAACGCTCCACGTTCTGCTGGGACAGGAGCGCGTCGTCGAGCACGCCCGCCAGATGGGCCACCCCGGCCAGCGGCGGCAACTCCACGCGGATCCGCGTCAGCAGCTTCTCGACCTGGGCCTCGTCGCCCACGTCGGCGGCGAACGTGTGGATGCGGCACCGGTAGCGCTCGGTGATGTCGTCTATCGCCCGTTGCGCGTCGGCGTCCGGCGTGCGCCGGCTGGTCAACACGATGTCGCCGGCGCCGAGTTGGGCCAGGTAGGCCGCCGTGTGCAGGCCGATCGCGCCCAGTCCACCGGTGATCAGGTAGCTGCGATCGCCGCGCGGCTGCAGCGGGCTCGGCATCTGCAGCACGATCTTGCCGATATGCCGGGCCTGCTGCATCCTCCGAAACGCCGTCTTGGCCTCCGTGAGCGGATAGATCTCGGCGGGCAACGGCGTCCACTCGCCACGGGCCAGCCCATCCGAAACCTCGCTCAGCAGGGTGCGGATGCGTTCGGGCTCCTGGAAGGTGACCGTGTCCAGCGCGACGATTTCGTAGGCGATGTCGGGACGGGCCGCCGCCATCTGTTCCGGAGTCCAAATGTCTCGCTTGGCGATCTCGGCGAAGCGGCCGTTCTGGGCGGTGGCCCGCACGGTCGCTTCGATGAAGCCCTCGTTGGTCAGGCTGTTGAGTACCACGTCGACCCCGGCACCGTCGGTGTCGGCGAGGATCTGGTCGGCGAAATCCGTACTGCGCGAGTCGTAGACGTATTCCACACCCAGCTTGCGCAACGTCGCGCGCTTGTAGGCGCTGGCGGTGGCGAAGACGACCGCACCGTGCTGCTGGGCCATCTGGATGGCGGCCAGCCCCACGCCGCCGCTGGCGGCGTGGATGAGCACCCGGTCCCCCGGCTTCAGCTGCGCCCAGTCGAACGCGAGCCGGGCCGTCAGCGCGGCCGCCGGGATGGTCGCCGCGTCCACCGCGCTCACCCGGGCGGGAATCGGCGCCAGCAGTTGCGCCGGCACATTGAACCGGCTGGCGAATGCGCCCTGCATGAAACCGTAGACGCGCTGGCCGACCTCGAGCCCGGTGACCCCGTCACCCAGCTGGGTGACGGTGCCGGCGAAGTCGCCGCCGATCGGGCCGGGGTCGCCCGGGTAGAGGCCGAGCACGTTGAGGACGTCGCGGAAGTTCAGCCCGGCGGCCTCGACCCGGACCTCCACGTAGCCGTCGTCCGGCGGCGGCACGTCGGCCTCGGTCAGGCGGAGGTTGTCGATCGCGCCGCGTTCCGTGGGCGCCAGCACGTAGTCGGTCGCCCGCGGCACCGCGAGATGGCCGCTGCGCGACCACTGCAGCAATCGGGAGGCGAAGAACTTCCCCTGCCGCAGTGCGAGTTCGGGCTCGCCGATCGGCGCGCCGAGCAGTCCGGCCAGCGAGCGCACGGCCTGCTCCGACCCGTCGTGGTCGACCAGCCTGCAACGCAGGGCCGGCTCCTCGTTGACGATGGTGCGCCCGAGTCCCCACAGCGCGGCCTGCACCGGGTCGACGGGCTCGCCGGATTCCGTGGCGACCGCCCGTTCGGTGATGATCCACAGCCCGTTGGGCAGTTTCATCGAGTCGTCGGCCTGCAGCGCGTGCACGGCGCTCAGCAACTGGGCGATTTCGGCCTCCAGCCGCGCCGCGCCCTCGGCGCCGGATTCGTCCGCGCCCGGTGCGCCGGCGCGCCAGACGATCCCGGCGAACGGCATGCCGCGTTCCTTGGCCTGCGCCAAGAGCTTCCCCACCGGCTCCGGATCCGTGGTCCGGTCGAACGAGATCGAGCCCGGCAGCTGGGCCGCCAGTTCGTCGAATCCGGCAACCAGCCAGGTGCCCGCTGCGTTTCCGGGTGGGTCGGCCGGGAGCGGCACCTCGTGCCAGCCCAGCGTGTACAGCAGCCGGGTGGTGTCGCCGCCGAGCCCGCGCAGCAAGGCCTCGCGGGGCGCGCGTTTGACGGTGAACTCGCGAATCCCGCCCAGGCGGCGGCCGTCTCGATCGACGAAGTCGAGGTCGAAGACCTGGGTCTCGCTGTCGAGGCCGCTGGTGTGCCACCTCGCGCGGCAGTAGAATCGCCGGGGCATCTTCTCCCGCAGCTCCACCTGGCCGTACCGCAACGGCAGGAACAGGTCGTTCACGCCCTGTTCGGCCGCGAGCAGCGCCGGGAACGCGGGAAAGGCGACGCCGGTGCACAGGTCGAGCAGCACGGGGTGGATCGGCTCGGCGCCGAGGTGTTCGGCGAGCTCCTCCCCGACGCTGACGTCTCCGATCGCCTCACCCTCGCCGACCCACAGCGACTTGAGCGAATTCGACCAGGCCGGCCCCCAGGCCAGCTCCATGTCCGCGAAGGTCTCGAACAGCTGCTGCGGACGGGTGCGTTCCATCCCCTCGATCGCCACGTCGACGGGGTCGTCCGACGAATCGGGTGCCGGCTCGTCCTCGACGCCGGTGACGACCTTGCCGTCGGCGTTCAGCGACCAGTCGGAGTCGCGGACGCCGTAGGGACGGCTGTGCACCTGGAAGCTCCAGCTCGCCGCGTCCTGCGGACCGTCGTCCAGCGGATGCAGAGTCAGCTGCACCTCGCGAGAAGCCTTCTCGGGCAGGATTATCGGCTCATAGAAGAAGACGTCTCGCACCCGGGCGGGCGTCCCGACGGCGGCCAGCGCCATCGCCGCGTACGTCGCCCCCGGGACGACGACGGTGCCGTAGATGACGTGGTCGGACAGCCAGGGCTGCGACTTGACCGACAGCCGACTGGTGTAGACGGAGTCGCCGGATGCGAGATCCTTTGCACTGCCGACGATTCCGGACGCCCCCGCGCCCGGTCCGTCGATGCCGGCGATGCCGCTGGTCCCGGAGGTCTTCGGCCAGAAGCGCCGGCGCTGGAACGGATAGGTGGGCAGTTCGAGCTTGCGGCGCGGGTACCGTTGCAGTGCAGCGAAATTCGGGCGGTGGCCGCTGACGTAGGCGCCGGCGACCGCCTCGGCGATCTGGCGGCGGTCGCCGATGCCCTTGCGCAGGGAGACGATCGCGCGCGGCGAGGCCAGATGGTCGGGCCACACCTGCACCGCGGCACCGGTCAGCACCGGTTGAGGACCGATCTCCATCAGCACCGAGCAGCCCAGCGCCGCCACGGTGCGCACGCTCTCGGCGAACTGCACCGGCTGGCGGGAATGCCGCCGCCAATACTGGGCGTCCAGCGGGGTTTCCGCGGTGAGCACCGCGCCGGTGCGGTTGCACACCAGCGGCAACGTCGGCACCCCGTACTCCAACCGCCCCGCGTACGACTCGAATTCGTCGAGCACCGGCTCCAACAGCTCCGAATGGAAGGCGTGGCTGGTCTCCAGCCAGCTGCAGCGGATTCCGTCGTTGCCGCACCCTGCGACGATCTGCTCGAGATCCTCGCCGGGACCCGACAGCACCGTGTTGGGGCCGTTGTAGGCGGCAACCGATACGCGGGGGGACTCGCCCGCGATCTCCTCGACGTACTTCGCGTCGGCGAACACCGCCACCATCCGGCCGCCGTCGGGCAGGCTGCCGAACAGCCGGCCGCGCTCGGCGATCAGCCGGGCACCGTCCTCAAGGCTGAAGACCCCGGCCACGCACGCCGCCGCGTACTGGCCCACGCTGTGCCCCAGCACCACGTCGGGCTGCACGCCCCACGACTGCCACAGCCTGGCCAGGCCCATCTCGACGGCGAACAGTGCGGGCTGCGCAAACGACGTGTGCCGCAGCGTTTCTCCGGCCTGACCACCGGTGTCGCGGTCGGTGGCGAACAGCACGTCCAGCAGCGGTCGCGACAGGATGCCGCTGACCGCGTCGGCGCAGCGCGTCACCGTGTCGGCGAAAACCGGCTCGGCGCCGAACAACTCGCGCGCCATGCCCGGATATTGGCTGCCCTGCCCGGTGAACAGCCACGCCGTCGTGGGCCGGTCGGTGCACTCGCCGCGCGCCAGCCCCGGGCGTACGCGGTTCTCGGCCAGCTCGGCCAGCGCGTCGCGGGCGCTCGCCACCGAATCCACGACCAGCGCGGCTCGGTGCTCGAAATGCGAACGTCCGGCCCCGGCCGTGAAGCAGACATCGGCGATGTCGACTTTGGGGTTGGCGTTCAACCATTCCCCGTATCGCTGCGCCAGAGCGACGAGCGCCTGCGGCGACCGCGCCGAGAGCGGCAGCACCTCGACGGGCTCTTCCTCGTTGGCCAGCTCCGACGTCGCGAGGACGTCGTCGGACAGATCGCCCGTGGAGTATTCGTCGGGGGTCGCCGGCTGCACCGGCGCCTCCTCGATCAGCACGTGCGCGTTCGTGCCGGTGAAACCGAACGAACTGATGCCGGCGCGCCGCGGCTTGCCATTGGGCTCCCAGGGAGTCGCCTTGTCCACGACGCGCACCGGCAACGAGTCCCACGGGATGTGCGGCGAGGGCTTCTCGAAGTGCAGGCTCTGCGGCAGCATCTCGTGCTGCAGCGACAGCACGACCTTGATCAGACCGGCGACCCCCGAAGCCGACTCGAGGTGGCCGATGTTGGTCTTCACCGATCCCATCAGCAGCGGCCGGTCCGCGTCGCGCGCGACACCGTAGACCGCGCCGGCGGCCTGCACCTCGATCGGGTCGCCGAGCGGCGTGCCGGTGCCGTGCGCCTCCAGGTAATCGACGTCCCCGCCGACCAGGCCGGCGCGGGCCAGCGCCGTGTTGATGAGCCGTTGCTGCGCACCACCATTGGGCACGGTCAGGCCACTCGACGCGCCGTCCTGGTTGACCGCGGTGCTGGGAATGACCGCGCACACCCGGTCGCCGTCGCGCACCGCATCGCTGAGCCGTTTGAGGACCAGGACTCCGCAACCCTCACTGCGCACGTAGCCATCGGCGGAGGCATCGAAGGTCTTGCACCGACCGACCGGGGAAAGCATCCGCGCGCGCGAGGCGGCGATGATCGAGACCGGACTGAGCAGGACGTTCACCCCACCGGCCAAGGCCATATCGCAGTCACCGGAATGCAGCGCCTGGCACGCCTGATGGACGGCGACCAGCGACGAGCTGCACGCCGTGTCGACCGCAACCGCCGGCCCTTCCAGCCCGAGCGCGAAGGCGACCCGGCCCGAGATCGCGTTGAGCGCGTTGCCGGTGATGAAATGCGGCTCGATCTTCTCGACGGAATCGGCGGACAACAGGTGCGAGTACTCGTTGACCGCGACCCCGACGAAGACTCCGCTTCGGCTGCCGCGCAAGGACGCCGGGGAATACCCGGCACGTTCCAGGCCCTCCCAGACCGTTTCCAGCATCAGCCGCTGCTGCGGATCGATCCAGACGGCCTCGCGCGGGGAGATGCCGAAGAACTCTGGGTCGAATCCGTCGATCTCGTCGAGGAATCCGCCGAAGCGGCTGTAGATCTTGCCCGGCGTCTCCGGGTCGGGGTCGTAGAACTCGTCGATGTCGAATCGGTCCTCCGGGATCTCCCGGATCGCGTCGACGCCGCCGGCCAACATCTGCCAGAACGCCTCGGGGTTGGGCGCGCCGGGGAAACGGCACGACACCGCGACGATGGCTATCGGCTCGTCGGTGCGGGTCGTCACCGCCGCGGCCAGCCGCGCCCTCGAGTCCGTCGACTGCTCGCTCAGGCCGAGCACGTCGGCGAGCAGGTAGTCGACCACGTCGGAGAGCCGGGGGTGGTCCATGGCCAGCGTCGCCGGCACCTCCTTGCCCACGGCCTGCTCGATGCGGCGCCGCAACTCGACGGCCATCAGCGAGTCCATGCCGAGGTCGAAGAACCCGGCGTCCTCGCGGATCTCGGCGGCGTCGACCCGCGTCACCTCCGCCACGGCGTCGCGCAGGTGGTCCGTCAGCAGCTTCTTCCGCTGCTGCACCGGGGCGTTGGTGAGCCGCTCGACCAGCCGGGTGCGTCCGGACGGTCCCGGCGCGGGAGCCGAATCCGGCAGCTCGCGTTCGAACTCCGAAAGGAACGCGCGACGGCCGGCCTGCTGGTAGAGCGGGAGGAAGCGGGCCCAGTCGATGCGGGCCACCACCCCTTGCGCCGGCCCCTGCGCGGACGCGGCCGCCATCACGGCGGCCAGCCCGGCCAGCGCATCGGCGGGGGACAGCGTCCGCACCCCGCGCTCGTTCAGCCGGGCGCGGGATTCCACGTCGGCCATGCCCGCCGACCACGGGCCGAAGTTGACGCTCACCGCAGGCACGCCCCGCTCGCGCAGCCGCCAGGCCAGGCCGTCGAGGAAGGCGTTGGCCGCGCCGTAGGCGGTCTGGCCGAACCCGCCCCACACCGAGGCGATCGAGGAGGTGGCCAGGAAGAAGTCCAGCTGCAGATCGGCCGCCGCCTCGCTCAAATGCCAAGCACCCCAGACCTTACCGGCGAACACCCGGTCCACCTCGGCGTCGTCGAGCGTGCGCAGCGGGGTGGTGCCGATCTCGCCCGCGGCATGGACGATGCCCGCGAGGGGGGGCAGTTCGGCCCGCACGGTGGCCAGCAGTCGTTCGACGTCCTGCCCGTCAGCGACGTTGGCCGCGACGACACGGACCTCGCAGCCGCGCTGTTCGCGGATCATGTCGATGCGTTGTTGCGCCGCGTCATCGGGCGCGCGCCGGCCGGTCAGCACCAGATGCCCCGCGCCGTGCGCGGCCAGGTAGTCGGCGATCTCGAGACCCACCGAGCCCAGCCCGCCGGTCACCAAATATGTTGCTTCGGACCGCAATTCCAGGGGAGCCGCGGCCGGCTGCCCGATCCGGCGAGCCAGCCTCGCGACGTAGACCGCCTGATCACGCACCGCGAGTTGGTCTTCCGCGATCGCCGGGTCGCGGGGTGCCGCCGCCAGCCGGTCGATCAGCCGCGACCATTCGTCGACTTCGTTCTCCGCGCCTCCCGAAAGGTCCGCCAGGCCGCCCCACATCTGCGGATGCTCGAGCGACGCGGCACGACCGAAGCCCCAGAGGCAACTCTGGTCCGGTGACACGGAGTCGGCGTCGGTGACGCGCTGCGCGCCGCGGGTCACCATCCAGATGGGCTTGCGCAGCTCGGCCGCGGCGGCCGCGCGGAAGACTCGCCGAGTGCCACTGAGGACCCGGTGTTGCATGCCGGGCAGCGACCCCATCGATTCGAGGGCCGCGACGTGCAGGATGCGCAGCGCCGGTTCGTCCGCCACCGCGGCGCGCAGCGTGGCCTCGAACCGCTCCTCGTCCGCCTCGGACGCCGGCAGGCCGACGATTTGATGCCGGTGCCCGCGCGCGGTGAGCGCGTCGGCCAGGGGCCGGACCACGTCGGCGTCGTCGCCGACCACGAGCCAGGCCGCGGTTTCGGCGTCCGGCGCCGGGGCCGCGGGAGTGGCCTTCTCCCAACGGATTTCGTAGCACGCGTCAGCGATCGACTGCGTCTTGCGCTGCAGGTTGTGCTGCGCGGCAAGGCGCGTCAGCACCTTGCGGGTCTGGCCATCGCCGTCCGCGCCGTCGAGCAGGGCCGCGAGTTCCTCGATCCGGCCGTCCTCGAGGAGGCGGACCGCATCGGTCCGCGCGGATTCGTTCTGGTGCTGGGTCGGGCGTTGCCGGTTGTCCCGATACCAGTACTGCCGGTGTTGGAAGGGATAGGTGGGCAGGTCGAGCTTCTGGGCGGGCCCGGAGGCGGCCCCGAAGTCGGGCAGGTGGCCCAGGACGTACGCGTCGGCCAGGGCTTCGGTGATCTGGCGGTGGTCGGCGGTGTTGCGGCGCAGCGACGCGATCGCCCGCGGCGCGGTCGCGGGGTCGGGCCAAGCCCGCAGGGCGGCGGCGGTGAGCACCGGCTGCGGGCCGATCTCGAGCAACACCTTGCATCCGAGGTCGGCCAGGGTGCGCACGCTCTTGGCGAATTCCACCGGCTGGCGCGCGTGCCGGCGCCAGTAGGCGCCATCGAGCTGCACGCTCCTGCCGAGCGCGGCGCCGGTGCGGTTGCACACCAGAATCCGTTGGGGTGCGGCGTAATCGAACCGGTCCGCGTATGACTCGAAGTCGTCGAGGATGGGGTCCAGCAGCGCCGAGTGGAAGGCGTGGCTGGTGTCCAGCCCGTCGCAGCGGATCCCGTCGGCGACCAAGCCGGCCAGCGCCCGGTCCAGGTCCTGCTCGGGTCCCGACAGCACGGTGTTGGCGCCGTTATAGGCGGCGACCGACAAGCTGGGGAACTCGTCGGTGAGACGTTCGACGCGCTCGGCGGCGGCGAATACCGCCACCATCCGCCCGCCGGGCGGCAGGCTGCCGAAGAGGCGGCCGCGCTCGGCCATCAGCAGCGCGCCGTCCTCGAGGGTGAGGACGCCGGCGACGCAGGCCGCCGCGTACTGACCGACGCTGTGTCCCAGCACGACGTCCGGTTCGAAGCCCCACGACTGCCAGAGGCGGGCCAGACCCATCTCCACCGCGAACAGGGCGGGCTGGGCGTAGGAGGTCTGCCGCAGCAGCTCCCCGCTGTCCGGGCCATCCGCATCGAAAATTATGTCCAGCAGCGGCTTTTCGAGCACGTCTGCGACCACCGCCGCGCAGCGGCGCAGCGTATCGGCGAAGACCGGCTCGGTGTCGAACAACTCGCGCGCCATGCCCGCGTACTGGCTGCCCTGTCCGGTGAACAGCCACGCCGTCTTCGGCTTGTCGTCGGACACCCCGCGCACCAGGCCGGGCGCCGGGCGGTCGTCCGCCAGCGCACCGAGCAACTCGCTGGCCGATTCCTTCGAATTGACCACCATCGCGGCCCGATGCTCGAAGTGCGCCCGCCCGACGCCGGCGGTGAAGCACAGGTCGGCCAGCGTGGCCTCCGGGTGCGCGCGCAACCAGCGGCGGTACTGGTCGGCGACCTGAACCAACGCGTCCGGGGTGCGCGCCGACAGCGGAAGCACGCTGAACCCGCGGTCCGCGGGCCGGTCGAACGGAACGGGCGCCGGCGCTTGCCGGCCCGCCAGCTCGATGGGCGCTTCGGAGATGATGACGTGCGCGTTGGTCCCGGCGAACCCGAACGAGCTGACGCCCGCGATGCGCGGGCGACCGTCGCGTTCCCAGGCGGTGGGCTCCTGGACGACCTGCACGGGAAGCTGGTCCCACGGGATGTGCGGTGACGGATTCCGGAAGTGCAGGTGCTGCGGCAGCAGCTCGTGCTCGAGCGACAGGATCACCTTGATCACGCCGGCGATCCCCGCGGCCGCTTCGAGGTGGCCGATGTTCGTCTTCACCGAGCCCATCAACAGCGGCCGGTCCGGCTCGCGCCCCGCACCGAGCGCCGCACCCGCGGCCTGCGCCTCGATCGGATCGCCCAGCGACGTCCCGGTGCCGTGCGCCTCCAGGTACCCGACGTCGCTGGGTGCGATGCCGGCGCGTTTCAGTGCTTCGGCGATAACCCGTTGCTGGGCAACGCCATTCGGCACCGTCAGCCCGCCCGATGCGCCGTCCTGGTTGATGGCGCTGCCGCGGATCACGGCCCGGATCCGGTCGCCGTCGCGGATCGCGTCCTCGAGCCGCTTCACGACGATGACGCCGCAACCCTCACCCCGCACGTAGCCGTCGGCGGCCGCGTCGAACGTCTTGCACCGGCCGTCGGGCGCGAGCATGTGCGCATGGGAGAACGTGATCATCGTCGCCGGCGTGAGCAGGACGTTGGCGCCGCCGGCGAGCGCGAGGTCGCATTCGCCCAAGCGCAGCGCCTGGCACGCCTGGTGGATCGCCACCAACGACGAGCTGCACGCCGTGTCGACGGCGACCGAGGGCCCCTGCAGCCCCAACCGGTAGCTGATCCGCCCCGCGGCGGCGGCGTTGGACGTCCCGATCGCCATATAGGCCTCGATCTCGGGATACGTCAGCTCGTCGGAGGCCATCCCGAGGTAGTCGTGGGTGGCCAAACCGATGAAGACCCCGGTGTTGGTGTTCGCCAAAGACGTTGGCGCGGTACCCGAATGCTCCACCGCCCGCCACGCTGTCTCCAGCAGCAGCCGATGCTGCGGGTCCATCAGCCTGACCTCACGCGCCGACATGCCGAAGAACGGCGCGTCGAACCCGGTCACGTCGTCGACAAAGCCCGCCCGACGGGTCACGACCTTGCCGGGCGCGTCGGGGTCCGGGTCGAAGAATTCGTCGACATCCCACCGGTCCTGGGGCACCTCGGAAACCGCGTCCCGGCCTTCGGCCAGCACCTGCCAGAACTCGTCCGCGTCCGCGGCACCAGGGAAACGCGCCGCGTAACCGACGATCGCAAAGCCCCCCGAACCCAACGCCCGTTCCATCGGGTTCTCGACGGATGTCATGCGGTTGTCCTTCCTGTTCCGCCCGGAAGATTTTTGCCCGCACCTTTGCGGCGCCGGGGCCGTGGTTGCTCCGAACCACCAGTTGAGCCGCTCACCAGCGCGCACACGCAGGACCAGACCTGGTGGAAATCCCCCCCGTGCACTGGCTCCAGCGACCGTCGTGGCGAATGTACACATGCCGGACCGGTTGCCGCAGCTGAATCACCTCCGATGGCAAGTATGACAGCGCGCGTGCTTCGAGGGGCGCATCGCGCAGGTCCCACCGGGCGTGGCGAGCGGTGTGCGGTCCTATGCATATCGGCGCATGTGGGCTCGGTCGGTGGCCCGGGAGGTTATCTTGGTGTCGCTGCCGGTGGGGGCCGGGCTAGCCATCCACACAGGAAAAGCCATCAGAGCAGAAAAGCCGTCCGGAGGAGAAGAGCTTGCGCATTGGGAAGATCACGATCGGCTCACTCGGCGATTACTCGCCGAAGCCCGGATCGGTCATCTCGTGGCAGCCGACGGCCACGGCCCGGGAAAAGGCCCGCCATGCGCCGGTCAGTTCCGTCCCGGTGAGCTACATGCAGGGCCAGCATCTGCGCAACTACCACGAGCGGACCTCGGCGGGACTGGACTTCTCCCGGCAGATCATCGCCACCTGTGAGGTTCCCGGCCGATGCGACGTCGCCGCCATGGATCGCGCCCTCAATGCCTACCTGCGTCGGCATGACACCTTCCGCAGTTGGTTCGACCACGTCGGCAACGGAGAGTTCGTCCGGCATACCCTCACCGACCCCGCCGACATCGAATTCGCGCCCGTCGAGCACGGCACGATGACCGTCGACGAGATTCGCGCCCACGTCGTGGGCATACCGAATCCGCTGGAGTGGGGCTGCTTTACCTTCGGCATCGTCCAAGGCGATGGTCACTTCACGTTCTTTGCCGCCATGGATCACGTCCACGGGGACGCGACGCTGATCGGCACCACGATGCTCGAAGCCAACGGGATGTATGCGGCGCTGAGCGGGGGCGGTGAGCCCCTGGCGCTGCCGGACGCCGGCAGCTTCGACGATTTCTGCGCCCGCGAGCGCCAGTACACGTCCACGCTGACCGTGGACTCACCGCAGGTGCGCCAGTGGATTGACTTTGCCGAAAACAACAACGGCGGCTTCCCCGAATTCCCGCTGCCGCTGGGTAACCCGTTGGAGCCGAGCGATAGCGACATGGTGTCCGAACTGCTGTTGGACTCGGCGCAGACGGAGCGGTTCGAGGCCGCGTGCACGGCGGTCGGCGCGCGCTTCGTCGGCGGCCTGTTCGCGTGCCTCGCCCTGGTGGAGCACGAGTTCACGGGTGCTCCCACGTATTACGGGCTGACTCCCAGGGACACCCGCAGGACCACGGACAACTTCATGACGCAGGGCTGGTTCACCGGCCTGGTCCCGGTCACCGTCCCGATCGCCGCGGCCTCGTTCGGCGACGCCGCGTGGGCGGCGCAGTCCTCGTTCGATTCGGGCCTGCACCTGGCGAAGGTGCCGTACTACCGCGTGCTGGAGCTCGCTCCGTGGCTGAGCTGGCCGCAGCCGAATTTTCCGGTGACCAACTTCCTGCACGGCGGCGCCGCCCCGCTCAACGCCGTCCTGGCCGCCGCCGAGATGGGTTACGCCAACAACATCGGGATCTACTCGGACGGCCGGTTCTCGTATCAGCTGACCGTCTACATCTTCCGGTACGGCGAGGGCACCGCGATGGCGATCATGTTCCCCGACAACCCGATCGCCCAGAAATCGGTCGTCCGATACATGGAGGCGATGAAGTCCGTATGCGTGCGGGTCGCGCAGAGCGGGCACTGGGGACGCGTTGCTTAGCGAGGGTAGTGCGATGGCTCTTGAACGACTGCGGTTGCGAAACCGCGGGCCGGCCTGGTGTGGCCCGGGGGTGAAGGCGACATGCGGCGGTTAGCCGATTTCGTGGTGCGGTGGCCGTGGGTGGTGATCGGGGTGTGGCTCGCGATCGCCGTCGCCCTGCCACTGACGTTCCCGTCCCTCAACGCGATGGCCCAGAAGCACCCCCTGGGCATCCTGCCCAGCGACGCGCCGTCGAGCGTCACCGCCCGGAAGATGACCGAGGCGTTCCACGAGTCGGGCTCCGAAGACCTCCTGCTGGTGGTCCTGACCGACGACAAGGGGCTGGGCGCCGCCGACGAAGCCGGTTATCGCAAACTCGTGGACGCACTGCGCCGGGACACGCGCGACGTCGTGATGTTGCAAGACTTCCTCAGCACACCGCCCCTGCGTCCCATCCTGACCAGTGCGGACCACAAGGCCTGGGTGCTGCCGGTCGGCGTCGCCGGCGAGTTGGGCACGCCACGGGCGTACGCCGCCTTCAAACAGATCGGCGACATCGTCAAGCGCACTGTCGCCGGAACGCCCCTGACCGCAAACCTCACCGGGCCCGCGGCAACCGTCGCCGACCTCACCGTCGCGGGCGACAAGGACCGGCTCCCGATCGAGCTGGCGATCGCCGTCCTGGTGCTCATCGTGCTGCTCGTGGTGTACCGCAGCGCCATCACCATGCTGCTGCCGCTGATCACGATCGGGCTGTCCCTGGTCATCGCGCAGGCGCTGGTAGCCGGCTATTCCCAATTGACCGGCTCGGGCGTCTCGAACCAGTCCATCGTCTTCCTGAGCGCGATCATGGCGGGCGCCGGCACCGACTACGCGGTCTTCCTCATCAGCCGCTATCACGACTATCTGCGGTCGGGCGAGGATTTCGACCAGGCCGTCAAGCGGGCGATGGTCTCGATCGGGAAAGTGATCACCGCCTCCGCCAGCACCGTGGGCATCACGTTTCTGCTCATCAGCTTCGCCCGGATGGGCGTGTTCAAGACGGTGGGCGTGTCGTCGGCGATCGGCATCGGCGTCGCATTTCTCGCCGCGATGACGCTGCTGCCGGCGATCGTCGTGCTCGCCGGGCCGCGTGGCTGGATCAAGCCGCGCCGCGAACTGACCGCCCGGTTCTGGCGTCGTTCCGGCATTCGGATCGTGCGCCGGCCGAGGCTGCATCTGGTCGCCAGTGTGCTGGTGCTGATCATTCTGGCCAGCTGCGCGGCGCTGGTGCGGTACAACTACGACGACCGCAAGGCCCTGAAGGCCTCCGCACCCAGCTCCCTCGGGTATGCCGCGCTGGATCGCCACTTCCCGGTCAACCAGTCCATCCCGGAGTACATCCTCGTCCAGTCCCCGCATGACCTCCGCACGCCGCAGGCCCTCGCCGACCTCGATCAGATGGCGGACCGGGTCAGCCAGCTACCCAACGTCGCCGCGGTCAGCGGGATCACCCGGCCGACCGGAAACGTGCCGGAACAGTTCCGGGCCACCTATCAGGCCGGCGCGATCGGCACCCTGCTGGCGGGCGGGTCCAACCTCATCAACGACCACACCGGCGACCTCAACCGGCTGGTCGACGGGGCCGGCACGCTGGCCAACAGCCTCGGCGACGTGCGCGGCCAGGTCACCCAGCTCGCCGCCAGCGTGCAGGAGCTGGAGAACGCCTTCGCGGCGGCGAAGAACCAGTACAGCGGCGACGCCCTGGTGCGGGAGGTCGACATCGCGGCCCAACTCGTCGACCACGTCAACTCGCTGAGCAACGCGATGGGCTGGAACTTCTCGGCGGGCAAGAACATGTTCGCCTGGATCGGCCCGGTGCTGGCGGCGTTGCAGGGCAACCCGGTCTGCGACGCCGACCCGTCGTGCAGCGCCACCCGCGGGACGTTCGAGCAGCTGGCCGGGTCGCGCGACCAGGCCGACCTCGACGCGATCAACGACCTGGCCCACCAACTGCAGGTCTACCCGGACAAGCGGGCCCTCAAGGCGTCGACGGACCGGCTGCGGGCCGCGTTGACGAAGATCACCAACGTGCTGCACTCGCTCGGGATGGACCAACCCGGCGGCCTGCAGGCGAACCTGAACAGCCTGCAAAGCGGGGCGGACCGGTTCGCCGGCGGCAGCCGACAGGTGGCCGACGCGGTGGCCCAGCTCGTCGACCAGGTCAAACAGCTGGGCGCCGGGCTCAGCGAGTCGGCGGCGTTCCTGTTGTCGCTGAAGCGGGACGCGGCACACCCGGCGATGGCCGGGTTCAACATCCCGCCCCAGCTGCTGCATTTGGAGGAGTTCCAGAAGGCCGCCAAGGCGTTCATCTCGCCGGACGGCCACACGGTGCGGTACCTGGTTCAGACCAAGCTGAACCCGTTCAGCACCGAAGCCATGGATCAGGTGAACGCGATCAGCGCGACCGCCCGGGGCGCCCAGCCGAACACCGCGTTGTCGGACGCCACGGTGTCGATGGCGGGATTCACCGTCGGCCTGAAAGACACCCGCGACTATTACCGGCACGACATCAGGTTCATCATCGCGGTGACCCTGCTCGTCGTGCTGCTGACCCTGGTCGCGCTGCTGCGTGCGATCGTCGCGCCCCTGTATCTGGTTGCCTCCGTGATCATTTCGTACCTGTCGGCGGTGGGGGTCGGCGTTCTGGTGTTCCAATTCCTGCTCGGCCAACAATTGCATTGGAGCGTGCCGCCGCTGGCCTTCGTGGTGTTGATCGCGGTGGGTGCCGACTACAACATGCTGCTGGTCTCGCGAATGCGTGACGAATCCCCGCACAGCATGCGGTACGGCATCATCCGCACGCTCGGTTCGACCGGCGGTGTGATCACCGCGGCGGGTCTGATCTTCGCCGCCTCGATGTGCGGTCTGCTGTTCTCCAGCATCGGGACCGTCGTGCAGGGCGGTTTCGTGATCGGCATCGGAATCCTGCTGGACACCTTCCTCGTGCGCACCGTCACCGTTCCGGCGATCGCCGCGCTCGTGGGGCGGGCAAACTGGTGGCCCTCCCGGGTCGACGCGCGCCGGTCACCGGTCGGCCACGCCGAACCGCAGGCCGGTTAGCGGGCACCCATGACGTATGTGAAACTTGGAGGCGAGGGGTCAGGGGTAGGGATGAAGAAGCTACTCGCAGGAGTCGCGGCGCTGGTAGCTGTTGGCGCCACAGGACTTTTCGGCCTCCGGACCGCGTCGGCCGACGACACGCCCGTCACGCCCATCGGCGGTCCGCCGACTCCGGGGGCGCCGGGAGACCAGACCGCGTTCGCCCTCGGAGGCGCTCACGTCCTGGGCATCCCGTACGACGAGTACATCCGCCAGGAGGGCGCCCAGTGGTTCCCCGGCCAGAAGCGGGAAATCGTCCGCTACCCGGCCGGGCAGGTTCAGGGCCACGTGTTGGAACGGCTCTTCCCCGGCATCGGCCGGCTCGACGAGCTCTTTCCCGGGCTGGGCCTGGACGGCCCCAGCGTCGGCGAGTCGGTGGACGTCGGGATCAACAACCTCGACGCGGCGATCAAGACCGGTCGGCCGGGCACGGCGATCGGGCTGTCCGAGGGCGGGTTCGTGGTCGACGGCGAGCAGGCCCGACTCGCCAGTGACCCGGCAGCTCCCCCGCCGGGCACGCTGAACTTCGCCACCTTCGGCGACCCGATCGGGCGGCACGCCTTCGGCCAGAGCTTCCTCTCGGCCATGTTCCCGGTCGGCAGCGTCGTGCCCGCGCTCGACTACACGATGCCGCCGCCGTACGAGAGCCAGTACGACACCAACCGGTTCGTGGCCGCCTACGACTCGATCGCGGACTTCCCCGACCGGCCGGACAACATGTTCGCCCTCGCCAACACGGTCATGGGCCTGGCCACCGGTCACACGGCGGTGGCGTTCACGAACTCCAGCATGGTGCCGCCGCAGAACATCCGGACCACGATCAACTCCCGCGGCGCGAAGGACACGACGATCATGGTCCCCGAGAAGCACCTCCCGCTGGTCATGCCGCTCGCCTACATCGGGATCCCGGAGGACACGCTGAACAAGCTCGACGCCATCCTGATGCCCCGGGTCAACGCCGGTTACGCGCGCAACGACGACCCGGCGACCGCGCCGGTCCAGGTCGATCCGGTGCACGGCTTCGACCCGGCGGAGGTGACCGCCCCGGCCAACCAGGCGACGTTCGGCGGTGGCGCCGACCCGTTCTCGCAGATCCTGGCCGGTGCGATGTCGGTGCTCTCGCACGGCGCGGGAGAGGCCGACCACTGACCTCGATGCGACACATCGGGCGGACCGGTACGGACGTAGTGTGACGCCGATGCAAACGACGCCCCAGTCATCGATCCTCTCGATGCTGCACGGCCGCGCCAGCCTGCGGCCCGCCGACGTGGCGTTCACGTTCACCGATTACGACAACGCGCCGGCGGGTGTCCCCGAAAGCCTCACCTGGTCCCAATTGTCGCGGCGCACAACAAACCTGGCGCGCGAGCTGGGCCGGCACGGGTCGATCGGGGACCGGGCGGTGATCCTGGCCCCGCAGTCCCTCGATTACGTCACGGCGTTCCTGGGGTCGATGCAGGCCGGCCTGATCGCGGTTCCGCTCCCCCTGCCGCACCGCGGCTCGACGCACGAGCGGGTCAGCGCCGTCGTTGCCGACACGTCGCCGTCGGTCGTGCTGACCACGTCCGCGGTGGCCGGTGAGATCGCCGACTACGTCGGCCAGGCGGGCCTGGACCGGGTTCCGAAGATCATCGAAGTCGATGCGCTGAATCTGGACGTCGACGCCGAAACACCCGTCCGCACAGGTGATTTGCCAAGCACCGCCTACCTGCAGTACAGCTCGGGGTCAACCCGGCTGCCCACCGGGGTGATGATCTCGCACCGCAACCTGCAGGTGAATTTCGAGCAGTTGATGCGCAGCTTCTTCGCGGACTCCGGCGTCAAAGTTCCCTCCGACACCACGATGGTGTCGTGGTTGCCCTTCTACCACGACATGGGTCTGGTCCTGGGGGTGTGCGCGCCGATCCTGGGCGGCTATCGCGGCGAGCTGACGAGTCCGGTCGCGTTCCTGGAAAGGCCGGCCCGATGGATGCGCGCCCTGGCCGAGAACCCCCACGCGTTCTCGGCGGCGCCGAACTTCGCCTTCGACCTGGCCGCGCGCAAGACGACCGACGCGGACTTGGCCGGGCTCAGCCTTTCCAGCGTGCTGGGCATCATCAGCGGCGCCGAGCGCGTCGAGCCGGCCACCTTGCAGCGTTTCGTCGACCGCTTCGATCACTTCGGTTTCCGGGACCACATGGTGCGCCCCTCGTACGGCTTGGCGGAGGCGACCGTCTTCGTGGCGGCCGGCACGTGGAGCGAACGCTCCGGCGCGGTGCGCTTCGATCCGGACGAGCTGGCCGCCGGCCGCGTTCGGCGGACCGCGGCCCGGACCGGCACCGCGCTGGTCAAATACAAAGTGCCGCAGTCGCCCACGCTGCTGATCGTCGACGGCGACACCGGCCGCAAGTGCCCGGAGGCGGTGGTGGGCGAAATCTGGATCCACGGCCCCAATGTCGCCGGCGGCTACTGGGGCAAGTCCCCGGAGGAGCAGCGCTGCTTCGGCGCGACGCTCACCGAGCCCGCGCCGGGCACGCCCGACGGGCCGTGGCTGCGCACCGGCGACCTGGGTTTCTTCTTCGAAGGTGAGCTGTTCATCGTCGGCCGCATCAAGGACCTCCTGATCATCCGCGGCCGCAATCACTATCCCGAGGACATCGAGGCGACGGTGCAGGAGATCACCGGCGGCCGGGTCGCGGCGATTTCGGTACCGACCAACAGCACCGAGGAGCTCGTCACGGTCATCGAGCTCAAGAAGCGCGACGAATCCCAGGAGGAGACCGAGGAGGCGAAGCGCTGGCTCACCCGCGTCAAGAGCGACGTCACCTCGGCGATCTCGAATGCGCACGGCTTGAATGTCGGCGACCTCGTCCTGGTGCCGCCCGGGTCGATCCCGACCACGACCAGCGGAAAAGTTCGGCGCGCCGCCTGCGTCGAGCAATACCACCGGGACCAATTCACCCGGTTGGATGCCTGAGTCGCTGGTCGAAAATCGGGGACGCCCCGCTCGCGTGCGCCGGGTTGCTCATAATGAGTCAGATCGCACCGGCAAAGGAGCCTTTCGATGAGCGCAACCAGCACCGACCGACCGCTGCGGGTAATCCAGTGGACCACCGGCAACATCGGGCGGCGCTCGCTGCACGCCCTCATCGGCAGACCGGACATGGAGCTGGTCGGGGTGTACGCGCACGGGCCGGAAAAGGTCGGCGTCGACGCCGCCGAATTGGCCGGCTGGCCGGCGCCCACCGGCGTCAAGGCGACCGACGACATCGACGCGCTGCTCGCGCTCGGCGCAGACGCCTGCTGCTACAACCCGTTGTGGCCCAGCATCGACGAACTGGTGCGGCTGCTCGAGTCGGGCGTGAACGTGTGCTCCAGCGCGGCGTGGATCACCGGCGGCAAGCAAACGCCGGCGGACCGCAAACGGATCGAGGATGCCTGCGAGAAGGGCAATTCGACGATCTTCGGCAGCGGCGCGCACCCGGGGATGACCAACCTCGTCGGCATGGTGCTCAGCGGCTCCTGCGAGCGCGTCGACGAGATCCGGATCACCGAGTCGGTGGACTGCTCGACGTATGAGTCCGCCGAAACGCAGACCGCGATGGGGTTCTCGCAGGATCCCGACACGCCAGGGCTGGCGGAGAACGTGCGACGCGAGAGCGAGGTGTTCGCGGAGTCGGCCGCGATGATGGCTGACGCGATCGGGGCGAAGCTCGACCGGATGAGCTTCGACGTCACCTTCACCGCGGCGACGGCCGACTCCGACCTGGGCTTCATGAAGATCCCCGCGGGCACGGTCGGCGGGGTCTACGGCTACCACCGCGGCTGGGTGGGCGACCGCAACGTCGTCAGCGTCGGCTTCAACTGGACCATGGGCAGCCACGTCGTCCCGCCGAAACCGCTCGAGCACGGCCACGTCATCCAGGTGTTCGGGCTGCCCAACATGCGCACCGTCCTGCATTGCCTACCGCCGAAGGACTGGACGGAGCCCGGCTTCATGGGGCTGGGGATGATCTACACCGCGATGCCGGTCACCAACGCGGTACCGGCCGTGGTGGCCGCCCGGCCCGGGATCGTCACGCTCGCCGACCTGCCGCCGGTGACCGGGCGCTTCGCCCACTGAACGTATGGCGTGCGACACACCAACCGGCCCCGGAGGAACGCACCCGTCCACTAAGGTTTAGAGTACTTAGCCGAGCAAAGATTCTGGTGACAACGGGCGTCGCCAGAGATGTTGGCGGGTTTTGCGGCGGGACGGCAGGACCCCGGGCAGCAGCACGGAAGGCGGTCAGGCGGTGGCCAATCCGAAATCGATCTCCCTTTCCGGCAAGGTGAGCCGCGGGCTCAAGCGGGCGTGGATACCTCTGCTGCTGCTGGTGGTGCTCAGTATCTCCGCGCTGGGCGTCTCCCGGCTGCACAAGATCTTCGGGTCGCAGGACCTCAACGCCAACGCCGGCGCCGGGATCGAGATCGTCCAGTTCAACCCCAAGGTCGTCGTCTACGAGGTCTCCGGGCCGCCGGGCAGCACGGCCAACATCAACTACTGGGATGCGGACGCGAACACCCATCAGGTCAACAGCGCCGCGCTGCCGTGGAGGGCGACGATCTCGACGACCCTGCCGTCGGTGAGCGCCAACATCATGGCGCAGGCCGATGCCAACGAGATCAGCTGCAAGATCACGGTCGACGGGGTCGAGCGCGAACACCAGCAGTCGCAAGGCCATAACGCCCAGACCTTCTGCCTGGTGAAGTCCGCATGAGCGAGGTCAACCACCGGGCTCAGCCGGCGACGCAGAACGCCGCTGACGCAGACGCCACCGGTCCCATCGACACCCGGGCCGCCGCCAAGGCCGCGCGCGGCCACCGCCCGTTCATCCCCCACATGATCCGCCTCTTCGCGGTACCCATCATCATCGGTTGGGTCGTCGTCACGGTCCTGGTGAACGTCCTCGTCCCGCGGCTGGAAGTCGTCAGCGAGATGCACTCGGCGCCGATGACGCCGTTGGACGCGCCGTCCATGAAGGCGATGATGCTCATGGGGCACAACTTCCGCGAATTCGACTCCAACAGCACGGTCATGATCGTGCTGGAGGGCCAGCAGCCGCTCGGCCCGGACGCCCACAAGTACTACGACGAGCTGATCCGCCAGCTGCGGCAGGATCCGACGCACATCCAGCACATTCAGGACTTCTGGGGTGACCGGCTGACGGCGGCGGGAGCGCAGAGCGCCGACGCGAAGGCGTCCTACGTCCAGATCAACCTCGCCGGCAACCAGGGCACGACGCTGGCCAACGACTCCGTCGACGCGGTGCGCAAGGTCATCGAGCACACCCAGGCGCCGCCGGGCGTCCGGGCCTACGTGACCGGGCCCGCGGCGCTGTCCGACGACATGCACATCATCGGCAACGACAGCCTGGCCAAGATCACACTGTTCACGCTGGCCGCGATCGCGATCATGCTGTTCCTGGTCTACCGCTCGATCTCGACCACGCTGATCCAGCTGTTCATGACCTTCGTCGGGCTGGGGTGTTCACGGGGAGTCGTCGCGGTCCTCGGATACAACGACGTCTTCGGGCTGACCACCTTTGCCGCCAACATCCTCACCATGCTGGCGATCGCGGCCGCGACGGACTACGGCATCTTCCTCGTCGGCCGGTATCAAGAGGCGCGCCAGGCCGGGGAGGACCCCGAAACCGCCTATTACACGACGTTCAAGGGGGTCGCCCCGGTCATCCTGGGCTCGGGCCTCACCATCGCCGGCGCGACGTACTGCCTCAGCTTCGCGCGGCTTCCGTGGTTCAACACCATGGGCGCACCCGTGGCGATCGGCATGCTCGTCGTCGTGTTCGCCGGGCTCACCCTGGGTCCCGCGGTCGTCTTCGTGGGCAGCAGGTTCCACCGCTTCGAGCCCAGACGCGCGGCCAAGAGGGCCGGGCTGTGGCGCCGGGTCGGTGTCGCGGTAGTGCGTTGGCCCGCACCGATTCTCGCCGTCAGCGCCGCCGTCGTCCTCGTCGGCATGGTCGTGCTGCCCAGCTTCAAGACGAGCTACAACGACCGCTACTACCTGCCGGCATCGGCGCCGTCCAACCTCGGGCAGGCCGCCGCGGACCGGCACTTCTCGCAGGCGCGGATGAACCCCGACCTGCTGATGATCGAATCCGACCACGACATGCGCAACCCCGCCGACATGCTGGTGCTGGACAAGGTCGCCAAGAACGTCATCCGAACCATCGGCATCGCGATGATCCAGGACATCACCCGGCCGCTGGGCATCCCGATTCAGCACAGCTCCATACCTTTCCAAAACAGCATCCAGAGCCAGACGACGATGCAGAACATGCAGTTCCTCAGGGACCGCATGGGCGACATCCTCAAGATGGCCGACGAGATGCAGACGATGATCGGGACCACCGAGCGCATGTACAAGGTCACGCAGGACCTCGCCAACGCGGCCGACGACAGCGCCAAGACGACGGCGGAGACGTCGCGGATCACGGACGAATTGCGGGACCACATCGCGGATTTCGACGACTTCTTCCGGCCGATCAAGTCGTATTTCTATTGGGAGAGACACTGCTACGACATCCCGATCTGCTGGTCCCTGCGATCGCTGTGGGACTCCCTCGACGGGTTTGACGAGCTGGCCGGGCAGTTCCACATCCTGTCCGACGACATCACCCGCACCGCGGCGGCGACGCACGGGATGCTCGTGTTGATCCCGTCGATGATCAACTCGCTCAAGATCACTCACGGCCTGACCCTGACGATGTACCAGACGTTCAAGGCGATGCTCGACCAGATGGACGCGATGAGCAACACCGCGATCGTGATGGGCCAGAGCTTCGACCAGTCCAAGAACGACGACATGTTCTACCTGCCCCCGGAGGCGTTCCAGAACCCGGACTTCCAGACGGGTCTGCGAATGTTCCTGTCGCCGGACGGAAAGTCGGCGCGCTTCTTCGTCACCCATCAGGGCGACCCGATGAGCCCCGAGGGCATCGCGCGGGTCGACGCCGAGCGCACGGCCGCTCAGGAGGCGCTGAAGATGTCGTCCTTGTCGGACTCGCGGGTGTACCTCGGCGGCACCGCCGCGACCTTCAAGGACATGGCCGACGGCGAGAAGTACGACCTGATGATCGCGGTGCTGTCCGCCCTCACGCTGATCTTCATGATCATGCTGATCCTGACCCGCAGCGTGGTCGCCGCAGTGGTCATCGTGGGCACGGCGGCCAGCTCGATCGCCGCGTCGTTCGGCCTTTCCGTGCTCATCTGGCAAGACCTGGTGGGCTTGAAGATCCACTGGATCGTGGCGGCGCTGTCGGTGATCATCCTGCTGGCGGTCGGCTCCGACTACAACCTGCTGCTGGTCTCCCGGTTCAGGGAGGAGATCCACGCCGGGCTCAAGACCGGGACCATCCGGTCGATGGGCGGCACCGGCGGGGTGGTCACGGCCGCGGGTCTGGTATTCGCCTTCACGATGGCGTCGATGCTCGGCAGCGACCTGAAGGTGCTGGGCCAGTTCGGGTCCACCGTCTGCATCGGTCTGCTGCTGGACACCCTGATCGTGCGCACGTTGCTGATGCCGTCGATCGCGACCCTGCTGGGCCGCTGGTTCTGGTGGCCGCAGGTGGTCCATCCCCGCGGCGACAACGCTCATCGGGCCCAGCGCGCCACTCCCGCCCCGGTTGCAGGCGCGGTGTCAGGGTAGTTGCAGGCACACCGCCACGGCGCCGGCGCCGACGTGCAGGGCGAGCACCGGGCCCAGCGGGGTGACCAGGGCGGGCCCGCACGCCGGTAACCGGCGGGCCAGCGCCGCGGCGACCTCTTCGGCGCCGTCGGGGTTGGCGACGTGGTGCACCGCCAGTTGGGCCGGCCGATCGCCCACCACCTCGCAGACCCGGTCGAGCATCGCCTCCGTCGCGTGGGTCTTCGTCCGCACCCGTTGCGCCAGAACGAGTTTGCCGTCGTCGATGCGCAGCAGGGGCTTGACCGCCAGCGCCGTGCCGAGCCAGGCCTTGGCGCCGCCGATGCGCCCGCTGCGGCGCAGGTTCTCCAGGCGGTGCACCACCACGAACGCATGGCTGCGGGTCACCGCCAACCGCGCGGCCTCCGCGACCGCCTCCAGGTCGCCGCCCGCGGCCGCCGCCCGAGCCGCGGCCAGCGCGACGAAGCCGGTCGCCATCGCGGCCGACTTCGAGTCGATCACGCGGACATTGGGGTCGAGGTCGGCCGCGGTCCGTTCGGCCGCGCCGCACGTGCCCGACAGCGCCGACGAAATGTGCACGGCCACCACGCCGTCGCCGGCGCTGGCGGCCAGCGCGTCGGCGTACACCCCGGCGAGTTCGGCCGGCGTGGCGGCGGCGGTGGTCGCGGGTTGCTTGTAGATGTCCTCCGGGATGTCGTCCACGCCGTCGCGCAGATCGCGGCCGTCGAGCAGGATGTGCAGCGGCGCCACTCGTATCCCCCACTTGTCCAGCAGGTCGGCCGGCAGGCGCGCGGATGCATCGGTCACCACCGTGACGGCCACGGCGCTACCCGCGCGACTTCTCGTCGGGTACTGCCGATTTCGGCAGGACTTCGGCCAGCGCCTTGAGCATCAGCTCCGCGACCGCCTGGTGTGCCTCGAAGTTCCAGTGGATGCCGTCGGGATTGCCTCGCCCACTCATGACGTGCTCGGCCACCGCCGCCTTGAGGTCCACCAGCGGAACATCGTGCTGCTGAGCCCATTCGGTGATGGCCGCCACCGTGGCCGCGCGGCCGTGGTGGGCCTTGCCGTAGGTCTCGGCGACGTGCACCGACGGGAGGGATGCCACGATCGGAATCCCGGGGCGATTGAAATCGATTGCGCCGCGGGTCTGTTCAAGGTATTCGGCGCTCAGGTGCGGCGGCAGAGCGGACCTGGCAACGGGCGACAGCCGCGGCTGCAGCCAGCCATACCCGTCGCGCACCCACCGCCGCAGCCACGGCGGCCGCACGTAGCGGATGAGCTCCCGCAACGCCGTCGGCAGCACCGAGGGCAGCGAATCCATCCCGCCCGTCGCAAAGACCACCGCGCCCGCCCTGGGCAGCGCGGCCCAGGCCCGCGGGTCCTGCGTCGCCGCCCACCAGATGTCGCGGCACGTCCAGCCGATGCGGCCGATCAACTCCACATCCCAACCAAGCTGCGCCGCAACGATGTTGGGCCAGATCCGGGGATCGTCGGCGGGCAGCCCCCCGGTGGGCCCGTAATAGGCCAGCGAATCGGCGAACACCAGCAGCGTGGGCCGCGCCTCAGAGGACGTCATTGGAAACCTGCGCCGAGGCGTTCCACACGTCGAGACGCCAGCGGATGCTCTCGAAGTCGGCGCTGTTGTCATCGGGGTTGTCGCCGGGGTCGTGCGAGTGGCCGGACAGCTGCACCCAGCTGGCGTTGCCCATGCCGCCCAGGACCGGCCAGTTCGCGACCGGCAGCCGCAGCAGCGCGGCGGACAACGCGGCGATCAGGCCGCCGTGGGTGACCAGCACGACCGGCCGGTCGGCGTGATTCGGGTCGCCCCATCCCGGCTCGCCGGCTACCAGTTCGGCGACCACCGGCGCGCTGCGGGCGGCGACGTCGACCCGGCTCTCCCCGCCATGCGGCGCCCACGTGGCGTCTTCGCGCCAGGCCAGCCGGGCGCCGGGGGCCCGGGCGTCGACCTCGGCGTGGGTCAGACCTTGCCAGTCGCCGAGATGGGTCTCCCGCAGCCGGTCATCCACCGACACCGTCAGCCCGGTCCGCTCCCCCAGCCTGATCGCGGTGTCGTAGGCGCGCCGCAGGTCCGACGAGACGATCCGCAGCGGCTGCAGCTTGCCCAGCACCTCCGCGGCCGCGGCCGCCTGAATCCTCCCCAGATCGCTGAGCTCCGTGTCCAGCTGGCCCTGCATCCGGCTGCCGAAGTTGAAGTGGGTCTGCCCGTGCCGCAGCATCACCAGCCGACGGACCGTCATTGCGCGCCCGCCGAGCCTGCGGCGTCTTCGGTGTCCGACAAATCGACCGGCACCACCGGGCAGTCGCCCCACAGCCGATCCAGCGCGTAGAAGTCGCGGTCGTCCTGATGCTGGATGTGCACGACGATGTCGCGGTAGTCCAGCAGGGTCCAGCGCCCTTCCCTGGCGCCCTCGCGGCGCGCCGGTCGGTAGCCCGCCCTGCGCATTCTCTCTTCGACCTCGTCGACGATCGCGTTGACCTGCCGTTCATTGGACGCCGACGCGATGACGAAGCAGTCGGTGATGGTCAGCTGGTCCGAAACGTCGATCACGACGACGTCGGTGGCCAGCTTGGCCGCTGCCGCACGGGCGGCCACGACGGCCATGTCGAGCGCCTCCGCGGTGGCGGTCACGAGTTGTTCCCGGTGGCCAGCGTCGTCTCGCCCGCGGACTCGTCGGCGGCCCGCCCCGGGTGGTACAGCCCCCTTTTGGAGACGTACTGCACGACGCCGTCGGGCATCAGGTACCACAGCGGCCGGTCCCGCTCGGCGCGCACGCGGCAATCGGTCGACGAGATCGCCAGGGCCGGGATCTCGACCAGGGTCAGCACGTCGTCGGGCAGCTCGCCCAGCACGCCGGTGATGTGTTCGCGGCGCAGCTCGTAGCCGGGCCGGCTGACGCCGACGAAGTGGGCCAGCTCGAACAACTCCTCCCAGCCCTGCCACGTGAGGATGGAGGCCAGCGCGTCGGCACCGGTGATGAAGTACAGCTGCGAATCGGGGTTCAGGGCGTGCAGGTCGCGCAGCGTGTCCCGGGTGTAGGTGGGACCCGCGCGGTCGATGTCGACCCGGCTCACCGAGAACCGCGGGTTGGACGCGGTGGCGATCACCGTCATCAGATACCGATCCTCGGCCGCCGAAACGCGGCGGTTCTTCTGCCATGGCTGACCGCTGGGGACGAACACGACCTCGTCGAGGCGGAACAGGTCGGCGACCTCACTTCCCGCGACCAGGTGCCCGTAATGGATGGGATCGAACGTCCCACCCATTACCCCGAGCCTGCGCAGGTGCTTTTGCACGATTCGCCAGCTTACTTGAGCCGGCGGCGCGGGCCGATTTCGCAGTTTCGGTCGGCGGGGTAGCCGGCACCGGGTCACCGCCCCGTCGCGGCGGTCGTGCCCGACAATATCGGCAGACCGAACGATCCCGGCCGAGGAGACCACACCGTGCCCTATCTCGAACACAGCGACCATCCGGAGCGCTTCGTCGCGCACCGCTATCCCGAACGGCTGGTGGACCTGGGCGAGATACGGATGAACTACGCGGTCGCAGGTGACGCCGCCAACCCCGCGCTGCTGCTGATCCCGGGGCAGAGCGAATCGTGGTGGGGCTACGAGGAAGCGATGAAGCTCCTGGCCGATCGTTACCAGGTGTACGCCGTCGACCTGCGGGGGCAGGGTCGCTCCACGTGGACACCCGGCCGCTACAGCCTCGACCTGTTCGGCGGTGACCTGGTCCGTTTCATCGATCGGGTCATCGGCCGGCCGGTGGTGGTCAGCGGGCTGTCGTCCGGCGGAGTGATCGCCGCCTGGCTGTCGGCCTTCGCCGCGCCGGGGCAGATCCGCGCGGCCGTCTACGAAGACCCTCCGCTGTTCAGCTCGGAGGTGAATCCGGCTGTCGGCCAATCCATCCGGCAAGGTATCGGGCCGATCTTCCGGCTCTGGTGCAAATGGTTGGGCCCGCAATGGTCCATCGGCGACTACGCGGGACTGCAGGGGGCGCTGGGTCGCGAACTGCCGGAGTGGCTCGGCAGGTTGTCCCCGGCCCGCGGAAACGCCGTCGACACCGCCGGGCCGCCGCAGAACCTGCGCGAGTACGACCCCGAGTGGGGTGACGCGTTCGTGTCCGGCCGCGTCGCCGTCAACTGCGACCACGAGTCGATGCTCGCCCACGTCAGGGTGCCGGTCCTGTTCACCCATCACTTCCACTTCGAGGACCCGGAGACCGGCAACCTATTGGGCGCGATCTCCGATCGGCAGGTCGCGCACGTCCGAAAGCTGATCGAAAGTACCGGAAACACCTTCACCTTGCGCGCGTTTCCGGAGATGCCGCACTCGATGCACGGCGCCGATCCACAGACCTACGTCGCGACGGTTACCGACTGGCTGGCGGGACTGGAACCGCGCCCCGCCTGAAGACCGCTCACACGGGCAGGAGCTGATCGATCACCGCCGCCAACTGCTTGGCGGAGCGGCACTCGTGCATCGTGATCACCTCTTGGTAGCGCGGCACCGCGGAGTCGCCGCTGCCCCACAGGTGCCGGGGCTCGGGGTTCAACCAGTGCGCGTGCCGGCTGGCGGTCACCATGTGGGACAACAGGTCCGTCTCCGGGTTGCGGTAGTTGGTGCGCCCGTCGCCGAGGACCAGCAGCGAGCTCCGCGGCGACAGCACGTTCGGGAAGCCCTGCACGAACGACGCGAAGGCGTTGCCGTAGTCGGAATGTCCGTCACGGCTGTAGACCCCGGCCTCTCGGGTGATGCGCTGGATCGCGACGGCCAAGTCGGCCTCCGGGCCGAACATGTGCGTGACCTCGTCGGTGGTGTCGATGAAGGCGAACACCCGCACACGGGAAAACTGTTGGCGCAGCGCGTGTACCAGCAGCAGGGTGAAGTGGCTGAACCCGGCCACCGAACCCGACACGTCACACAGCACCACCAGTTCCGGCCGCGCCGGGCGGGGCTTGGCCAGCACCAGGTCGATCGGCACCCCACCGGTGGACATCGACTTGCGCAGGGTCTTGCGCAGGTCGATCACCCCGGACCGGGTGCGCCGGCGCCGGGCCGCCAGCCGGGTCGCCAGGGTGCGGGCCAGCGGCGCCACCACCCGGCGCATCTGGCGCAGCTGTTCGCCTGATGCCCGCAGGAATTCGACGTTCTCCGAAAGCTGCGGGATGCCGTACATCTGGACGTGGTCGCGGCCGAGTTGCTCGGCGGTGCGGCGCTTGGTCTCGGCGTCAACCAGCTTGCGTAACTGCGAGATGCGCTGCGCGGCAAGGGCCTTGGAAATCTGCTCCTGGGTGGGCGTGGGTTCGTCCCCGTACGGGGCGAGCAGCCCGGCGAGCAGCTTGCCCTCCAGCTCGTCCAGCGCCATCGCCTTGAGCGCCTGATACGACGAGAACGACGGGCCGCGGCTCGAGCTGTATTTGCCGTAGGCCTCCACGATCCGGGCGATCATCGCGACGAGGCGTTCGTCCATGTCCGCGAGATCGGGGTTTTCGGTGAGCAGGTCGAGCAACATCTGGCGCATCGCCTCGACGTCGTCGGGCGGCAGCGCGGCGCCCGGCGCCTGCTCGGCATCGGCCTCGGCGACCACGGCGCGCGCGCCCAGCGCCGCGGGGAACCACAGGTCGAACATGGCGTCGTAGGTCTCGCGGTGCTCCGGACGGCGCAGCACGGCGCACGCGATGCCCTCCCGCAGCACCTCCCGGTCGCCCAGGCCCAGGGTGGCCATCACGCGGCCGGCGTCCACCGTCTCGGACGGTCCCACCGAAATGCCCACCCCGCGAAGCGCTTCCACGAAGCCCACCAGGTGGCCGGGGAGCCCGTGCGGGGCGAGCGGCCGGGCGGGGCGGGTGCGGCGAGGGGCCATCGGCGCGTTCCTAGTTCAACCGCAGCTCGCCGGTCGCGCGCTGCTGGTCGGATTGGTGTTTGAGGACCACGCCGAGCGTCGCGGCGACCACGGCGTCGTCGATGGTGTCGAGGCCCAGCGCGAGCAGCGTGCGGCCCCAGTCGATGGTCTCGGCGACGGACGGCAGTTTCTTGAGCTGCATGCCGCGCAGCACGCCGATGATGCGGACGAGCTCCTCGGCCAGGTGCTGCGGCAGCTCGGGCACCCGCGACAACAGGATGCGGCGCTCGAGCTCGGGGCTGGGAAAGTCGATGTGCAAGAACAGGCATCGACGCTTGAGGGCCTCGGACAGCTCCCGGGTGGCGTTCGAGGTCAGCACGACGAACGGCGTCCGCTCGGCGGTGATGGTACCGAGTTCGGGCACGGTGACGGCGAAGTCGGACAGCACTTCGAGCAGCAGTCCCTCGATCTCGATGTCGGCCTTGTCGGTCTCGTCAATCAACAGCACGGTCGGCTCGGTGCGCCGGATCGCGGTCAGCAGCGGCCGCTGCAGCAGGAACTCCTCGCTGAACACGTCGGTCTTGGTGGCGTCCCAGTCGCCTTGTCCGGCAGCGTTGCCGGCTTGAATACGGAGTATCTGCTTGGCGTGGTTCCACTCGTACAGCGCGCGGGCCTCGTCGACTCCCTCGTAGCACTGCAATCGGACCAGCCCGGAGCCGGTGGCCTGCGCGACAGCGCGCGCCAGCTCGGTCTTGCCGACCCCGGCGGGGCCCTCCACGAGCAGCGGCTTGCCGAGCCGGTCGGCCAGGAACACCGCGGTGGCGGTGGCCGTGTCCGGCAGGTAGCCGGTTTCGGCCAGCCGCCGCGAGACGTCGTCGATGTCGGCGAACAGCGGCTTGGGCCGGGCGGGCACGCTCACGATTTCGGTTCTCCTCAAGCTCTTGTCAGGCCGGGCGGATCTGCCCGTCGCCCCACGCGATCCACTTGGTCGAGGTCAACTCCGGGAGCCCCATCGGGCCGCGCGCGTGCAGCTTCTGGGTGGAGATGCCGATCTCGGCGCCGAAGCCGAACTGCTCACCGTCGGTGAACGCCGTCGAGGCGTTGACCATCACCGCGGCCGAGTCGACACCGTCGGTGAATCGTTGCGCCGCAGCCATGTTGGTAGTGACGATGGCCTCGGTGTGCCCGGTGCCGTATTCGTTGATGTGCGCGACCGCGGCGTCGACGCCGTCGACCACCGCCAGCGCGATATCCAGTGACAGGTACTCGCGGCGCAGGTCGTCCTCGCTGGGGTCCAGGTGCACCGTCACGCCGGCTTCCTGCAGCGCGGCCACCAGCCTGGGCACGGCCTCCCCGGCGATCGCCGCGTCGACCAGCAGCGTCTCGGCGGCGTTGCAGACGCTCGGCCGGCGCGTCTTGGAGTTCAGCACGATCCGTTCGGCCACGTCGATGTCGGCGCCCTCGTGCACGTAGACGTGGCAGTTGCCGACACCGGTCTCGATGGTGGGCACCCGCGCGTCGCGGACCACCGCGTCGATCAGGCTGGCGCCCCCGCGTGGGATCACCACGTCGACCAGGCCGCGGGCCTGGATCAGGTGCGTCACCGTGGCGCGGTCCTCCGACGACAGCAGCTGCACCGAGTCGGCGGGCAGGTCCTCACTGACCAGCGAGGCGCGCAGCACCTGGACCAGCGCCTGGTTGGACCGCGCCGCCGACGAGCTGCCGCGTAACAGCACGGCGTTGCCGGACTTGAGCGCCAGCCCGAAGGCGTCGACGGTCACGTTGGGCCGGCCCTCGTAGATCATGCCGATGACGCCGAGCGGGACCCGTTGCTGACGCAACTGCAGCCCGTTGGGCAGGGTGTAGCCGCGGAGCACCTCGCCCACCGGGTCGGGCAGCCCGGCGACCTGGCGCAAGCCGGCGGCGATGCCCTCGACGCGCCGGGCGTCCAGCGCCAACCGGTCGAGCATCGCGGCCGGCGTGCCGGCGGCGCGGGCGGCGTTGAGGTCCTCGGCGTTGGCGGCCAGGATCAACTCGGTGTTGCCGGTGATCGCTTGCGCCGCGGAGCGCAGCGCCTGATCCTTGGCGACCGTCGGCAACAAGGCGAGAGCGCGCGACGCGACGCGGGCGCGGCGGGCGGCATTGTGTACCTCGTGGCGCAGGTCGGGCTCCCGCTGCTGGGTCGCACCGCTTCGCGATGGTGCTTGCAGACTCATCGATCCAGGGTATAGGGCGTTGACCGATCCGGTCGGGTTGCCCCACACGGTGGCGCCTTCGCTGGCGGTCAGCCCACCCGGTCGCTCCGCCCCACGCGACGCACCTTGTTCCGGCGCTCTTCGAGGATGCGGCCAAAGTTCTGCAGCAGCAACGGTTCACGCATCACCAGGTGCTCGAGGTGTTCGCGGTCGATCTCCAGCGCGGTCACCTCCTCGAGCGCGTACGCGCTGGCGAGGTTCGGTTGCCGCGTCAGGGCGGTCAGGCCGAGGAAGGAGCCCTCGGCCAGCGTGCTGATCGGCACGATCGACCCGTCGTCGGTCGTCGCGGCCAACTGCACCCGTCCGACGACCAGGAAGGTCATCCCGGTCGGCACCTGCCCGGTGTACTCGACCACTTCGTCGGCGCCGTAGCGCACGAGCCGTGCGCGCGAATACAGCGACCGTTCCTCGTCGGCGTTGAGCCGCAAGGCGGGCGCCACCACCGTGCGCAGCGCGTATTCCACCCGCTCGGGCGAGGAGAAGCCGTCTTCGATCCCGTCGAGGTGCAGCTGCTCCCGGCGGGCCGCGTACCAGACCCATCGCAGGAAGGTCGACCGAGCGGCGCCGTCGTCGGCGGGCGACTTCAGCCCGATGCTGGTGCGGTACTCGCCACCGCCGAGCGGCACCGAGCGCGGCACGCTGTCGATCCTGAGCTGCGGGAGGCCGGCGGCGACGCGGGACAGCATCGCGCACACCCGGTCCGGCGGGTCGGTCGCCGAAAACGTGGTCGTCATCCCGAGCTTGTACACGCCCGCCGGCCGGCTGAGATTCGTGAAGGACGTCGTCGCCAGCATCGAGTTCGGCATGACCCGGATCCCACCGCCGGTGTCGATGTGCACCGAACGCCAGTTCACCTCGATGACGCGGCCCCGGCCTGTCGTGGTGTCGAGCCAGTCGTCGATGCGGAACGGCTGTTCGAACAGCATGAACAGCCCCGACACGATCTGGCCGACGGAGTTCTGCAGCATCAGGCCGATGACGACCGAGGTGATACCCAGCGCGGTGAACACGCCGCCGACGCGGACGCCCCAGATGTACGACAACATGAAGGCCAGGCCGATGCCGATCAGGGCGAAGCGCGCCACGTCGAGGAAGATGCCCGGCAGCCGTTTGCGCCAGCTCTCCTCGGGCGCCGCCTCGAACACGGTGGCATTGAGACCCGACAGCAGCACGAGCAGCACCAGGAAGCCGAACGCCGTCGTCAGCATCCGCACGGGTACGTCCCCGGCCGGGACCTGAGAGGCCTTGACCAGCAGGAGCAACAGCGCGCCCAGCGGCAGGACGTAGGTGCGCAGCAGGCCCACCTGCCGGGCGAGCCGGTTGCCCCTGCGGACGAGCGTGTTGTGCAGTTCGGTGAGCAGGATCAGGGTCAGGGGAAATCCGACCGCGATCGCGATCGCCCAGTAGAACCATGGGGAGTCCCAGGCGTGCTCCACCGTCACCGCTCCACCAGCCGGTAGATCGGTTGGTCGGTGCCGCCGACCGAAATCGTTCCCGCGGGCGCGAACTGGCGCACGTCGCGCAGCGCCTCGTACACCTGCGCGCTGACGTAGATGCCGGGCTGCGGTGACCCGCTTTGCATTTGGTAAGCCAGGCTGACCGCGCCGCCCCACATGTCGTAAACCAGACTGGACCGGCCCACCAGCCCGCTGATGACGTTGCCGGTGTTGATGCCGACCCGGAGGCCGAGCTGGTGGCCGGTCTGGCTGTTGACGCGATCGACGATGTGCCGCATCTCGAGTGCGAAATCGACGCTTCGGTGGATGCTGTCCAGTCGCGGGGTGATGACCCCGCAGCTGGCGAGGTAGCCGTTGTGGAATGTGCGGATCCGTTCGACGCCAAGGGCTTCGGCCGCCGAATCGAACTGCCGGAACAGGTCGTCGACGATGCCGACGACCTGTTCACCCGACAGGTCATTAGAGATCTCGTCGAGCCCTCGGATGTCGGCGAAGATGATCGCGACGTCCTGATGCTTCTGCGCGATCGTCTCCTCGCCGCCACGGTAGCGCTGCACCACCGACTCGGGCATCAACGCCAACAACAGACGCTCGTTCTCGCGGCGCTGCTCGTTGAGCAGCTCGTCCTTGATCGCCAGGTTCCGGCTCATCTCGTTGAAAGCCGCTGTCAGATCACCGATTTCGTCGCGCGACCGTACGGGGATGCTGACGTCATAGTCGCCGGCGCTGATCTTGCGGGTCCCGGCCTCGAGGCGCCGGATGGGCCGCATGGCCAGCTGGGCTACCAGCATCGACACCACGCAGATCGCGAAAATCATTGCGGTCACCGCGATCGCCAACGTCTTGCTGAAATGGCCGAGTCGCGCGAAGGCGTCCGAATCGTCCCGCGTCGCCAGGATGGACCAGTGCAGATCCGAATTGGCGATGTTCAGCGGGGCGTAGGCTTCCAGTTCCCGGTTGCCGGTGTAGTCCGTTCCCGTCACCACGCCCGTCTCCCCGCGCTGGGCGGCGCGCAGGCCCGCGCTCGGCACCGGCTGCACCAGAATGGTGCCCCCCAACCGGATCGCGCGGTCGACGACGTCCGGCGCGGTGCCGGCGTCGATGGCCTCGCGACGATACTCCGTGGGGTCCTGCAGGAACAGGCGCGAGTCGGAACGCATCAGGTTGTCAGGACCCGCCAGGTATGTCTCGGTCGAGGCGCCCATGCCGGCGCTTTCCCAGTGCTTGTTGGCGGTCATGATGTTGTTGACCTTCGTGATGGGCACCGGCAGGGCCATGAGGCCGGTGATCTTTCCGTTCATGCCGACCGGCGACACGACCCACGCCGTGGGCGCGTCCAACTGCGGCTGGTACGGCTGGAAGTCGGTAATCCACACGTAGTCGACGTCGTTGGAGCGCAATGCTTTCTGGTAGGCGTCCCTCAAATTGGACTCGCGATAAGGGCCGGTGAAGATGTTGGTCCCGAGATCAGGGCCCTTGCGCACGCTGTAGACGACATTGCCCTGCAGGTCGAGGAGCAGCGCATCGCGGTACTGGAACCGCGTGACGATGCCGCGCATGTAGAAATCGAAGCGGGCGTTGGCCGCCGTCCACGCGCTCCCGTCGCCGGCGTCCTCGGTGGGCAATGCGTCGGGGGTGGTCGGCCGGGCAGGCGCGGTGTAATACGCCTGGATGTATTTCTGCGCGTTGGACGTCGGAAGAACGGCGTTCAAATCGATGAGGTCACCGGTCAGCCGCTTGATCGGATCGATCATCTGGGTCTGGTAGTAGCCGGCGAGCGCCTGCTGCTGGGCGGGAGTGACGGTCGCGTTGGACAATTGGTCGAAGCCCGTCGTGAGTGCGGCCGTCGCGTCGACGATGCTGAATCCCCCGCTGTAGACGACGAGCGAATTCGTCACTTCGCGGAACAGCGCCTCCACCTGGCGCCGCTGCGACTCACGCAACTCGATCAGCCGCTCCGACTCGACCTGCCGCAACGCGGTCCGGCCGGACAGCCCCCCGATCAGGCCGATCACCGCTACGCCCAGGATGCTCGACAGCAGCAGCGCGACCATGATCTTGGACTGGATGCCGAACCGGATGCGCGGCCAGGGCAGCAGGCGGCGGGCGCCCTTTGGGGCCCTGGCAGCCGAGGCGGACGCGGCCGCGGTCTGCGCGGGGGTTTCCGCGGGTGTTTCGGGGGCCGGTTCGGCGTTGTCGAGCTCGGTCGCTGTCAATCGCCTCGCCCGCCTTTCTTCGATCGAGAATCGGCACCGCTAACGCAGCAGACTAGCGCGCGGACCTCAAGATATTGGTGATTGCGTGCAAAGCGACGAAGCCGACGACGAGCCCGAAATGGAGTCGAGCTTGCCGGACCGCGCGGCTAACGTGGGCGCAATGGCGCGGGTAAGCGTGGTGGGCCGCGTGAACGCGGACACGCCATTCGTCGTCGGTTCCATCCCGCGCCCGGGCGAAATGGCGCTGTCGTCGTCGGTGATCGAGGCGCCCGGCGGCAACGGCGGCAACCAGGCGGTGGCCGCCGCACGTGCGGGTGCGCGGGTGGATTTCGTGGGCGCGCTGGGCCCCAGTGCCATTGCTCGAGTTCGTCCTCGTTCACGATCACCACGTCGCTCAGGGCCGCCGGCGCGGCCAGCGACTCCTGGCCTCGGCCGGCAGGCGATGCGTTGGTCGCCACGACGGCCCCGGTCGAACGCACTTCCCCCCGCCGCCGCCAACGCCGTCGTCACCGGAATCTCCAAGTGTCAGCAACACATCACACTCGGTCAGGGCCGCCCGCGCGTGCGGCGCGTCGAGCGAAAGCCAGCCATTGGCGCCCGGCGAGACCACGACGGTGTTGTCGCCGGCGGCATCCACCACGATGATGGCCGAGCCGCTCGGTCCGGCCAGCAGGTAAGCCCGCAATCGTTCGGCGGCGGCGTTTGACCGGGCTAGCCGGGACGCCTGTCGACGTCGTGGGCGATGATCAGACCGTCGGCCGTCTCCAGTTCGTCCGCCGTCTGGTTGAACAACACGCGACTGCGGCCGGGCGACAACAGCGCCGACAGGTAGTGGTGCGGCGCCCCGGCCACGAACGACAGGCGGTTCACGCGCAGCAGCGCCGCACCGATGGCCGTGTCGAGCAGGCGCGCGTTGCGTGGACCAGCGATTTCGGCCGTGATCTCGTGGCGCACCCGGTCCACGGCCACCCCGGCCTCCGACAGCAACTGGTAGAGCGGCGCGCGCAGCAGCGTGGTTTCGGTCAGCGCCGGGGCTAGGCGCGCCGGCAGCCAGGCGTCACTGACGATCAGCGGCTCGCCGGTCCGGCGTTGCCGCCGCACCCGCAGGACCTGAAGCAGCTCGTCCGAGGTCTCGAGGGCGTCGGCGACGAGGCGCGGGGGGCGGCGCACGCCGAGCTCGATGACCTCGACCTCGGTTTCGAACTGGGTCTGCCGCAGGCCCTGCATGTACGAGCTGCCGCTGCCCAGATAGCCGGATACGTCGGCGGGACCGTGCCGGCGCACGAATGAGCCCACCCCGTGCCTGCGCTCGATGTAGCCCTGCTCGGCCAGGTCTGCCAGCGCCCGGCGCACCGTGATCCGCGAAACCCCGAACTGGTCGCACAGCGTCTGCTCGGTGGGCAACGCCTCGCCCGGGGCGATCGCGCCACGGTCGATCTCGTCGTGCAGGACCAGGAACAACTGCCTGTGCAAGGGCACCCCGGCGGCGGTCGACACCGCTCCCGCTTTGTTCTGGCCCACGAGCGTCAATGTTTCCACAGCGCCTTCCTTGCGCGGACGATTCAGTTGTTATATGTATATAACAACTAGTCGCTTCGCAGGGGGTTGAATGACCGCGGTGCACCGCCCTCCCGCCACCGATCCGGCGGGCCCGACCGGACGGTTGGCCACCTGGGTCGCCGATCTGACGCTCGACGACGTGCCGCATCCGGTCGTGCAGCGCGCGAAACACCTCCTACTCGACGGCGTCGGCTGCGCCCTGGTGGGGGCCCGACTCCCCTGGTCACGGGTTGCCACTGACGCCGTCCTCGGGCTCGAGGGTGACGGCAGCGGCACGGTCGTCATCGGCACCGGGCGCACCACCGGTGCCCCGGCGGCCGCCGTGCTCAACGGCACGTTCATCCAGGGCTTCGAACTCGACGACTTCCACCCGCTGGCGCCGCTGCACAGCTGCTCGCTGGTCATTCCCGCGTTGCTGTCGACGGCATCGACGCGGCCGCAGACCACCACCGGCGCCGAATTCCTGCTGGGCGCGATCGTCGGCTTCGAGGTGGGACCGCGGGTCGGCTACACGCTGCACGGCACGCAGATGCTCGACCGCGGCTGGCACTCGGGATCGGTGTTCGGCACCCACTCGGCGGCGACGGCGTCCGGCAAGTTGCGCGGATTGCCGCCGGCGCAACTGGAGGATGCCCTCGGCCTCGCCGCCACCCAGTCGGCGGGGCTGATGGCCGCGCAGTACGAGGCCATGAGCAAGCGGATGCACCACGGGCTGGCGGCGCGCAACGGCTTCTACGCCGCCGGTCTCGCGGCGGCCGGATACACCGGCATCAAGCGGGTGTTCGAGCGCGAGTACGGCGGCTTCCTCAGCGTCTTCGGCGAGGGCCATGACCCCGACGCCTCGCTGCTGACCGGGCAACTCGGTCAGCGCTGGGAGACCACGGTCATCATGGTGAAGTCCTACGCCGCGATGGGCGGGCTGCACGGCGCGATCGATGCCGCCCGATCCCTGCGCGGTTCGCTTGTGGGACAGGATATTTCGGCGATCGAGATCGCCGTGGGGGAAACCGTCTACAAGCACGGCTGGTGGCCCCCGCAGCGGCCGCTCACCCCGATGGGCGCCCAGATGAACATCGCCTACGCGACCGCGGCTGCGCTGCTCGACGGCAACGTGCTGCCCGAGCAGTTCACGCCCGAGCGCCTCGACTCCGACGACATCTGGACGCTGATCGGCGCCACCACGGTGCGGCTCGACGAGTCGCTCGCCGACGCCGGCCTCGCCGAGAAGTTCCGCACCGACGTGGCGGTGACCACCCGCGACGGCGCCGTGCACCGCGCCCGCGTCGCCCAACCGCACGGCGCCCCCACCGATCCCGTCACCAACGACGAACTGGTCGCGAAGTTTCATGCCCTCGCCGACCGGGTGACCGCCCGCTCGCGCGCCGAGGCGATCGAGCGGGCGGTGATCGGGCTGGAAGAACTCGACGACACGAACGACCTGATCGATGTGCTCGCCGCCCCGGTGGCGGGCGCACTGGACTGAGAGGACCCACCGATGCCCGCCACCCCGGCCCGCCGGCGGCTGAGAGAACTGCTCGACAAGCGCGAGCTCATCGTCGCCCCAGGCGTCTTCGACGGCATCTCCGCGCAGCTGACAAAACGGACCGGCCAGGCCGCGGCGTACATGACCGGCGCGGGCGTCGCCGCCTCCGGCTTCGGGCTGCCCGACATCGGGCTGGTCACGGCGACCGAAATGGCAGGGCGGGCCGCGATGATCGCCGACGCCCTGGGCGACATCCCGCTGATCGCCGACGCCGACACCGGGTACGGCGCCCCCATGAACGTCGTGCGCACGGTGCGCTCCTACGACGTGGCGGGCGTGGCCGCGATCCAGCTGGAGGACCAGGTGTTTCCCAAGCGGTGCGGGCACCTGCCGGACAAACAGGTCGTCGACGCGCCGGTCTTCGAACAGACGCTGGCCGCCGCGCTGGACGCGAGGTCCGACGACGGCCTGCTCGTGGTGGCCCGCACCGATGCGCGCGGACCGCTGGGACTGGACGCCGCGATCGAGCGCGCCAACCGGTATGCGCAGGCGGGCGCGGACATCATCTTCGTCGAGGCGCCGCAGGACGCCGCCGAGATCGAGCGCATCGCGGCCGAGGTCGACGCTCCCCTGCTGATCAACCTGGTCGTCGGCGGCATGACGCCGCTCGAGTCGGCATCGCGGCTGCAGGAATTGGGCTATGCCATCGCGATTCATCCGGGCAATCTGCTGGTCCAGGCCACCTTCGGCATGCTGCAGAGCCTCTGCGAGCTCAACGGCACCGAGATCGCGCCGCACCTGCCCGCCGCGCCTGCCGACTTCTTCAACCTGGTCGGCATGAGCGAGTGGCTCGACCTGGACACCCGCTACGCACGCAAGGACGCATCATGGGCATGACCATCATCGAGAAGATCTTCGCCCGCAAGGCCGGCCTGGGCTCCGTCTCGCCGGGCGACACCGTGGTGGTCGACGTCGACATGACCGTGTTGATCGACCTGCAGTTCGCCACGATGTGGTTGCCGCCCAACCGGATCCACGATCCGAACAAGCTGGCAGTGGTGATGGACCACGCCGTACCGGCGCCCACCATCAAAGACGCGGCCGGCGGCCCGCGGGCCCGCAAGTTCGTCGCCGACTTCGGCATCGAGCGCTTCTACGATGTCGGCCGCCACGGCATCTGCCACCAGGTGATCGCCGAGAACGGACTGGCGCGCCCAGGAGAGGTGTTGGCCTGCACCGACTCCCACACCTGCGCCGCCGGCGCCTACAACACCGCGGCGCGCGGCCTGGGACCGGCGGAGGTGTACTCGATCATGTGCACCGGCAGCACCTGGTTCCAGGTGGCGCCGACCATTCGCTACGAATTTCACGGCGCCAAGCCGAACACGGTGAGCGGCAAGGACGTCTTCCTGCACATCGCCAACGAATACGGCGACGCCGCCAACCGCAGCCTGGAATTCGGCGGCCCCGGGCTGGCCGGCATCCCGATGCACGATCGGCGCACCATCGCGACCCAGGTCGCCGAGATCTCCGCCGACTTCGGCACCTTCGAGCCCGACGACGTGCTGGCGTCGTTCCTCGCCGAGCGAGGTGTCACCGGGTACGCAGCCGCCGCACCGGATTCCGACGCCACCTATCAGGAGGTCCGGAGCGTCGACCTGACGGGCCTGGAGCCCTACGTCGCGCGGCCGGGCACAGTCAGCCGCAACGCACTGCCCGTCTCACGGCTGGACAGGCAGAAAGTGGACCAGGCCTTCATCGGGTCGTGCGCGAACGGTCAGCTCGAGGATCTGCGGATCGCCGCGGACGTGGTGCGCGGCAGGGCCGTTGCCCCCGGCGTGCGGCTGCTCGTCACGCCCGCCTCGCAGGCGGTGTACCGGGAGGCCATGCGACTGGGGTACCTACAGGACCTCGCCGACGCCGGTGCCCTCATCACCAACTCCACCTGCGGCGCGTGCTTCGGCTACCACATGGGCGTCGTCGGCCCCGGTGAGGTGTGCATCACCTCGAGCACCCGGAACTTCACCGGGCGCATGGGCAGCACCGAGGCGCAGATCTTCATGGCCTCACCCGCGACGGTGGCCGCGTCGGCGGTCACCGGCTACATCACCGACCCGAGGAGTGTGACGGCGTGACAGTGTCGTTCAGCGGAAAGGTATGGGTCTTCGGCGACAGCCTGAACACCGACGCCATGTACCCGGCTTTCGCGATGAAGATGGAGCCCGCCGAGGCCGCCAAGCACGTCTTCTACGAGGTGCGGCCCGGCTGGACCGACGAGGTCTCGCGGGGTGACGTCGTGGTCGCGGGCAAGAACTTCGGGCTCGGGTCGTCGCGGCCGGTCGCCGCGCTGTTCGTCGAGCTCGGCGTCGCCGGTTTGGTCGCCGAGGAATTCAACTCGCTGTTCTTCCGCAACGCCGTGAACTCCGGATTGCCGGCGATGACGGTTCCCAACGCCACCAACGTCTTTCGCGAAGGAGATACCGGGACGTTCGACCTCACCGCCGGCACCTGGAGGAACGACACCACCGGGGCATCCGGCAAGGTGGCGAAGCTGCCCGACCTCATCCTCGAGATCATCGCAAGCGGCGGCGTGCTGCCGCGGCTGGTGCAACAGGGCTACCTGGCCGAGGAGTTGGGCGACCTGCTCCGGTCGCCGGCCGTCGCGATCCGCGGCGCCGGGAGCGGCGCATGACGGCCCTGCTCGGCAGGGCGCTGCGGGGGATTCGTGCGGGAGCGCATCGGAGCCCGTTGAGCGCCGGTGGGTTCGACGCGCCGGACTCGATTACGGTGAGCAGCGCCGCGTTTATCGACGGCGGCCCCCTGCCACGGTCCGCCGCGGGAAAGGGCGCCGGGGACAACGTTTCCCCGCCGTTGCGTTGGGACGGGCTACCGCCCGGCACTCGCCAGGTGCTGCTCGTCATCGACGACGTCGACGTCCCACTGCCCCGCCCGCTAATGCATACCGTGGCGCTGATCGAGCCGACGCTCGACGACGTCGCGGCGGGCGCGCTACGACCGGGCAGCGCCGGTATGCGCTTCGTCCGCGCCGACCTCGGTCATCGCGGCTATGCCGGCCCGCGCCCCATCCCCGGCCACGGGCCGCACCGCTACCGGTTCCACGTGTTCGCCGTCGACCGGCCGATCCCAGACACCCCGGTTAACGCGAAGGCGCTGTTGGCCGCGGTGAGCGGACACGTGCTGGCGCGTGGGGTGCTGACCGGGACTTACGAGCGGTGACCGGGTTGGCCGTGCGGCCATGGACCGTGGCCGAACCGCGTCGAGTGTGCATTCAGGGCGTTGAGTGTGCACTAGCGAAGAGAATTACGCGTTTTCGGCAACCTGGACGCACACGGGACGACCAGGATGCACATTCGACGCCCGCAAAGCACACTCACCCCCCCCCCAAGCCTCGAGGCCGCCGGCGCGACCGGCCCTAGGCCCCGCATCGAGTGTGCATCGACGGCGTCGGGCGTGAACTGGCTGCGGGGATCCGCGGATCTGGCGACCTGGACAGCCACGCCTGAGGCGAACTAACCGCGGGGTTGCCAAGCTCAAGCCCGCAGACTCGCGGTTCAGCCGTCGAACTTCTTGATGGCGTCCTGGGTCACCGGGGTGAACAGATTGACGAGGTTGCCATCGGGATCGCGGAACAGGATGGAGCGATTGCCCCACGGCATGGTCGTGGGCTCCTGCACCCACTCGCTCACGATCGGACGCAATCGCTCGTATTCGTTGTCGACGTTGTCGACCCTGAATTCGATGATGGCACTGCGGTTCGCGGCAGGGCGCGCAGAATCGGCTCCGAACAGCTGGGTGGTGTCCGTGTGGCCGATCGCCAGCGTGAACGACGGGAACACGAGTTCGGCGAACACCGGCGTGTAGCGAGTCCCCGCGACGCCGGTGAGCTGTTCGTAGAATCCGACCAGCCGCTCCAAGTCGTCAGTGATGATGCGCAACGAAACAAGATCCATGCTTCTCCTCATGAAGTCGTGGCCGGATGCCGCTAGCTCTCGGGAATCTCGCGCTCGATCTCATCGAGCCAGATGCGCGCGGACATGTCCGACGGGGCGCGCCAGTCCCCACGCGGGGAGAGCGCCCCGCCGTGCGACACCTTGGGGCCGTTGGGCAGGGCCGAGCGCTTGAACTGGCTGAAGGAATAGAACCGCTGGGCGAACACGCCCAGCCAGTGCCGAATCTCCTTCAGAGAGTATGAAGGTCGCTTGTCCTCGGGGAATCCGGGCGGCCAGTCGCCCTGTTCGGGATCGCTCCATGCGTGCCAGGCCAAAAACGCGATCTTCGAAGGCCGGAACCCGAAGCGCAGCACGTGGAACAGCGAGAAGTCCTGCAGGGCATAAGGTCCGACCTTGTCCTCGCTGCTCTGCAACTCCTCCTCTTCGCCGCTGGGCACGAGTTCCGGCGAGATCTCCGTGTCGAGCACCGACTTCAGCACGTCGGTGACGTCGGAGGAGAACTGGCCGGACGAGATGACCCAGCGGATCAGGTGCTGGATGAGCGTCTTCGGGATGCCGCCGTTGACGTTGTAGTGCGACATTTGATCGCCCACCCCGTATGTCGACCAACCAAGCCCGATCTCGGAGAGGTCACCCGTGCCGAGCACGATGCCGCCGCGCTGGTTGGCCAGCCGGAAGAGGTAGTCGGTGCGCAGGCCGGCCTGGACGTTCTCGAAGGTGACGTCGTAGACCTTCTCGCCGCGGGCGAAGGGGTGGCCGATCTCCTTGAACATCAACTTCGCGGTCTCGGTGATGTCGATCTCGGCAAAGGTGACACCGAGCGCGCGGCAGAGCTCGATCGCGTTGCGCTTGGTGCGATCCCCCGTCGCGAACCCGGGCAGCGTGAAGGCCAGGATGTCGCTGCGCGGCCGCTCCTCGCGGTCCATCGCCCGCGCCGCGACGATCAGGGCGTGCGTCGAGTCGAGTCCGCCGGAGATCCCGATGACGATCTTCGGGAAGTTCAACGCGCGCAGCCGTTGTTCGAGCCCGGACACCTGGATGTTGTAGGCCTCGTAGCAATCCTGTTCCAGGCGTTCGGCATTCGCCGGGACGAATGGGAAGCGCTCGACATCCCGCAACAGCCCGATGTCGCCCGCCGGGGGGTCGAGCCGGAACTCGATGCGCCGGAACGACTCCGGACTCCGGTGATGGCGGCGGTTGTCGTCGAAGGTGCCCATCCGCAGCCGTTCCGACCGGATGAGGTCGGTGTCCACATCGGCGACGCTGCGCCGCTCACCCTTGGGGAAGCGCTCGGATTGGGCAAGCATGACGCCGTTTTCGTAGATCATGGTCTGGCCATCCCACGCCAGGTCGGTGGTGGACTCGCCCTCCCCCGCCGCGGCGTAGACGTAGGCCGCCAGGCAGCGCGCCGACGCCGAGCGGGCCAGCAGGCAACGGTCCTCGGCGCGCCCGATGGTGATGGGACTGCCGGACAGATTGGCCAGCACGGTCGCGCCCGCCAGCGCCGCCTCGGCGCTGGGCGGAATGGGCACGAACATGTCCTCGCAGATCTCCACGTGCAACACCAGACCCGGCAGGTCGGCGGCGGCGAACAGCAGGTCGGGACCGAACGGGGCCTCGACGGGGCCCGACGGGCCCGCGATGCGAATGGTGCCGCGCTCGTCGTCGCCGGGCGCGAGCTGGCGGCGCTCGTAGAACTCCCGGTAGGTGGGCAGGTAGGACTTGGGCGCAACGCCCAGCACCGAGCCGCGGTGGATGACCACGGCGGTGTTGTAGATCCGGTGCCGGTGACGCAGCGGCGCCCCGATGACCAGCACCGGGAGAAGATCCGCCGCGCCCGCGACGACGTCCGCGAGGGCGCGCTCCACGTCGTCGAGCAGCACCTCCTGCAGCAGGATGTCCTCGATGGAGTACCCGGACAGCGTCAACTCGGGGAAGACGGCCACGGCGACGGCGTCGTCGTGGCACTCCCGCGCCATCCGGAGCACCGACTCTGCGTTGGCCGCCGGATCGCCGATCGCGGAGTGCTGGGTGCACGCGGCGACCCGAACGAAGCCCTGGCTGTAAGCGTTGTAAAAGTCCCTGCGAGAACTCATGGCCCTTCCATTGTCGCCTCCCGGGTGTCAACTCATGGCCGCCGGGTATCCCGACAGCATGAGTGACACTGCTGTCCTGGTGGTCGACATGATGAACACATATCAGCATCCCGACGCTGAAGAACTGATACCCAATGTCGGGAAGATCGTCGACCCCCTGGCCGATTTGGTCCGCCGGGCGCGCGAATCCGACGACGTCGACCTCGTGTACGTCAACGACAACTACGGCGACTTCAGCGCCGAGTTCTCCGACATCGTCCGCTCCGCGCTCGACGGCGCGCGGCCCGACCTGGTCAAGCCGATCGTGCCGCAAGAGGGCAGCCGCGTGCTGACGAAGGTGCGCCACAGCGCGTTCTACGCGACGGCGCTGGCGTACCTGCTCAACCGTCTCGAGACGAAGCAGCTGATCCTCACCGGCCAGGTCACCGAGCAGTGCATCCTCTACACCGCGCTGGACGCCTACGTACGCCACTTCCCCGTGGTGGTCCCCACCGACGCCGTCGCCCACATCGACGCCGACCTGGGCAAGGCGGCACTGAGGATGATGGAGTCGAACATGTCCGCCGAGCTCACCTGCGTGGCGGACTGCCTCCGCTGAACCCGGCCCCAGACTCAGCCAGCCGGCGCGAGCGTGCGCAAAATGCCGGCTCGACCGGCGTGTCGTCCCCCCCGCAAGCGGGAGGTGCCCCCAGCGCAGACGCGCGCACTCGCGGGCGACGGTTACCCTCGACGAGGTGGCCGTCCCCTCTTCCCCAACTTCTTCCGGGGCCCCCGAGCTGCTCGGGATGCTGGCGGGTCGACGGGTGGCGGTGCTCACCGGCGCTGGGCTGTCCACCGACTCCGGCATCCCGGACTATCGCGGGCCGGACTCGCCGCCGAGCAATCCGATGACCATCCGCCAGTTCACCGCGGATCCGGTGTTCCGGCAGCGGTACTGGGCGCGCAACCACGTCGGGTGGCGGCACATGGATGACACGCTGCCCAACGCCGGTCACCGGGCGCTGGCTTCACTCGAGCGGGCCGGGGCGGTCACCGGTGTCATCACCCAGAACGTCGACCTGCTGCACACCAAGGCCGGCAGCCACAACGTCGTCGACCTGCACGGCACCTACGCGCGGGTCGTCTGCCTGGAGTGCGGTGCCACCATGAGCCGGGCGGCGCTGGCCGAGCGGCTCGAGGCCCTCAACCCGGGGTTCATCGAGCGAGCCGGCCAGCGAGCCGCCGGGGGCCTGGCGGTGGCGCCCGACGCCGACGCCGTGGTCGCCGACACGACATCGTTCCGCTACCTGGACTGCCCGCGCTGTGGCGGCATGCTCAAACCCGACATTGTGTACTTCGGCGAAAGCGTGCGCAAAGAGGTTGTCGCCCAGGCCTATTCATTGGTCGACGAGGCCGACGGGCTGTTGGTCGCCGGCTCGTCGCTGACGGTGTTCTCCGGCTACCGGTTCGTGCGCCACGCCGCCGCCACCGGCAAGCCGATCGGCATCATCAACCGCGGGCCGACCCGCGGTGACGACCTGGCCACCGTCAGGGTCGACGGTGGGTGCTCGGAGCTGCTGACGTTGCTTGCGGACGAGTTGACGCTGCCGCTTATCGCACAGCGAGAACCATTGTCTTAGAATGTGATTCCAGTCAAATGGCGCCGAGCCACCGCTGCGGGCGCGACGAATGGCGTCGGGGCCGATGCGCGCAGACGACTGCTCTAGCCAACATCCGCACCGGGTCGGTGCAGACCAACCACGCGCAGGTGGGCGACCCGATCAAGGCCGCCGCCGGCAGACGGATCGGACGGGGACCTCCGGGGCCCAACCCCGCTGCGCCTCATGTGCTGAGTGCGATGGTCGTGGGACGTGCGGCCGACAAGCCTTGGGCAACAGGCGTTAGCCGCTCAGAACGTGCACGGCATGCTGCGGATGGCGTGGATGAAGTTGCCGGGCACGTAGGCCGGCTCACCGGCCTGAATGTCCGGCAGCTGGCGCAACAGCTCGCCGAAGATGGCGCGCAGCTGTGCCCGCGCCACGTGCGCGCCGAGGCAGAAGTGCACCCCGCCGCCACCGAAGCCGACGTGCGGGTTGGGGTCCCGGCCGAGATCGAGGCGCTCCGGGTGTTCGAACACCGCGGTGTCCCAGTTGGCGGACGAGTAGAACATCACCACCTTCTCCCCCGCCCGGATGGTCTGCTCGCCGAGCTCGAAATCGCTTGCGGCCGTGCGGCGGAAGGTCATGACCGGCGTGGCCCAGCGGATGAGCTCCTCGACCGCCATGCCGATGCGATCCTCGAAGGCCGCCAGCAGCCACGCCCGCTGACCGGGGAAGTCGGTGAGCGCTTTGAGCGCGTGGCTGGCGGTCTGGCGGGTGGTGTCGTTGCCGGCCACGGCGAGCAGCACGAAGAAGGCCGCCACGTCGGCGTCGGTGAGCCGGTCGCCGTCGACCTCGGCCGTGACCAGCGCGCTGAAGAGGTCGTCGCCCGGGCGCTTGCGCCGCTCCGCGGCCAGCGCGCCGGCGACCTGGTGCAGGTACATCTGACTCTCCACCAGCACCTCCAGCGGGTTTCGGCCGTCGAGATAGACCGGGTCGGCCCAGGACACCAACGCGTCGGCGGCGCGTGCGACCTGCTGGCGCTCGGAGTCCGGGATGCCCACCATGTCCGACAGCGTGCGCAGGGGCAGTTCCTTGGCGCAGTGCTGGACGAAGTCGGCACCGCTGCCGGCGGCCCGCAGCTCCTCGACGATGGTCAACGCGTTCGCCTTGATCGAGTCCTCGATCCGGCGGACCTGGCGCGGGGTGAAGGCGGCGCTGACCAGCTTGCGCAGCTTGGTGTGCCGGGGCGGGTCCATCGCCAGGAAGGATTGCGACGCCTCGAGGAGTTCCACCGGAACGTTCTCGAACATCACGCCCCGCCCGGACAGGAACACATCGTTGTTGCGGCTGACGGCGACGACATCCGAACGCCGGGTGACCGCCCAGTAGCCCCGGTCGTCGGGGTCGTGCATCAGCGCGTCCTCGACCGGTGGGTGCCAGCTCACCGGGCGCTCCGCCCGCAGCACCGCGAACGAGCGTTCCCGCTCCGCCGCTGCCTGCGACCAGAACGCGCGCGAGGACAGATCGATCGCGTCGTAGGCGCGGTTGCTGCCCGACATTCCCGCCATCACCGTCATCGTTGACCTCCGCCTGGGTATGACTCCCGTCACAAGATACGCCGACCATATGTCTAGACAGTATGTCTAGTCAAGACGTCGAGTCGGTGGCTATGCTCGGCGAATGCCCTCGGTCACGCGAAAGCCGCCGGCCCGCCAGGAGCGGGGACGGGAGCAGCGGCGCGAGGAACTGGAGCGCCGGCTGCTGGATGCCACCGAGCGGTTGATGCGCAACGGCGCCAGCTTCACCGAGCTCAGCGTCGACCGGCTGTCGACCGAGGCGGGCATCTCACGGGCCAGCTTCTACATCTATTTCGAGGACAAGGGTCACCTGCTACGGCGGCTCGCCAGGCAGGTGTTCGGCGACCTGGCCGCCGGCGCCGAACGCTGGTGGGGGGTGGCCGGGCGGCAAGATCCGGGCGACGTCCGCGCCGCCATGGCCGGCATCATCGAGACCTATCGGCGGCATCAACCGGTGCTCGTGGCCCTCAACGAGATGGCCGCCTACGACCCCGGGACCGCGCAGACCTATCGCGACCTGCTGACCGCGATCTCGGATCGCTTGACCCGGATCGTCGAGGACGGCCAGGCCGACGGCACCATCCGCCCCCAACTGCCCGCCGCCACCACCGCCAGCGCGCTCACCTGGATGGTGGAGCGGGCCTGCCAGCAGAACCTGCCGGGGAGTCCGCCAGAGTACGACGCGGAACTCGCCGCCACTTTGGCCGAAATCGTCTGGGGGGCACTATATCTCAAGAATGCCTCAGCGCGATGAAGCCGGTGGGCCGTGCGGCCGGTGTGATGAGCAACATAGTTAGTACCCTAACTATTAGGATTACGATGCGAATATGGCTCCGCCGGCCGCATCGCAGCTCGACCCGCTCTCCCTCGAACAGCAGGTCTGTTTCGCGCTGAGCGTGACCAACCGCGCCGTCCTCGCGGTCTACCGGCCGCTACTGGAGCCGTTGGGGCTGACCCACCCCCAGTATCTGGTGATGTTGACGCTCTGGGACCACCAAAAGTCAGCAGCCGGGCAGCGGAAACCTCTGTCGGTCAAGCACATTGCCACCACATTGCAGATGGATCCGGCCACTCTGTCGCCAATGCTCAAGCGCCTGGAGGGGCTCGGCCTGATCACCCGTACGCGAAGCATGGTCGATGAGCGTTCCACCGACGTCAGACTCACCGACGGCGGCACCGCCCTGCGTCGGCGCGCGCTGAAGATTCCGCCCGCAGTGGTCGCGCGTCTGGGCGTCGGCCTGGACGAACTTCAGCACCTGCACCAGGTGCTCACCCGCATCAACGCGGCCGCCTTGGCAGCGGGCGCATTACAGTGCTGAAAACCGCCCGCCCCGAGGGAGCCCCATGACGAGCAACAAACCCAACATCTGGCAGTACATCACCTATTCGTACGGTCGATGCCTGCCCGCCTCGATGCGCGACTGGGTCGCCCACGACCTGGCGGGCGACGGAGCCGTGCGCCGCCACATGATCCGTTGGGCCATACCACCGCTGTTCGTTCTCGCGCCGTTCTGGCTGCTTCCCGCTTCGCTCTACGTGCACACCGAGATGACGTTGCCGCTCTATATCTGGGCCCTACTGATCTCGCTCGCGTTGAACAAGGTCTGGCGCCGACACCGGCTGGCGCAGCACGGCCTCGATCCGAACCTGGTCGACGTGATCAAGAACAAGAAACAAGCGAAGATGCACGAGGACTACGCCCGGCGTTTCGGGCCGCGCCCCGAATCCGCCGCATGGCAGGACAACAGCAACCCGTTCATCTAGGCCGCTTGGACGACCACCAGGTCGTCGGCGTGCACCGCGGGCCGGCGCAGCTCCCCGGGCAGCTCGGAGGTCGACCGGCCCATCATCGAGGCGAGTTCGGCGGCGTCATAGGCGACCACCCCACGGGCCACCATCGCCGCGTCCGGCCCGCGCAACTCGACGACGTCGCCGCCGTAGAACCGGCCGGCCACCGCGGTGATGCCCGCGGCCAGCAGCGAACGGCGTTGCTGCACGACGGCACGCACCGCCCCGGCGTCCAGGGTGAGCGAGCCGGCCGACTCGGCGGCGTAGCGCACCCAGAACCGGCGCGCCGACATGCGGGCGGGGCGCGCGGCGAACACCGTGCCCGACGAGGCGTCGGTGAGCGCCGTCGCGGCGTCGTCGGCGGCGGCCAGCAGCACCGGCACCCCTGCGTCGGCCGCCAGCAGCGCCGACGACATCTTCGACGCCATGCCCCCGGTGCCCAGCGCGCTGCCGGGCCCGGCGACCACCCCGTCGAGGTCCGCCGTCCCGGACACCTCGGGAATGAACCTGGCGCCCTTTGTCTTTCGCGGATCGGCGTCGTAGAGCCCGTCGATGTCGGAGAGCAGCACCAGCGCCTCGGCGCCCACCAGGTGGGCCACCAGCGCGGAAAGCCGATCGTTGTCGCCGAACCGGATCTCGTTGGTGGCCACCGTGTCGTTCTCGTTGACGATCGCCACCGCGTGCAGCGCGCGCAGCCGGTCCAGCGTGCGTTGCGCGTTGGTGTGCTGGGCCCGCATGGAGATGTCGTGGGCGGTCAGCAGGACCTGCCCGACCGTGCGGCCGTACCGGGCGAACGCCGCGCTCCACGAGTTCACCAGCGCCACCTGTCCGACGCTGGCGGCCGCCTGCTTGGTCGCCAGATCCTTGGGGCGACGGGACAATCCGAGCGGCTCCATGCCGGCGGCGATGGCCCCCGAGGACACGATCACCACGTCGGTGCCCGCCTTCATGCGCGCCTCGATCGCATCGGCCAGGCCGGCCAGCCGGCCGGCCTCAAACATGCCGGACGGCGTGGTCAGCGCGTTCGTGCCGACCTTGACGACGAGGCTGCGCGCGGTTCGGATGGCCTCACGGTGTGCGCTCACGGGGTGCCATCGGATTCGCCCGCGCGTTCGCGGCGCTGACGGCGGGCGGCCTTGCGCTCGGCGGCTCCCACCCGCTCGCTCTGCTCGAGCCGCACATCGGTGCCTCGTCCGGACATGGCGACATGTTGCCCCGCGGGTGTCTGCGGTTCCCAGTCGAAGGTCATGTCGCCGATGGTCACCGCGCAGCCGGGCTCGGCGCCCAGTCGCAACAGCTCATCCTCGACGCCCAGGCGCGCGAGCCGGTCGGCGAGATACCCAACCGCTTCGTCGTTTTCGAAGGCGGTCTGCCGGACCCAGCGCTCGGGGCGGGCGCCGCTGACCACGAAACCGCCCTGCCCATCGGGCTCGACGGAAAAGCCGCTGTTGTCGACGGGCACCGGGCGGATCACCGGCCGGCGCGGCACGACCGGCGGCAGCGCGGCGTTGTACTCCGACACCATCCGCCACAGCCCGAAGATCAACGGCTGCAACCCTTCCCGGGAGACGGTCGACACCAGGAACACCGGCCAGCCGCGCTCGGCGATCTCGTCACGCACGAATTCGGCGAGCTCGCGCGCCTCCGGGACGTCGATCTTGTTCAACACCACCGCCCGGGGCCGCTCGGCGAGGTCGCCCAGGGCCGCGTCGCCCTGCAGGGTGGGCGTATAGGCGGCGAGTTCGGCCTCCAGGGCGGCGATGTCGGAAATCGGATCGCGGCCCGGTTCGGCGGTGGCGCAGTCGACCACGTGCACGAGCACGGCGCAGCGCTCGATGTGCCGCAGGAAATCCAGGCCCAGCCCGCGGCCCTGCGAGGCGCCGGGAATCAGGCCGGGGACATCCGCGACGGTGAAGGTGTGCTCGCCCGCCGAGACCACACCCAGGTTGGGAGCCAGCGTAGTGAACGGGTAGTCGGCGATCTTCGGCTTGGCCGCGGAGATGGCGGACACCAGCGACGACTTTCCGGCGGACGGGAACCCGATCAGGCCGACGTCGGCCACGGTCTTGAGTTCCAGCGTGAGGTCGCGGGCCTCGCCCTCCTCGCCGAGCAGGGCGAAACCGGGCGCCTTGCGGGCGCGCGACGCCAGCGCCGCGTTGCCCAGGCCGCCGCGGCCGCCCGCCGCGGCCTCGAAGCGGGTGCCGGGACCGACCAGGTCCGCCAGCAGCCGGCCGTTCCCGTCGAGAACGACGGTGCCGTCGGGAACCTTCACCTCCAGGTCCGCGCCGGCGGCGCCGTCGCGGTTGTTGCCCATGCCCTGCTTGCCCGACGGAGCGGTGACGTGCGGGCGGAAGTGGAAGTCCAACAGGGTGTGCACCTGCGGGTCGACGACCAGGACGACGCTGCCGCCGCGGCCACCGTTGCCGCCGTCGGGGCCGCCGAGCGGCTTGAACTTCTCGCGATGGACCGACGCGCAACCATTACCGCCCGAACCCGCGCGCGCGTGGATGGTGACGCGGTCGATAAACCGGGGCATCGCAGGGTCCTCTCAGGTACCGCCCGGCGACGATGCGAGCCGGGCGTCGGCCCCGGAAGAGATCAGTCGGCCGCGACGATGCTGACGGTCTTGCGCCCGCGCTTGACGCCGAATTCGACGGCGCCGGTCTCCTTGGCGAACAGCGTGTCGTCGCCGCCGCGTCCGACGTTCACGCCGGGGTGAAACTTGGTGCCGCGCTGGCGGACGATGATCTCGCCGGCCTTCACGAGCTGGCCGCCGAACCGCTTGACGCCGAGCCGCTGAGCGGCGGAATCGCGACCATTGCGCGAGCTCGAAGCGCCCTTCTTGTGTGCCATGTCTGTCGCCTTTGCTACTTGATTCCGGTGACCTTCAGGACCGTCAGCCGCTGACGGTGGCCCTGACGCTTGTGGTAGCCGGTCTTGTTGCGGAACTTGTGAATGCGGATCTTGGGGCCCTTGGTGTGTTCAAGGACCTCACCCGTGACGGCGACGTTGGCCAGCGTCCCGGCGTCGGTGGTGACGTTGGCGCCGTCCACCACCAGCGCGACCGGCAGCGACACGCTCGAACCGGGCTCGGAGTCGAGCTTCTCGACCTTGACGACGTCCCCGACGGCGACCTTGTACTGCTTGCCGCCCGTCTTGACGATTGCGTAGGTCGCCATCGTTGCTCCTGCCTTCTGCTTCGCCGTTCGCCCGCGCTTCGCGCGCGGACCACCGGCTTCCTCGTGGTGGGTCCTGGTGTGGATCTCAGCGCGGGGCCGCGGCGTCTGCCGGGAATCCCGCCGTTCGCCGGCCAAGGCTTTCGGGCCCGGCCTGGCGACAACTGTCCAAGGGTACGTGACCAGCGTCGACAGGGTCAAACCGACCCTCAAATCGGCTGGATCCGGCCCCAACGGCTCAGTCGGCGTGGATGGGCGGGCCGGCCGGCCGGCCGGCGGCGCGCCGCCGGCGGGGACGCCCGAACATCGACTGCACCTCGACGGCACCGCGGGGGCCGCCCACGTCGGAGTCCTCGGAGCCGTCGAAGTCGTCCTCGTCCTCGTTGTCGTCGTCGTCATCGCTGTCGTCGTCATCGGTGTCGTCGTCGTCATCGCTGTCGTCGTCGTCATCGCTGTCGTCGTCGTCATCGCTGTCGTCGGTGTCGTCGTCGTCGTTGTCGTCGTCATCCAGCCCGACATCCTCGTCGTCGTCACCGAGGTCTTCCTCGTCGTCGAGCTCGTCTTCGTCGTCGAGCTCGTCCTCGTCGCTGTCCTCGATGTCTTCGGTGTCGCCGACGCCGCCGAAGTCCTCCCGTCCGGCGGTCGCGCCCGCGAGCGTCCGCTCGTCGGTGTCGGCGGACTCGCCCGCCTCGCCGGTCTCGTCGGACTCCTCGTCGTCGCGCCCGTTACCCGCCGCCATCGCCTTGAACATCGGATGCTCACCGGGGGCGTGCGCGGGCACCTTGGCCACGGTGGGCTGTTCGGCGGTCTCGTCGGACCGGCCCTTCTTCGACCGCCGGCCGCGGCGGCCGCCGGACTCGGCCTTGCGCCCGTTCGACGAGGTCGATTCGACGGGGTCGGCGTGCAGCAGGACGCCGCGGCCGCCGCAGTTGGGGCACGCGGTCGAGAACGCCTCGATCAGCCCGGTTCCGAGCCGCTTGCGAGTCAGCTGCACCAGGCCCAGCGAGGTCACCTCGGACACCTGATGGCGGGTGCGGTCGCGGGCCAGTGCCTCGGTCAGGCGGCGCAACACCAGGTCACGGTTCGACTCGAGCACCATGTCGATGAAGTCGATGACGACGATCCCGCCGATGTCGCGCAGTCGCAGCTGGCGAACGATCTCCTCGGCCGCCTCGAGGTTGTTCTTGGTGACCGTCTGCTCGAGGTTGCCCCCGGAGCCGGTGAACTTGCCGGTGTTGACGTCGATCACCGTCATCGCCTCGGTGCGGTCGATCACCAGCGTGCCGCCCGATGGCAGCCAAACCTTGCGGTCCATCGCCTTGGCCAGTTGCTCGTCGATGCGATGCACCGCGAACACGTCAGGGGCCGGGATGCCCTCGGAAGAGTCGGCCGTCTCGTACTTGTTCAGCTTCGAAACTAGATCGGGCGCAACCGAATTCACATATTCGGTGATCGTGTTCCACGCCTCGTCGCCCGAGACGATGAGGCCGGCGAAGTCCTCGTTGAACAGGTCGCGGATGACCTTGACCAACACGTCCGGCTCTTCGTAGAGCGCCACCGCGGCGCCGGCCGCCTTCTCCTTGATCTCGCGCGCCTTGGCCTCGATCTGCTTCCAACGCTCCTGCAGACGGGTGACGTCGCCGCGGATGTCGTCCTCTTTGACGCCCTCGGAGGCGGTGCGGATGATCACCCCGGCGTCCGACGGGACCACCTCGCGCAGGATCTCCTTGAGCCGCTGCCGCTCGGTGTCGGGCAGCTTGCGGCTGATCCCGGTGGACGACGCGCCCGGCACGTACACCAGGTAGCGGCCGGCCAGCGAAACCTGCGTGGTCAGCCGGGCGCCCTTGTGCCCGACCGGATCCTTGCTGACCTGGACCACGACGTAGTCGCCCGGCTTGAGGGCCTGCTCGATCTTGCGGTCGGATCCGCCCAGCCCCGCGGCCTCCCAGTTGACCTCGCCGGCGTACAGCACCCCGTTGCGGCCGCGGCCGATGTCGACGAACGCCGCCTCCATCGATGGCAGCACGTTCTGCACGATGCCGAGGTAGATGTTGCCCACCAGGGACGCGGAAGCGGCGGACGTCACGAAGTGCTCGACGACGATGCCGTCCTCGAGCACCGCGATCTGGGTGTACCGGGAGCCCGGGTGCGGCGGTTCGGTGCGGATCCGGTCGCGCACCACCATGACCCGTTCGACGGCCTCACGGCGCGCCAGGAACTCGGCCTCGGTCAGTACCGGTGGGCGTCGCCGCCCGGCGTCGCGCCCGTCCCGGCGCCGCTGCCGCTTGGCCTCCAGCCGCGTCGAGCCGTCGATGCCCTTGATCTCGGCGTTCGACGAGCCGTTCCCGTCGGCCCCACCGCCCTTGCCCGAGCGCGGCGGCCGCTCGTGCACCACCGTGTTGGGCGGGTCGTCTGGCGACGATGTTTCGTCGTTGTCGTCAGCCGACCCGGATTTGCGGCGCCGCCGGCGGCGGCGCCGGCGGGTGGCGCCCTCCGACGAGCCGCCCTCCTCATCACCGGCGTCCGAATCGTCGGAGTCCTCGGAATCCTCGTCGTCCGAGTCGGACTCGGCGTCGTCCTCGCCGGCGTCCTGGCCGTCGGGCCCGCCCTGCTCGCCGCGCCCGCGGCCCCGGCCGCGGCGACCCCGGCGCCGGCGGCGGTTGGCCGGCCTGTCGGCCTGTTCCTCGTCGTCGTCGGTGTCGGCGTCCTCGGAGTCATAGTCGGTGTCGATGTCGGACGCGTCGCCGGCGCCGCCCCGGTCCTTCTCGATCGGCTGGGGCGCCACGAATAGCGGCATGTACTGCGGAGGTTCGCCGGGGCTCTCCGCCGGCGGTCGGGATACGGGCCTGGCGACGACGGGGGCCGGCGCGCTGCTGAAGCCCGGGATGTTCGGCAGCGGTTTGGCGAAGATGAGGTCGCGCACGCGAAGCGCGTCCTCGCGGTCCACGCCGGATTGCACGTTGCGGGTCCGGCCGTCGAGCGAGACGAGGGCGTCCAACACCTCTTTGTTGGTGCTGCCCAGCGCTCGGGCCAGCTGATGGACCCTCAGGCGGTCAGGCAGATCCTCGTGCCCGGTCGGCTCTTGTGTCGGCTCTGTAGGGGGTGCACCGTCTACCACGTACTCTCCTTTAGCCCCCGGGCGCGTCCTTTCGACGCGGCCACGCGAGGGCTTCGCTATGCGCCCGGGTCGCTTCTCCCGGGCTTGTGATGGTCTCGCCCCGAGCGGCTCGGAAGAACCCACTCGGCGCCGTACTGAATGCCGGCCTGACATGCGGCGCAACACCGACCGATGCCGATGGTCGCGCTTGTCCAAGTCTTCATTCGGGTGTCCGAAGCCGGTCCGGCGACGTTCACCCGCAGTCAGTATCCCATATCACTTCACGGACCTACTCGCACCTGAGCGGGGCGGTTCGGTCGGCCGAGCTAACTGTTGGGAAACCAGAGCGCGATCTCGCGCTTCGCCGAGTCGGTCGAATCCGACCCATGCACCAGGTTGAACTGCGTCTCCAGCCCGAAATCGCCACGAATCGTGCCCGGCGACGCCTTTTCGACCGGATCGGTGCCGCCGGCGAGCTGACGGAACGCGGCAATCGCCCGCGGCCCCTCCACGATGGCCGCGACCACCGGCCCGGAGGTGATGAATTCCAGCAGCGAACCGAAAAAGGGCTTGCCCTCGTGTTCGGCATAGTGCTGGGCGGCCAGGTCTTCGGCGACGTGCCGAAGCTCCAGCGCCGCGATGGTCAGGCCCTTTTGCTCGATGCGGCTGAGGATCCCCCCGATCAGGCGCCGTTCGACGCCGTCGGGCTTGATCAGTACGAGGGTCCGTTCGGTCACGGCGCACAGCGTACAGAAATAACCGCGCGTTAGCCGGGCGGCTGGGCCTTCCCGCGTCCGGCCTCCCGCCGCCGCACCTCGGCGCGAAAGTACGCGATGAGGGCCCACAGCCCGGTGAAGAGGACGCCGACGAAGCCCACCCCCGGGTACACCGCGAAGCCGGCGAGCAGCGGGATCTGGACGCCGAGGTTGACCCAGATCGCCCAGGGTCGCCGTTGCAGCCCGGCGAGCAGGATCAGCAGCGTGGCCAGGCCGACCAGGTAGGCCAGCGAGGCCGACGTGAGGCCACCGCCGACCGCGCCGACCACGGGAATCGCCAGCAGCACCACGATCGCCTCGAGGACCAGCGTCGCGGCCATCACCGCGCCGAAGCTCTTCCACGGGTCGCCCGCCGGCGCCGGGTCCTGCTCGCTCATTCCGGATCACGACCGAACAGGGTGCGTGCGGCGCCGGCGGTGACGACCGAGCCGGTGATGACGATCCCGGTGCCAGAGAACGCCTCGGCCTCCCCCTCGACCAATCCATCCCGCAGCGCGTCGTCGACCAGCGCCGTCGCGACGTCGATCGCGTCGCGCAGGTTCTCGGCGGTGGCGACCCGGTCGGGCCCGAACCGCTCCTGCGCCGCCAGCGCGAGCGACTCGACGTCCAGCGCCCGCGGCGACCCGTTGTGGGTCACGACGACCTGGTCGAACACGGGCTCCAGTGCGGCGAGGATGCCGCCGAAGTCCTTGTCGGCAAGCACGCCGATCACGCCGACCAGGAAGCGGAAGTCGAATTCGTCGGTCAGCGTCTGCGCCAGCGCGGCCGCCCCCGCCGGGTTGTGCGCAGCGTCGATGAAAACCGTTGGGGCGCTGCGCATGCGCTCCATCCGGCCGGGGCTGGTGACGGCGGCGAAACCCGCCCGGACGGCGTCGACGTCGAGCTGACGCTGCGCGCCGGCGCCGAAGAACGCCTCGACCGCCGCGAGTGCCACGACGGCGTTGTGCGCCTGGTGCTCGCCGTGCAGCGGCAGGAAGATGTCGGAGTACACCCCGCCGAGCCCCTGCAGCTGCAGGACCTGCCCCCCGATGGCGACCTGACGGCCCAGGACCGCGAACTCGGAATCCTCGCGGGCGACGGCGGCGTCGGCGCGCACGGACTGCGCCAACAGCACCTCCATCGCCTCGGGCACCTGGCGTCCGATTACCGCGACGGTGTCCGGCGCGCCCTCGGGCGCCTTGGCGATGATGCCGGCCTTCTCGCCGGCGATGCCGGCGATGTCATCCCCGAGGTACTCCACGTGATCGATGGCGATCGGGGTGATGACCGCAACCGGCGCGCCGACTACGTTGGTGGCGTCCCAGCGCCCGCCCATCCCGACCTCGACGACGGCGACGTCGACGGGCGCGTCGGCGAACGCGGCGAACGCCATCCCGGTGAGCACCTCGAATTTGCTCATCGCCGGTCCGCCCTCAGCCTGCGACTGCGCGTCGACCATCTGCACGAACGGCTCGATCTCCCGGTACGTCGCCACGTACTGAGCGGGGCTGATCGGTTTGGAGTCGATCGAGATGCGCTCGACCGCCGATTGCAGGTGGGGGCTGGTGGTTCGGCCGGTGCGCCGCCCCAGCGCGGTCACCAGGGCGTCGACCATCCGCGCCACCGAGGTCTTTCCGTTGGTGCCGGTGATGTGAATCGAGGGGTAGCCGAGCTGCGGCGAGCCCAGCAAGTCCATCAGCGCGCTGATGCGGGTCAGGCTCGGCTCGATCCGGGTTTCCGGCCAGCGCTGGTCCAGTAGGTGTTCGACCTGCCACAGTGCCGCGATCTCGTCGGGGGTGGGCGCGACATCGACGTGGGGGTCTTCGGGCTGGATGTCCGGCCCCCACTCGGGCGAATCGCTCATTTCAGGGCAGCCAGCCTGGCCGTGATCCGGTCCGTCTCGTCCTGCGCGAGCCGCTGCCGGTCCCGAATCTTGGCGACCACATGTTCGGGGGCCTTGGCCAGGAAGTCGGCGTTGCCCAGCTTGGCGGCGGTCGAGGTCAGCTCCTTCTGCGCTGCGGCCAGGTCTTTTTCCAGGCGGCGGCGCTCGGCGGCGACGTCGATGGTGCCCGACGTGTCGAGCTCGACGACGACGGTGCTGTTCGAGTCGGGCCCCAGCCGCACCTCCAACGACACCGACGGCTGGAAGTCGTCACCCGGCGCGGTGAGCCACGCCAGCGAGGTGACGGCGGCGACTTGGGCGCTCAGCCCGGCGCCGTCGACACCGCCCAGCCGGGCCGGCACCTTCTGCCGGTCGGCCAGGCCCTGTTCGCTGCGGAACCGCCGGACCTCGGTGACCAGCCTCTGCATGTCACTGATCCGCTGCGCGGCAACCGGATCCAGTGACACACCCGACGGTTTCGGCCAGTCGGCGACGACCAGCGACTCCCGGTTCGTCAGCGCCCGCCACAGCGACTCCGTCAGGAACGGGATCACGGGGTGCAGCAGGCGTAGCATCGTGTCGAGCACCGCCGCCAGCACTGCGGTGGTGTGGGCGCCCTCCTCGGACAGCTGCGTCTTGGCCAATTCCACGTACCAGTCGCAGAATTCGTCCCACGCGAAGTGGTAGAGCGCCTCGCAGGCCCGGCTGAACTCGTAGGCGTCCAGGGCCGAATCAACCTCGGCTCGAACCTCTTCCAGGCGTCCCAAAATCCAGCGATCGGCATCGGTCAGTTGATCCGACGACGGAAGCTCCTGCAGGGCGGCGCCGTTCAGCAGCGCATACCGCGTGGCATTGAACAGCTTGGTGCAGAAGTTGCGGGACGCCCGGACGTGGTCCTCCCCGATCGCCAGGTCACCGCCGGGGCTGGCGCCGCGGGCCAGCGTGAAACGCAGGGCGTCGGCCCCGAACGTGTCCATCCAGTCCAGCGGGTCGACCACGTTGCCCTTGGACTTGCTCATCTTGCGGCCGGACTCGTCCCGGATCAGCCCGTGCAGGAAGACGTCGGTGAACGGAACCTGGGGGCCCCGGCGGCCGCCGAGCGTGATGGCGTCGTCGTCGCCGACGAAGGTGCCGAACATCATCATCCGCGCCACCCAGAAGAACAGGATGTCGTAGCCCGTCACCAAAACGCTTGTCGGGTAAAACTTTTCCAGCTCCGGAGTCTGCGCCGGCCAGCCCAGCGTGGAAAACGGCCACAGCCCTGAGGAGAACCAGGTGTCCAGCACGTCGGGATCCTGCTCCCAGCCCTCCGGCGGCGTCTCGTCGGGCCCGACGCAGACCTGTTCGCCGTCGGGCCCGTACCAGATCGGGATCCGGTGACCCCACCACAGCTGCCGCGAGATGCACCAATCGTGCATGTCGTCGACCCAGGCGAACCAGCGTGGCTCCATGCTGGCCGGGTGAATTACGGTGTCGCCGTTGCGCACCGCGTCACCGGCGGCCTTGGCCAACGACTCCACGCGCACCCACCACTGCAGCGACAGCCGCGGCTCGATCGGCTCGCCGCTGCGCTCGGAGTGCCCGACGCTGTGCAGGTAGGGGCGCTTCTCCTCGACGATCCGTCCTTGCGCGGCAAGGGCTTCACGCACCGCGACGCGCGCCTCGAAGCGATCCATCCCGTCGAATTGCGTTCCGGTGTTGGCGATCCTGCCCTTGGTGTCCATGATCGAGATCATCGGCAGCTGGTGGCGCAACCCGATCTCGAAGTCGTTGGGATCGTGCGCGGGCGTGACTTTGACCGCGCCCGTGCCGAATTCGGGGTCGACGTGCTTGTCGGCGACGATGACGAGCCGCCGGTCGAGGAACGGGTGGGGCAGGGTGCTGCCCACCAGGTGGCGGTAGCGCTCGTCGTCGGGGTGCACGGCGATCGCGGAATCGCCCAGCATCGTTTCGACTCGGGTGGTGGCGACCACGATGTGGGGCTGGGAGTCGTCCAGCGAGCCGTATCGGAACGACACCAGCTCGCCCTCGACCTCTTCGTAGTTGACTTCGATGTCGGAGAGCGCGGTTTCGAGCACGGGCGACCAGTTGACCAGCCGCTCGGCGCGGTAGATCAGCCCGGCGTCGTAGAGCCGCTTGAAGATGGTGCGCACCGCCCGCGACAGGCCCTCGTCCATGGTGAACCGGTCGCGGCTCCAGTCGACGCCGTCACCGAGGCGGCGCATCTGGCCGCTGATGGCCCCGCCGGACTCGCGCTTCCAGTCCCAGACCTTCTCGACGAACAGCTCCCGACCGAACTCCTCTTTGGTCTTGCCGTCGACCGCGAGCTGCTTTTCGACGACGCTCTGCGTCGCGATGCCGGCGTGATCCATGCCCGGCTGCCACAACACCTCGTAGCCCTGCATGCGCTTGCGGCGGGTCAGGGCGTCCATCATGGTGTGTTCCAGCGCATGACCCATGTGCAGGCTGCCGGTCACATTCGGCGGCGGCAGGACGATCGAGTACCCGGGCTTGGGGCTTGTGGGGTCCGCCGTGAAGTAGCCGGCATCCACCCAGCCCTGGTAGATCGGCCCCTCCATGGCGCCGGGGTCCCACGACTTGGGCAGGTCGGCGGCGGAGCGGCTGTCGGTCACCGGTCAATTCTAGGGAGCGACGCGGGTCACCCGCCCAACCGGTCGACCTGCAACGACACGCCGGCGGCCGGGAACCGGGCCAGCAGCGCGTCACCCATCGCGGCCGCCGGCGTCAGCACGCCGCGCAGATCGGAGAGTTTGTCGCGGTCCAGCGCGAGGGCCAGACCGCACTCCCCCAGCAGCACCGAGGTGGCCTTGTAACCGGGGTCGCCCCGCTGCTCCATGCGCGCCACGTAGCGCGCGCCGGTGGTCGTGGTGGTGTACGTCTCGATCCGGTAGAAGCCGCGGTCGCGGGCCGCCGCGCTGGGCCCGGTGCCGGGCTTCGGGACGACGCGTTCCACCAGCTGGCGCGGCAGCAGCCGGAAGTAGCGGCCGCCCAACCCCATCGTCGCGTTGCCGACGCCGCTGAGGACGGCGGATGCCAACGGCGCCAGGGGCGACGATCCGAGGCTCATGCTTTCGGTGTATCGGAACCCCCGTCCGTATGGCCAGCCCATCAACGCGTTGCTGCGGCGCACGATTCGGGTGTTGGCCGGCGCCATCATGAAGCCGCCCGTCCACAAGCCGCTCAGTTCCGGCGCGATCTGGCGGCCGCGGCGCCAGGGCAGGTCGGGCTGACGGCCGAGTTCAGGTTCGGCGGCGCGATCGGTGCTCAAGGTATAGGGGTCGTTCAGCTGCCGGCGCACGTCCGGGTCGCCGGAGGCGGCGTCGAGCACCTCCAGCAGCGACGCGATGGTGCCGCCGGACAACCCGCCGCGCAGGGAGCGGACGACGAAGTCGGTGTCGCCCAGCTCGCCCGCCCCGTCGTGACGCGCCGCCCGGTACAGCGCATAGACGGTCAGATCCGAGGGCACGGAGTCGAAGCCGCACGCGTGGACGATGCGGGCCCCGGTGTCGGCGGCCTGCTTGTGATAGGTGTCGATGCTGTCGCGCATGAACGGCGGTTCACCGGTGAGGTCGGCGTAGTCGGTGCCGGCCGCCGCGCACGCGGCGACCAGCGGCAGCCCGTAGCGGGTGTAGGGCCCGACCGTCGTGACCACGACCTGGGCGCGGGTGGCCATCTCGTTCAGCGTCGACGGCGATGCGGCGTCGGCGGCCAGCAGGCCCCAGGACCGCGCGGGCTCGCCGAGTCCGTCACGGATGGCGCGCAACCGGTCCGTCGACCTGCCGGCCAGCGCTATCCGAGCGTCGCCCGCCGCGGTGGCGAGGTATTCGGCGGTGAGCTTGCCGACGAAGCCGGTGGCGCCATAGAGCACGAGGTCGTATTCACGCGGCGTAACGGTCACGGGCCCCGACGCTACCCGAAGGTGCAGCGGCCGCTGGAGACGAGGAATGCCGGGCCCGAAGGCCCGGCATTCCTTATATGTGCGCGACGGCGGTCAGCCGCGGCGGCCGCAGACCGGCCACGCGCCGATGCCCTGGCTGTGCAGGACGTTCTCGGCGACCCGGATCTGCTCGTCACGGCTGGCGCCGGACGGCGATCCCGACCCGCCGTTGGCGCGCCAGGTGCTCGAGGTGAACTGCAGCCCACCCGAGAAGCCGTTGCCGGTGCTGATCGACCAGTTACCGCCCGACTCACACTGCGCGATGGCGTCCCAGTTCACGCTGTACGCCCTGTGGACGGGGGGCGGCGGCGGGGCATCCGGGGCCGGCGGCGGCGGCACGTTCGGGTCGAAGCCCACCGGCGCCGGCGGCGGCACGTCAGGTCCCGGCGGCGGCGGAACGTTCGGGTCGAAGCCCACGGGGGCCGGGGGCGGCGGAGCGTCGACCGGCGCCAGGGCGTCGGGGACCGCGGGCGGCGGCGGCACGTTCGGGTCGAAGCCCACGGGAGCGGGCGCCGGGGCGTCCGGAGCCGGCGGCGGGGGCGCGTCGGGGACGGCCTCGGCGGGGGGAACGTTCGGGTCAATGCCCATCGGCTCCGCAGTCGCGGTGGCGGCGGGCGCCGTCACCAACGTGCCTGAGATCGCGGCGAGGATGAGCGTCTTGCGGACGTTCTTCAAATTTCTTCCTTTCGCGGTGCGCGCGCGCCAAAGCAAGCCCACGGGCGTGGGCTGAAGGTGCTTGGTATTGCGGAATGGGTGCTCTGGGCCGGGCCGTCTCGTTCGGGCACGACAGCGGGGGCCTGAATGCCCGGCGGGCTATCGCCCACCGGCCGCGGTCGGACTTTCGCCGTCCGCAGCCCCGCACACACGCGGGTCCGTGGATTCAATTTTGTTTAACTAATCGGTAACCCGTTTCGGGCTAACAGGGACCGTACGAGACCCGGCAGCGTTCGTCATCTTCGGAAAGCGGATATCTCGGTTCGATAACGTCTCGGTCACGGCGCCATCCCGCATTTGTCGGCGCAGGTCAGGGCGAGGATTCCGCCACGTGCCCATCCGTCGAAATCGCAACCCAATCGTGAGCCGAATCACGCACATTTTGTGAGCTGGGCCACGACATTTGCGGTCACACATCGCACGGTTTGGTGCAGTCGACGCTCGCTCCCGACGCTGCGGGCCGGGCACTTTAGCGCATGAGGCGGCGCGGCCGTGACTGACACGCCGTCGCGTGTTGTTGCCGCGGCAACGCTGCGAAATGTCTTGCTCAGCAAACCTTTCCCGACCACGGGGGTGGCGCGTCTCCCATCACGCCCGGGTCTGCCACGGCGCCAAAACGTTTCAGCCAAAGATATTGGTGAGCAATGCTTTTGGCAGTCTGGATGTTGATGATCGGCGACCGCGGTTGTGCCACGAGATCCGGCCTTCGGCAGCCGGCGAAAGCCACCACATTTCGTCATTGAGATTTGCCACAAGACGGCGGACCGCCCAACCAGCCGCTCAGTGGGCAGCCGGCCCGTGCAATCCCCGGTCAGGCGGGGATGTGCGCCGCGCCAGTGCATTACAGATCACGACCGGTTTATGGTGCGACGCAATACCGGCCTGACGCGATAATTGAGAATCAGTGATTATCGAATAATTCCGGCGCAGGAACTTACACATGCTTAACGGATAGGAGTTTTCTTCGAGACGTTCGCCGAGCGCGAAGCTACCTGCACGCTCGGCCGGTTCAGACCCGCGACGGGGTCAGCGCTCGCAGGTCCGACTCGGTGTTGACATTGGTCAGCGACCGCGAGTCCGAAGTCACGATGCGCTGAGCGTCCGAACTATCGACCAGGGCGCGCATCTTGCGCTCCCCGGCGGCAACCAGCGCGTCCGCGCGGTCGGCCAGATCGGTCCGGTACACCGCGGCCAGGTAGTGATCCTGCCCGTCCCACGGCAAGACGACCTCGGCGCCCGTCTCGACGGCCATGCGGGTCAGCTCGTCGATGAGATCGGCGGCCAGGAAGGGCATGTCGACGGCGCAGACGAAGGCGAACCCGGCGCCGGCCTCGGCGGCCGTCCGCAACGCCCGGGCGGTGGCTGCCAGCGGCCCGAGGCCACGTAGCTCGTCGCGCACGATCTGGGCTTGCACCGGGGGCAGCGGCTGGCCCTGGGCGGCCATCACCAGCACCGGCTCACAGCGCTGCCTCAGGACGGCGACCACCTGCTCGACCATGGTGGTGGCGCCGGCCCCGCCGGAGGACCCGGGGACTGGCATGCTGGCCTTGTCGCGGCCCATGCGCCGCGATGCGCCGCCGGCGAGAACCACCCCGGCCAGTGAAACTGCGTCGGGCATCAGCTCAGCCACCTTCAGTCGACGGTCCAGGTGTCGCGCCCACGCAACAGTGATTGCAGGGCGCCGGTGTCGAACGGGCTCGACGCCCGCGCGGTGCGGACCTGCGAGCGGGCCGCGTCGTCGTAAGTGGGCCGGCTGACGTTGCGGAAGATGCCAAGCACCGTGTGCTCGAGGTTCTGGTCCGACAGCCGCGACAGCGCGAAGGCATACGCCGAGTCCTCGGCGTGCGCGTCGTGGACCACGATCTCGTCGACCGCCACGTCGGCGGTCTTGGCGACGTCCAGGCCGAAGCCGGACTTCACCACGCAGTACTCGCCGTCGGCGCCGAAGACGATCGGCTCGCCGTCACGGACGTTGATCACGCGCTCCTCGGCGCCCTCCTTGCGCAGGGCGTCGAACGAGCCGTCGTTGAAAATCGGGCAGTCCTGCAGGATTTCGACCACCGCCGCACCGCGGTGCTCGGCGGCGGCCCGCAATACCTCAGACAGCCCGTTGCGGTCCGAATCGAGCGCGCGGCCGACGAAGGTCGCCTCGGCGCCCAGCGCCAGCGACACCGGGTTGAACGGCTGGTCCAGCGATCCCATCGGAGTCGACTTGGTGACCTTGCCCACCTCCGAGGTGGGCGAGTACTGCCCCTTGGTCAGCCCGTAGATGCGGTTGTTGAACAACAGGATCGTGATGTTGACGTTGCGGCGCAGCGCGTGGATCAGGTGATTGCCGCCGATGGACAACGCGTCGCCGTCACCGGTGACCACCCACACCGACAGGTCCTCGCGGGCCAGCGCCAGTCCCGTCGCGATGGCCGGCGCGCGGCCGTGGATGGAGTGGAAGCCGTAGGTCTCGAGGTAGTAGGGGAACCGGCTCGAGCAGCCGATGCCGCTGATGAAGACGATGTTCTCGCGGCGCAGGCCCAGCTCGGGCAGGAAGTTACGGATGGTGTTGAGGATGACGTAATCACCGCAGCCCGGGCACCAGCGCACCTCCTGGTCGCTGGTGAAGTCCTTGGCCTTCTGTGGCTGGTCGGTCGTGGGCACGCCGTCGTTCTTGGTCAGTCGACGGTTGTCGCCCCCGGGCGCCAGCCCGAGATCTGCGCCCGCCAGATTGCCCATCAGGTCGGTCATTCGCTAGCTCCCGCTCCCACCGTTGCCGCCGACATCCGGGCGACCATGGTCTTGTCTTCTTCGATCTCGGCCAGCGTCCCGGCCAGCGCGGCGCGGATGAGGCGCCCGATCTCGTCGGCGAGGAAGGCGACGCCCTGGACCTTGGTGACCGATTGCACGTCGACGAGGTACTTGCCCCGCAGCAGCAACGCCAGCTGGCCGAGGTTCATCTCCGGCGCCACCACCTGGGGGTAACGCCGCAGGACGTCGCCGAGGTTCGCCGGGAACGGGCTGAGGTGCCGCAGGTGTGCGTGCGCGACCTTGACGCCCCTGCGGCGCGCCCGCCGGCACGCCTCCCCGATCGGCCCGTACGAGCTGCCCCAACCGATCAGCAGCAGCTCGGCGTCCCCGGTCGGGTCGTCGACTTCCAGGTCCGGAACGTCGATGCCGTCGATCTTGGCCTGCCGCAGCCGAACCATGAGGTCGTGGTTGACCGGCTCGTAGGAGATGTTGCCCGACCCGTTCGCCGCCTCCAGCCCACCGATGCGGTGCTCCAGGCCCGGCGTGCCCGGGACCGCGAACTGGCGGGCCAGCGTCTCGGGGTCGCGGTTGTACGGCTGGAAGGGCTCGTCCGGCTTGGCGAACGTGTGCTTGATGGGGTTGAGCGTGCCGACGTCCGGGATGCGCCACGGCTCCGAGCCGTTGGCGATGGCGCCGTCGGACAACACGATCACCGGCGTGTGGTACGACACCGCGATGCGCACCGCCTCGATGGCGGTCTCGAAGCAGTCGGACGGCGACCGGGGCGCCAGCACCGCCACCGGCGACTCGCCGTTGCGGCCGTACAGCGCCTGCAGCAGGTCGGCCTGCTCGGTCTTGGTCGGCAGGCCGGTCGAAGGACCGCCCCGCTGGACGTCGATGACCAGCAGCGGCAGCTCGGTCATCACCGCGAGGCCCAGCGCCTCGGACTTCAGCGAGAGGCCGGGTCCGGACGTGCTGGTGACGCCGAGGGCGCCGCCGTAGGAGGCGCCGATCGCGGCGCAGATGCCGCCGATCTCGTCCTCGGCCTGGAAGGTGATCACGTTGAAGTTCTTGTGCTTGGACAGCTCGTGCAGGATGTCCGAGGCCGGTGTGATCGGGTAACTGCCCAGCACGACCTGGATGCCGGCGAGCTGACCGGCGGCGACGATCCCATAGGCCAGCGCGGTGTTGCCCGAGATCTGGCGGTATTCGCCCGCCGGCAGGCTCGCCCGGGAGACCTCGTAGGTGGTGCCGAAAGCCTCGGTCGTCTCGCCGTAGTTCCAGCCCGCCTTGAGGGCCAGCACGTTAGCCTCCGCGACGTCGGGCTTGCGGGCGAACTTCTCCCGGATGAACCGCTCGCTGGTCTCGATCGGCCGTCCGTACATCCAGGACAGCAGGCCTAGGGCGAACATGTTCTTGGCGCGCTGGCCGTCCTTCTTCGAGGCGCCGATCGCCTCGACGGCCCCGAGCGTCAGTGTGGTCATCGCGACGGAATGCACGACGTACTCGGACAACTCGTCGGACTCGAGGGGGTTGGTGACGTAACCGACCTTCGTCAGGTTGCGCTTGGTGAACTCGTCGGAGTTCACGATGACCATCCCGCCGCGTGGCAGGTCGCCGATGTTGGCCTTCAGCGCGGCCGGGTTCATCGCGACGAGGACGTCGGGCCGGTCACCGGCGGTCAGGATGTCGTAATCGGCGATCTGGATCTGAAACGAGGAGACGCCGGGCAGTGTGCCTGCCGGAGCGCGGATCTCGGCGGGATAGTTCGGCTGCGTCGCCAGGTCGTTGCCGAATAGTGCTGCCTCGGAGGTGAACCGGTCACCGGTGAGCTGCATGCCGTCGCCGGAGTCGCCGGCGAATCGGATGACCACCTGCTCGATGCGCTGACGGCTGGACCCGTTATTCGAGGCTCCATTGCGAGAATTCGACTCGTGAGAATTCGACCCGGCGCCGGTGCCGTTCGGATCCACGTCTCAGCCCTCCACTTGTTAACCGGACAGGCACTCCGCGTAGCTTCAGGTTACGCGCCGGCGAAAACTCACCGGCCATCACGGCTTGATGTCACTGGCGGTACCAATTATGGCACCGTTTGTTAGCGTGCATAGCCATCTCAAAGGCCTCCCACGCAGTGAGTTTGCACTCAACACCGATGTCAGCGCGGCGTACTCACGGGTAGGTTCCAAAAGTGTGGCGTTGGTCACGTCCGCGGGTCGGGCGCCGCAAGCCGCCGTCTCGGGCATCGCCAACAAACACAGGACGAAGCCGGCCGCGGCGATCGCGCCAGGCGAGCGAAGGCCCACGAGGTATCCGGCCGCGACGACGATCCATCCGGCCACGGGGTCAGTGCCTGGCCCCTTCGACGACGGTGGCGTTACGCGGTCTTGTCGCGACGCTCGGCGCGAGAGGGCTTGCGCGGCACGATCGTTGGGAGCACGTTGTCCTGCACCGTCTCCTTGGTCACGACGACCTTGGCAACGTCGTCGCGGCTCGGGATGTCGTACATGACGGGCAGCAGGACCTCTTCCATGATGGCGCGCAAGCCCCGGGCGCCGGTGCCGCGGTGGATCGCCTGGTCGGCGATGGCTTCCAGCGCGTCCTCGGTGAACTCCAGCTCGACAGCGTCCATCTCGAAGAGGCGGGTGTACTGCTTGACCAGCGCGTTCTTCGGCTCGGACAGGATCTTCACCAGGGATTCCTTGTCCAGGTTGGTCACCGAGGCGACGACCGGCAGGCGGCCGATGAACTCGGGGATCAGCCCGAACTTGATCAGGTCCTCGGGCATGACCTCGGCGAAGTGGTCCGTGGTGTCGATCTCGGCCTTGGAGCGGACCTCCGCGCCGAAGCCCAGGCCGCGCTTGCCGACGCGCTCGTAGATGATCTTCTCCAGGCCGGCGAACGCACCCGCGACGATGAACAGCACGTTTGTGGTGTCGATCTGGATGAATTCCTGGTGCGGGTGCTTGCGACCGCCCTGCGGGGGCACCGACGCCTGGGTGCCCTCCAGGATCTTCAGCAGCGCCTGCTGAACACCCTCGCCGGAGACGTCGCGGGTGATCGACGGGTTCTCGCTCTTGCGCGCGATCTTGTCGACCTCGTCGATGTAGATGATGCCGGTCTCGGCGCGCTTGACGTCGTAGTCGGCGGCCTGAATCAGCTTGAGCAAGATGTTCTCGACGTCCTCACCCACGTAACCGGCCTCCGTCAGCGCGGTGGCGTCGGCGATGGCGAACGGCACGTTCAGCATCTTGGCGAGCGTCTGGGCCAGGTAGGTCTTGCCACAGCCGGTCGGTCCCAGCATCAGGATGTTGGACTTCGTCAGCTCGACCGGCTCGTGGCGGGAGTCGCGGCTCTTCTCGCCGGCCTGGATCCGCTTGTAGTGGTTGTAGACCGCAACCGCCAAGGTGCGCTTGGCGGTGTCCTGCCCGATGACGTATCCCTCGAGGAAATCGCGGATCTCGACCGGCTTGGGAAGCTCGTCCAGTTTGACGTCGTCGGCGTCGGCCAGCTCCTCTTCGATGATCTCGTTGCAGAGGTCGATGCACTCATCACAGATGTACACACCGGGGCCAGCAATGAGTTTCTTGACCTGCTTTTGGCTCTTCCCGCAGAACGAGCACTTCAGCAGGTCACCGCCGTCTCCGATGCGCGCCATGGTGCTTCAGGGCCTACTTCCTTGTTCGCCGTTCGTCTTGCTCTGCCGCGTGTATCCCACGACGCTACCCGCTAGATCGGGCCAGACGCGACCATTCACGCCGAATCGCGTGCTTGGTATTCGTGGAGTTCATGTCTGTCCGTCTGAACATATAGCCAGACGGCGCCCGGCACTCGCGTAAGACGCGCATTGCGTGTCTTTGGCGTGTCGCGGTCGTTATCCGGCCGAGGCCGCATGCACTCCCACGTTGACCAGGCGGACGCGCCGAATTCCGTCACGCCGAGCGTGAAACTGCGACGATAAATCAGGCCTCAAAGTCAAGTGGTTAGTGCAACAGGGTGTTCAGGCTGCCTGCTCGAGGAGGGCTGCCAGCCGCTGAGCTGGCGTGTCGAGGTCGAGGGTGGGTCGAGGTCGTCGGTTAAGGGTGTCTTGGATGCGTTTGAGGTCGGCTGGGGTGTAGCCGCTGAGATCGCTGCCCTTTTCGAACCAGAACCGCAGCAGCCGGTTGGTGTTCTCGTTGGTGCCGCGCTGCCAGGGCGAATGCGGATTGCAGAAATACACCGGAGTTTTTAGCTGGAGGTGGATGTCTTTCCAGCGGGCCATCTCCGAGCCGCGATCCCAGGTGATCGAACGGCGTAGATGCTCGGGCAATTGGCTCATCGCGGCGATCATCGCGGTAGATACGGTCTCAGCGGTGTGGTCGCCAGGCAGGTGCAGCAGCAAGGTGAACCGGGTCGTGCGTTCGACCAGGGTGCCAATAGCGCTGTTGTTCGGGCCGACGATCAGATCACCTTCCCAATGCCCGGGAACCGCCCGGTCTTCGGCTTCGGCGACCGCTCGGCGATGGTGAACTCCTCACCGCTGCTGTAGACCCCGCTGCGGCTATCGACGTGACCGCGCGACTTGCGGGCCGACCGCTTAGTGGACAAACACCGGTGCAGATCAGCGCGCAGACTGCCACGGGTCTGCACATACAGGCATTGGTAGATGGTTTCGTGGCTCACTGTTGCCAGCTTGTCATCGCGATGATCGCGGGCCAACACATCAGCGATCAGTTTCGGGCTCCACCCCTGGTCCATCCAGGCCTCGATCGCTGCGCATAACGGGTTGTCAATGAGCTTGAAATTCTTCGGCCGGCGAGCCTTCTCAGCGGCCCGCGCATGAGCCATCAGGGCGTGGTAATCCCCGTCGGCGTTGCGATTACGCCGCGTCTCGCGGTAGATCGTGGATCGGTCGCGGTCGAGCCGCTCAGCGATCTCGGCGTCACTGAGGCCGGCATCGCGCGCACGCATGATCTCGACACGTTCTTCGACACTGAGCCGATGACCTCGACCACCGGGCAACGACATGTTGCCCGGTTGGAGTAGACCACGTCGACCCCGTCCGCCAATCTGCACCTTCATTGCCCCAGCCTTGCGCCACCACGCTGCCCCGACGTTGCGCGACACGCCCAGCTGCCGTTCGGCCTCCCACACCGACGTCCCCGAGCAGACGAGATCAAAAAACAGCCAGCGCAACTCCCGCGGAGCCCGATATCCAGTCGGCATTGCAACCTCCAAAACTAGGGATGTTGCACTGACCGTATGAATCTGCCGGCGAAAACCCGCCGTGGGTTCACGCTCGGCGAAAGAGGCGCCGTCAACCGGCGTCAACCGGCTACGCCGTTTGCGCCGACAGCTTCCGGTACTCGAGAACGGTGTCGATGATCCCGTAGTCCTTGGCCTCGTCGGCGGTCAGGATCTTGTCCCGGTCGGTGTCCTTGCGGATCGTCGCGGCGTCCTTGCCGGTGTGGCGGGCCAGCGTCGTCTCCATCAACGTGCGCATCCGCTCGATCTCGGCGGCCTGGATCTCCAGGTCGGAGAACTGGCCCTGGATGACCCCCGACAGCGACGGCTGGTGGATCAGCACCCGCGCGTTGGGCAGCGCCATCCGCTTGCCCGGTGTGCCCGCGGCCAGCAGCACCGCCGCGGCCGAGGCGGCCTGCCCCAGACACACCGTCTGGATATCGGCGCGCACGTACTGCATGGTGTCGTAAATCGCCATCAGCGAGGTGAACCCGCCGCCGGGCGAGTTGATGTACATGGTGATGTCGCGGTCGGGGTCCAGCGACTCCAGCACGAGCAACTGCGCCATGATGTCGTTCGCCGAGGCGTCATCCACCTGGACGCCCAGGAAGATGATGCGCTCCTCGAACAGCTTGTTGTAGGGGTTGGACTCCTTGACGCCGAAGCTCGAGTGCTCGATGAACGACGGCAGGATGTAACGCGCCTGGGGCTGGGTCCGAGGGTCGAGAGGGTTCACTGGGCTTCTCCGTTGGTGATGTGGGCGGCGCGGGTGATGATGTGGTCGACGAACCCGTATTCCAGGGCCTCCGGGGCGGTGAACCAGCGGTCGCGGTCGGAGTCGGCCTCGATGCGTTCGATCGATTGCCCGGTGAACTCGGCGTTGAGCCGGAACATCTCCTTCTTGATGACGTGGAACTGCTCGGCCTGGATGGCGATGTCGGCCGCGCTGCCGGTCACCCCGCCCAGCGGCTGGTGCATCAGGATGCGGGCGTGCGGCAGCGCGTAGCGCTTGCCCTTGGTGCCCGCCGCGAGGAGGAACTCGCCCATCGACGCGGCCATGCCCATCGCGTAGGTGGCGATGTCGCATGGCGCGAGCACCATGGTGTCGTAGATCGCCATGCCGGCGCTGATCGATCCGCCCGGCGAGTTGATGTACAGCGAGATGTCTTTCTCGGCGTCCTCGGCGGCGAGCAACAGGATCTGCGCGCACAGCCGATTGGCGACCTCGTCGTTGACCTCCGAACCCAGGAAGATGATGCGCTCGGACAACAAGCGCTCATAGACCGAGTCCGTGAGGGTGAGCCCCTGCGAGGGCGAACGCATGTCAGTCACGACTGGGTTACCTGCTTTCTCGAAGTTCCGTATGCACCGACCCTAACCAACCGAGCCCTGGTTTGGCGGTCCGCGCTTGCTCTGAAGTGGGCTCGTTCGCTCACAGCGTCACGGCGCGTCATTCCGCCGCGTCGGCGTGAGTCTCCGCTGCGTCGTCCGCGGCGCTTGCCTCGTCGGCCTCGTTGGCCTCGTCGTCTGTCTCACCCACCGGCTCGGCCTCGTCGACCTTGGGGCGCTTGCCGAAGAACTCGCTCGTGTCAATCGTGTTGCCGGCGGTGTCGGTGACGGTGGCCGACTCGACCGCTGCGGCGATGGCCAGGCCGCGCCGCACGTCGCTGTACATGGCCGCCAGCTGGTTGTTCTCCTGCAGGTAGCCGAAGAGCTGCTGCGGCTCGATGCCGTACTGCCGAGACGTCATCACCAATCGTTCCGTCAGGTCGTCCTGGCCGACCTGGACCTGAAGCTCGTCGGCCAGCGAGTCGAGCAGCAGCTGACGCTTGACGTCGGCTTCCGCGGCCGCGCGCGCCTCGGTCTCGAGGTCCTCCCGCGACTTGCCCTGGCCGGCGAGCGCCTCTTCGAACTTGCCCTCGTCGTGGTCGAAGCTGTGCAGCGCGTTGTGCAGCGTGCCTTCGACCTGGGCCTGCACGACGGCCTCGGGCACGGGCACCTCCACCCGTTCGAGCAGGGCCTCGAGCGTCGCGTCGCGGATCTGCTCGGCCTGTTCGGCGCGCTTGACCCGCGCCACCTGATCGCGCAGGCTGGCCCGCAGCTCGTCAATGGTGTCGAACTCGCTTGCGAGCTGGGCGAATTCGTCGTCAGGCTCCGGCAGTTCGCGTTGCTTGATCGATTTGACCGTGACCGTCACCTGGGCGTCCTGGCCGGCGTGTTCACCGGTCGCGAGCTTCGCGGTGAACTCACGCGACTCGTCGACGGACAACCCGATGAGCGCCTCGTCGAGGCCCGCGATGAGGCGGCCGGAGCCGACCTCGTGGGACAACCCCTGCGCGGCCGCGCCGGGCACCTCCTCGCCGTCGACGGTCGCGGACAGGTCGATAGAGACGAAGTCACCGTCGGCGACCGGCCGGTCGACGCCGGTGAGGGTGCCGAACCGCTCCCGCAGGGACTGCAATTCGGCCTCGACGTCGTCGTCCCCGACCTCGATTGGGTCCACGGTGACCTGCAGCTCGCTCAGCGGCGGGAAGATGATCTTCGGGCGGATGTCCACCTCGGCGGTGAAAGCGAGGTCCTGTCCGTACTCCTTGTTGGTGACCTCGATGTCGGGCTGACCGATCGGGTGGACCGCCGATTCGGCGACGGCCTGTCCGTACCGGGCGGGCAGCGCCTCGTTGACGACCTGGTCGAGCATCGCCTCCCGCCCGATCCGGGCCTCCAGCAACTTCGCGGGCGCCTTGCCGGGCCGGAAGCCGGGCAGCCGCACCTGCTTGGCGAGCTCCTTGTAGGCCCTCTTGAACTCGGGCTCGAGTTCGACGAACGGCACCTCCACGTTGATCCGCACCCTGGTGGGGCTCAACTGCTCGACGCTGCTCTTCACGGGTGTGCTCCTCGGTGGTCGGTTCTGATGGCCGCATCTGCGGTGCAGTGCTGGTCGGGGTGACAGGATTTGAACCTGCGGCCTTCCGCTCCCAAAGCGGATGCGCTACCAAGCTGCGCTACACCCCGCGCTGACCTCGCGATCCTACGGCGCCCCGGTACCGGGCTGGCCACCGGCTTTGCCGCGACCGCGAGGACCTCACGGGGCGATCACGAGACCGCGTCGATTAGATTTGATCTTCGCCGCCAGCTACAGTCACGCTCGACTAACACATGCGGGCGTAGCTCAATGGTAGAGCCCTAGTCTTCCAAACTAGCTACGCGGGTTCGATTCCCGTCGCCCGCTCGGAGCTAAGTGTCTGCTCGATAGAAAGGCGCCATGAACGACGCCCGAACAACCGCGGAGACGAGCACCACGATCCACGGCTCATGCGCATCCGAGTTCGCCGGTGTGCGTAAGGCATTCGAGCGCAACTTCGCGCTCCGCCGGGAGGTCGGCGCGGCGGTCGCGGTATGGGTGGACGGCGCCCTCGTGGTCAACCTGTGGGGCGGGAGCGCCGACGCGGCCCGCACCCGTCCCTGGCGTCAGGACACCCTCACCACCGTGCTCTCCGGCACGAAGGCGCTGACGGCCACCTGCATTCACCAGTTGGCCGATCGCGGCGAGGTGGACCTGCACGCGCCGGTGGCACGCTATTGGCCCGAATTCGGGCAGGCCGGTAAGGAAGGCATCACCCTGGCCATGGTCATGGGCCACCGGTCCGGGGTCATCGGGCCGAACAGGCGGATGCGCTGGGAAGACGTCGCCGACTGGGATTTCGTCTGCGAGCAGCTGGCCGCCGCCGAGCCCTGGTGGCGGCCGAACACCGCCCAGGGCTACCACATGACCACGTTCGGCTTCATCCTCGGCGAGGTCTTCCGCCGCGTCACGGGTCGAACGGTCGGGCACTACCTGCGCACCGAGATCGCCGAACCGATCGGCGCCGACGTCCACATCGGGCTGTCCGCGGCCGAGCAGCGCCGCTGCGCCGACCGGGTGAACAAGCCGCATGCCCGGGACCTGCTGGCCGACGCCCAGGCCCCCGGCTATCCGACCAGCCTCGACGAGCACCCCAAGGCCGGGCTCGCGGTCTCGATGGGATTCGCGGGCGACGACGAGCTCAGCTCCCACGACCTGCAACTGTGGCGCCAACTCGAGTTCCCGGGCACCAACGGCCAGGTCTCGGCGCTGGGGCTGGCGACGTTCTACAACGCGCTCGCCCAGGAGAAGCTGCTCAGCCGCGAGCACATGGATCTCGTGCGGGTATGCCAGGGCGGATTCGAGCCCGACCTGGTGCTCGGTCCCAGGGTCGCCGACCACGGGTGGGGCTTGGGCTACATGCTCAACCAGCGGTGCGTCAACGGGCCCAACCCGGGCATCTTCGGGCACGGCGGCCTGGGCGGCTCATTCGGGTTCGTCGACTTGGAGCACCGGATCGGCTACGCGTACGTGATGAACCGTTTCGACGCCACCAAGGCCAACGCGGACCCGCGCAGCGTCGCCCTCAGCAGCGAGGTGTATGCGGCGCTGGGAGTGGCCCCCGAATAAGCGCCCTGCCGGATGGCAGGGCGCGTTCGGTCGCGTGGACGGGATCAGGGATGCCAGCCGGGCGGTGGCGGTCCGGGCGGGCCCCACGGGCCACCCGGTGGCGGCGGCGGACCCCAGGGACCACCCGGCGGTGGCGGTGGACCACCCCATCCCGGTGGTGGCGGCGGGCCCCCGCGCCAGTCATGGCAGCTGTTCCAGTCCCAGTTGTTCCCCCAACCCGGGTCCCAGAACTCGCCGGGGCACCATTGCGGGAAGGGACCCGGCTGCGCTTGCGCCTGAGTTGCGATGCCCAAGCCCGCCAATCCCAGTCCGCCGATTGCGACCGCTGTTGCGGCTAAACGTGGAAGCGTCATCACAGAGGTGTCGGTACCCCGTCGGGAACGCCGGCCAAACTTCCACGCCCGACGCTCACCGCGCCGCACCCTGCCGAACGACGTCGGCAGGGTGCGGCGCGTGTCGATGCGAGTGGATCAGCGATGCCATCCCGGACCGCCGGGACCGCCCGGGCCGCCTGGCCCTCGGAACGGTTCCGGGTGTGGGTTGGGGCCCGGTCCACGCCAATTGTCGTGGCAGTGCCCCCCGTCCCAGTTGTCGCCCCAGCCGGGATCCCAGAAGTCGCCGGGGCACCATTGCGGAAACGGACCCGGCTGCGCCCGGGCTTCGGTTGCTAGCCCGGCTCCGACCACCCCAAGACCAATAACTATGGCGAAAAACGTTGCAGCTAAACGAGAAATAGTTGTCACGGTGGTTACTACTACCCGCACGCCCACCGCGATCAAACAATAGACGTCAGCGTTTCTTGCTGGCAGTTTCCTGGGAAGCGTGCACCAGCCATTACCGGGGGCTGGCCGGCGGTGACTTCGGTCACTTCTGGCAGGTCGGGCACCAGAACACGTTGCGGCCCTCCAACACCGCGGTGCTGACCGGCCCCCCGCACACCCGGCACGGCTCGCCGGCGCGCCGGTACACGTAGGTACGGGGCCGTCCCGGGCGGTATGACGGCGGGCCGTGATCGTGTTCGGGCTCGACCACAACGATCTTGCCGCGCCGCAAGCCGACCTTCATCAGCGCGACCAGATCGGTCCAGGCCGCGCCGAACTCCGCTTCGCCGATCCCCCGGCCCGGCCGGTACGGGTCGATTCGATGGCGGAACAGCAACTCGCTGCGGTACACATTGCCCACGCCGGCGATGACGGCCTGGTCCATCAGCAGCGCGCCAATCGGCCTGCGGGACTTTGCAATTCGCGTCCAAGCCCACGACGGGTCGGCATCGCGACGCAGCGGGTCGGGACCCAACCGGGCCAGCACGTCGCTGACCTGCGCCTCGTCGACGACTTCGCACACCGTCGGGCCGCGTAGGTCGGTGCCGTGGTCGGCACCGACCATCCGCATCCGCACCTGCCCGACGGGTTCCGGGAGCACCGCACCGTCCTCGCGGGGCCACTCGGTGAAGGCGCCGTAGAGACCGAGGTGCACGTGCACGATCGGCCCGCCGGCGTAGTGGTGGAAGAGGTGCTTGCCCCAGGCGCTGGTGCGCAGCAGCACCCGGCCGTCCACCGCGTCGCTGGCGAAGCGGCCCTGCGGGCTGGAGACCGCGACCGGTGCGCCGGAGAACCGGCGCTGGTGCAGCCGGGCCAGCCGGTGCAGCGTATGCCCTTCGGGCATGGGTCAGGCCGGGGCGCCGGGGACCGGCGGCGCCCGGTGCGTGCGCTCGTATTCGCTGAGGATGTCGATACGGCGTTGATGCCGTTCGGCTTTCGACCACGGTGTGGTGAGGAACGCGTCCACGAAGGACAGCGCCTCCTCGACGGTGTGCATGCGACCACCGATTCCGATCAGCTGCGCGTTGTTGTGCTGCCTGGCCAAGCTCGCCGTCTCGACGCTCCAAGCCAGCGCGCAGCGGGCCCCCGGCACCTTGTTCGCCGCGATCTGCTCCCCGTTGCCCGATCCACCCAGCACGATGCCGAGGCTCTCGGGGTCGGCCACCGTGCGGGTGGCCGCGTCGATGCAGAAAGCCGGGTAATCGTCCTCGGGGTCATAGCCGAACGCGCCGCAATCGATGGGCTCGTGCCCGGATTGCTTCAGGTGCTCGATGATCTGCTGCTTGAGCTCGTATCCGGCGTGGTCTGAACCCAGGTAGACGCGCATGCCCGACATCCTTGCATGCCGCGGACCGCCCCCGCCGAGTCAGTCGAACTGCGGCGGCTCGGTGCGGGTCCGCTTGAGCTCGAAGAAGTGCGGGTACGACGCGAAGGTCACCGAGGCGTCCCACAGCTTGCCCGCTTCCTCGCCCCGCGGGATCTTCGAGATGACCGGACCGAAGAACGCCACACCGTTGACATGGATGGTCGGGGTGCCGACGTCGTCGCCGACCGCGTCCATGCCCGCGTGGTGGCTCTTACGCAGCGCGTCGTCGTAGGCCTCGCTGTGCGCGGCCTCGGCCAGCTCCGCGGGCAGTCCGGCGTCGGCGAGCGACAACTTGATGACCTCCTCGAGGTTCTTGTTGTCCTCGTTGTGGATCCGGGTGCCCATGGCGGTGTACAGGGGCGCCAGGACACCGGCGCCGTGGGCCTGCTCGGCCGCGATGGCCACACGCACGGGCCCCCAGGCGTGCTTCATCATTTCCCGGTACTTGTCGGGCAGGCCTTCTCGGTTCTCGTTGAGGATCGCCAGGCTCATCACGTGGAAGTGCACCTCGATGTCGCGGACCTTCTCGACCTCGAGGATCCAGCGCGACGTGATCCAGCACCACGGGCACAGCGGATCGAACCAGAAGTCGGCTTGGTTTTTCCCGGTAGCGTTCTCGGGCATAGCGCAGTCCTTTCGTCGGTCAAGACACCGTCCAGCACAACCGTAGGCTTCCCGCAGGTGTTCCCACTGTGCGCGAGAACCGCGCGGACCCAGCACGTAAGTTGGACGCGTGGCCCTTCCTAACCTCACCCGGGACCAGGCCGTCGAGCGCGCCGCCCTGATCACCGTCGACAGCTACCGGATCGACCTCGACGTCACTGACGGCAGTGGCGCCCCGGGCAGGCGAACGTTCCGGTCGAAGACGACCGTCACCTTCGACGCGCTCCCCGGCGCCGACACGATGGTCGACCTCTCCGCCGACACCGTGCGCAGCGCCACGCTCAATGGCCGCGAGCTCGACGTGTCCGAATACGACGAATCGACCGGCATCCCGCTGCGCGGGCTCGAGGAGCACAACGTCCTCGTCGTCGAAGCCGACTGCCGCTACTCCAACACCGGGGAGGGACTGCACCTGTTCGTCGACCCGGTGGACAACGAGACCTACCTGTACTCGCAGTTCGAAACCGCCGACGCGAAGCGGATGTTCGCCTGCTTCGACCAGCCCGACCTCAAGGCGACGTTCGACGTCACGGTGACCGCGCCCAGGCACTGGAAGGTCGTCTCCAACGGCGCCACCGTGTCGGTCTCCCAGGCGGACGGGGCCGCCGTGCACACCTTTGCCACCACACCGCGGATGAGCACCTACCTGGTGGCGCTGATCGCCGGGCCGTACGAGAGGTGGCTGGACACCTACACCGACGAGCACGGCGAGATCCCGCTGGGCATCTACTGCCGGGCCTCGCTGGCCCCGTTCATGGACGCCGAGCGGCTCTTCACCCAGACCAAGCAGGGATTCGGGTTCTACCACAAGAACTTTGGACTGCCGTACGCGTTCGGCAAGTACGACCAGCTGTTCGTCCCCGAGTTCAACGCCGGAGCTATGGAAAACGCGGGCGCGGTGACCTTCCTCGAGGACTACGTGTTCCGCAGCAAGGTCACCCGCGCGTCGTACGAGCGGCGCGCCGAGACCGTGCTGCACGAGATGGCGCACATGTGGTTCGGCGACCTGGTCACCATGACGTGGTGGGACGACCTGTGGCTCAACGAGTCTTTCGCGACCTTCGCGTCGGTCTTGTGCCAGGCCGAGGCGACCGAATTCACCGAGGCATGGACGACTTTCGCGACGGTCGAGAAGTCGTGGGCGTACCGCCAGGACCAGCTGCCGTCCACCCATCCGATCGCCGCCGACATTCCCGACCTGGCCGCGGTCGAGGTCAACTTCGACGGCATCACGTATGCCAAGGGCGCGTCGGTGCTCAAGCAGTTGGTGGCCTACGTCGGGCTGGAGCACTTCCTGGCCGGCCTGCGGGACTACTTCCGCACCCACGCGTTCGGCAACGCCACGTTCGACGACCTGGTCGCCGCGCTCGAGAAGGCGTCCGGGCGCGATTTGTCCGACTGGGGGCAGCAGTGGCTGAAGACCACCGGGCTGAACACGCTGCGCCCCGAGTTCGACGTCGACACCGAGGGCAAGTTCACCCGGTTCACGGTGACGCAGGGCGGCGCGGAGCCGGGTGCCGGTGAGACGCGCGTGCATCGGCTTGCGGTCGGCATCTACGACGACGACGCGGCCGGCAAGCTCGTGCGGGTGCACCGCGAGGAACTCGACGTCGAGGGACCTGTCACGGAAGTGCCCGCGCTGACTGGAGTTTCGCGTGGGCAGCTGGTGCTGGTCAACGACGACGACTTCACGTATTGCTCACTGCGGCTGGATCCGCAGTCGCTGCGGACCGCGCTGCGGCGCATCGCCGACATCGCCGAGCCGCTGCCGCGCACGCTGGTGTGGTCGGCGGCGTGGGAGATGACCCGCGCGGCCGAGCTCCGGGCCCGCGACTTCGTCGCGCTGGTGTCGGGCGGGGTGCAGGCCGAGACCGAGGTCGGCGTGGCGCAGCGGCTGCTGCTTCAGGCGCAGACCGCGCTGGGTTCCTACGCCGAGCCCGGCTGGGCCCGCGAGCGCGGTTGGCCGGAATTCGCCGATCGGCTACTGGAGTTGGCGCGCGGGGCGGAGCCCGGATCCGATCACCAGCTCGCGTTCGTCAACACCCTGTGCTCGTCGGTGCTCTCGACCCGCCATGTTGTGATGCTCGCCGACCTCCTCGACCACGATCCCGCGGAGTCGGGGCTGGCCGGGCTGGTGATCGACACCGACCTGCGGTGGCGCATCGTCACCGCGCTGGCCACCGCCGGACACATCGACGCCGACGGGGCCGCGACACCGTTCATCGATGCCGAGGTGGAGCGCGACCCGACCGCCGCGGGCAAGCGGCACGGTGCTCAGGCCGCGGCGGCGCGCCCACAACTGGCGGTCAAGGAGCAGGCGTGGGCCACGGTGGTCGAGGACGACACCTTGCCCAACACCACCGCGCGGGCGATCATCGCGGGCATCGCGGCGCCCGGTCAGCACGAGCTGCTCAAGCCATTCACCGGCCGCTACTTCGAGGCGATTCCCGGCGTCTGGACGCGGCGATCCAGTGAGGTCGCCCAAACGGTGGTGATCGGCCTGTATCCGCACTGGGATATCAGCGACGAAGCCGTCGCAGCGGCGGACGAGTTCCTGTCCGCGCCCGATTCGGAGGTGCCGCCGGCATTGCGGCGCCTGGTGCTCGAGGGGCAGGCCGGGGTGAAGCGGTCGCTGCGGGCGCGCAAGTTCGACAGCACCGAGTAGCGGGCGGGCCCGGCTCGACGCCCTCCGCGCCATCAGCGCCTCATCGAGACGCCCGCGACGGTGGCGCCCCCGAAATCCAGGCCGCGGAAACTACGCCGGGGAGATCGCCGCGCTCATGACGCGGATGGCGCTGACCAGCCCGTCGACCAGGTCACCGCGCTCGAAGGACGCCGACGCGGCGGCCACCCCGAGCGGCGCGGCCGATTCGGCGCCGCGTCCGCGGACTGCCGACCCGTAGACGACCTCGATGGCGCGCTGGTCGGGCGAGACGGCGAGCAGCACGGCGTCGTCCGGCGTGGGAACCCTGGCCAGCAGCTCGCGCGCGCGTGCGGCGGTGTCGGCGCCGAGGTCGCCCAGGTACACGGCGAACCGCGCATGCGAGGCCCGCGACCCATACTTCAGGGCGTCGTCGATGGCCACCAGGTCCTTGATCGGGAAGGGGTAGTGCACGGACAGCTCGCCGGGCTCGGTGACCCCCGAGATCCGGCCGCTGGTCGTGATCACCGAGCCCGGGGGCAGTTCCGCCGGGTCGATTGTCGCTACGTCACCACTTGCCACTGGCGCCACCTCCCACCGAAAACTCCGACTTGCCGTGTCCCCCGTGGCCATGGCAGACGTCCTCATCGACCGCGGCCCAGAGGATCGGCGGGTGTGTCCACTTCTCGCCCAGCTTGTAGGTCGCGGGGTGCGGCCCCTTGCGGGACCAGATCAGCACCGAAAGCACGACCACCAGCAGCAACGGTATGCCGATCAAGTACAGGTGGATCTCCAGCATGCTCACGACGCAAACGGTATCCCACGGGATGCTTCACCGATACACGTGATCGGCTTATGCGGCGCCTTCGCCGAGATACCGGGCCCACGCGGGATCGAGCTCCTTGACCGTCGACAGCAGTCGCCAGTGCTGCCCGGTCGGGGGCAGCGGCGTGCGGCGCAGCGCCCAGCCGAGCTCGGCGAGCAGCTTGTCGCCCTTGCGGTGGTTGCAGGTCGAGCAGCACGCGACGCAGTTCTCCCACGAGTGGTCGCCCCCGCGGCTGCGCGGCACCACGTGGTCGATCGTGTCGGCCTTGGCCCCGCAGTAGGCGCAGCAGAATCGGTCGCGGTGCATGAGCGCGGCGCGGGTCATCGGGACGCGGGCGCGGTAGGGCACCCGGACATACGTCCGCAGCTGGATCACCGACGGCACGACGATGGACTTGCTCGCCGAATGGATCACGGGCCCGGCCGGGTCGTGGTGCACCACGTCGGCCTTGCCGCAGATCACCATGACGATCGCGCGCCGCATCGGGAGCGCGGTCAGCGGCTCGTAGGTGGAATTCAGCAGCAGCACCCGTCGGCGACTCCAGATTGAGGCGGTGTCGCTGCGGGTAAGCGGGTGCGTGTCGGCGCGGGGATGACTCTCGAAGCTGTGCAGGGACGACGCGGTTGGGGGCCCGGTTAACCCTGCCGCGGCACCGGTACTGCGGTGGGTGCGGCGTCTCTTGCCCTGCGCCATAGATCCTCCGGGGACAGTCCACCATGATTCGCCGCCGACCGCACGCCTATTGCTGGTGCGCGCCGTGTCGAAACGGTGAACACCCGGCACAGCTTCGGCCCGCCGCGGTTTGCCGCCCGGGCCATGCACCACAATGGAGGGCGATGGATCAAGTGACTTTCTACGACGCCGTCGGCGGCGCCGAAACCTTCAACGCGATCGTGTCCCGCTTCTACACGCAAGTCGCCGAGGACGAGATATTGCGCAGGATCTACCCCGAGGACGACCTCGCGGGCGCCGAAGACCGGCTCCGCATGTTCCTCGAGCAGTACTGGGGCGGCCCGCGGACCTACTCCGACCAGCGCGGGCATCCGCGGCTGAGGATGCGCCACATGCCCTTCCGGATCACCCCACTCGAGCGCGACGCCTGGCTGCGGTGCATGCACACCGCGGTCGCCTCGATCGACTCGCAGACCCTCGACGACGAGCACCGGCGCCAGCTGCTCGACTACCTCGAGATGGCCGCCCACTCCCTCGTGAACGCGGCCCTGTGATGGCGGACCCGATGGCGTGGTGGTCGGACGCCGTGTTCTACCAGGTCTATCCGCGGTCGTTCGCCGACAGCGACGGCGACGGCGTCGGCGACCTGGACGGTTTGGCCGGCGGGCTGGACTACCTGGAACGGCTCGGCGTCGACGCCATCTGGATCAATCCGGTCACGGTGTCGCCGATGGCCGACCACGGCTATGACGTCGCCGACCCGCGTGACATCGACCCGCTCTTCGGGGGGCTGGCCGCGTTCGAGCGGCTGGTCGCCGCGGCGCACG